>JAGPCC010000280.1 GCA_018058245.1 Verrucomicrobiales bacterium
TCTCAATTTCATGCGGGAGGAGATGGAACTCCCTCTCGAGTATCACGAAGTAGAGCACGGATACTACTACACGCGCCCGGTAAACGATTTCCCGTTTCTCAAAACGACCTCCGAAGATCTTGTCGCCCTCATTCTCGCGCGGAATGCCCTCGGACAGTTGAAGGGTTCTGCGCTCGAGGCTTCCCTCCGGAGCGGATTTCAGCGCCTCCAGGCGGGAATGCGCGAGCAGGTCACGATCCCCTGGTCGGACATCGATCAGGCGTTCTCGGTGAAATCCACCGGCATGACCGAGCGCGATATTTTCATTTTTGACCGTCTTGCCAAAGCCGTTTTGGAAAGTCGCGAATTGCACTTTGATTACCAGAAACTCGCGGACTCCACTCCCTCGCGGCGTCATCTTCAGCCCTATCACCTCGCCGAGATCGACGGCGGCTGGTATGTGATCGGATTCGATCTGGATCGAGGCGCGCGGCGGACCTTTGCGGTGCAACGAATGAAATCCGTCCACCTCACGGCAAAACGATTTCGACGCGATCGGGATTTCCGGCTTGAGGATCACTTTGCGGGCAGTTTCGGGGTCTGGTCCGGCGAAGAGAAAGGGGGCGTACATTACCCGGTGAAAATTCGTTTCTCCGGTTTTGCGGCGCGCGTAGTCTCCGAGCGCCGCTGGCACCCGAGTCAGGAAATCCGAGAGGTCACTCCCGGTGGCAATGAGATCGAAATCTCGATGACGCTCACGGCGCTCGAAGACATTGCTCGTTGGATCCTGGGATTCGGCGGCCAAGCCGAAGCGATCGAGCCCCCGCTGCTGAGAGAACGGGTCGCAGCGGAGCTCAAACGAGCGGCGGCTCATTACAAAAAGTCGTAATTTTTTCCGAAATCGTGAAAGGTGCGCTGTGGGTGTCCCACCCCCTCCGTTACAGTGTCTTCATGAACAGAAAAACCCGGACCGCCCTCACTTCCTCCAGCCAGACCCACCGTGTCAACACATCGACCATCGCATCTGGTCAGGTCTTCGATCCCCGAAATGGAGGCGAAAAGAAATCAGAGAGCGGTCTGCTCGGCCTCTGTCACGAGATCGCAGGACTCCTCCTGCGGCGGTATGCGGAAAACTCCGACGCCTCTGTCGTGCGCGGAGAAGTGAAGGGGGAATTGATGCGAATGATGGTCTGCAATGCCGAGAGAGCCGATCACCTCCTCGAGCTTGCGCTGGAACTCATCCACGTGAAAGCAAAGGGAAAGTACAAGCGCAATGCGCTCGAACTCAGTTTCCTCATTGCCCGGGCGGGTGATCAGGTGCGGAATGTCGGGGACAACTGAAAGGCGACGCGATCACATGGTTTTGCCATCCGTCGAGATCGCCGTCTCGTCTGTGGTTCCTGGCTCCGCTTCGATCACGATCCCAGATTCCGCAGCGAAGTCGGCGAGAGCGAGCTCCTCCAGGGCAGATCGTTCCGCTTCCATGGCATCAAGGTCATTCGTATTGATGCTGTCCTTGGCAACCCGGGCACGACCTTTCGCTTTTTCTTTTTCTTCGCGAACCATCACCTCTAGTCGGTTCAGCGTGTCCCCGGCTCCACCGATCTCGTTGATCATTCCGGCGGCCATCTCGCTCAGTTCGGCGGTGGCTTTGGCGATCTGGGTGGCGCTGATGTCCCGCTTCAGTGCTTCGATTTTGTCCTGAGCGGACTTCACGGCAAGATCGCGTGATTTCTTGAGTTCTTCGTAGGTTTTCTCCGCATCTCCGAGTTGCTCGATATTCGAAGCATGGCCCTCTTTGATCTGCTGGAGGCGGAGTGCGTATTCGCCGGCGAGTTTGCGATTCCCTGCCTTGAGGTGCGCCGAGGCTTTTGCGGTGAGTTCACGGATTTCTTTTTCCTCTCGGGTGACCTGGGACATCAGTCGTTCGCAGAGTCCGGCATGGGCCGCGAGACCCTTGTTGTATTCCGAAATCTGCTTGCGGAGATTTTCCTTTTCCACTTCGAGAAGGGCTTCCGGATTCTGCTTTTCGAGTCCGGAGACAAAAAGGCCGAAAAATCCGCGGATGAGGTTGCCGATGCGTTTGAACATTTTTCTAAACTGGGTTGGAGCGAGTCTACTGATAGGGTTAGGTCGGGGACTCAACAGTGTTGCATGAGAGTAAAGGAAAGCAAAAGCGGAAAATTGCAGGCAAGAGCAAGTCAGGGCGGCGATGGAGGCATGGGCAGCTGAGAGAGGATCAATTTTCTGATTTTGGCGGTAGATTCAGCCAAACTCACGGGCTACCATCTAGAACATGAGCGGCGAAAATCCGATAACATCAGGCCTCACGACTCTTCTTGGAATCCTCAATCGCGAAAAACGTCGGGGGGGCGAGACGATCGCGCTCGGGGCGGGGGCTGAGAATGCGCTCCGCTCGCTACCACTTGAATTGCGGAGTTTTGGGCGTCGGACCGCCGCTCCGCTCGCCTCTCCCAAAGCAACCAAACACACTGGCGGGACCGCCACGATCCCACCGCAGGAAAGCGGGGCCGCACGCTCTGAGTTGCCTTCTCCGGCTTCCACGGCCTCATCGGGAACCTTTGTGATTCCGTCCGTTCCGGATTCCGAGCGGACAGAAGCCTGGCGTCGAGAGCAACTGAATGCGATTTTTAAGGCGGTGAAAAACTGTTCGGCGTGCCGGGAACTGGGAACTCTTTTTGAAACGGTCGTTTTTGCGACGGGAAATCCGCAGTCGGACCTCATGTTCGTCGGGGAAGCGCCGGGTTTCGAAGAGGAGCAGGCGAGAAAACCTTTTGTTGGCCCGAGCGGTGAGAAACTCGACCAGATTCTCAAGGCGATGGGATTGAGCCGTGAGGTCGTCTACCTCACCAACATCATGAAATTTCGGCCCAAGAAAGGGGACGGCAGATTTCAAGGGGCGACGAGTCGCCCACCGCAGGAGGAGGAGATGGCGGCTTCGTTGAAGTACATCCGCGCCGAGATCGAGGTAGTCCGCCCTCGCGTGATCGTGGCGTTGGGCCGCACGGCCGCCGAGGGTTTACTGGAAAGAGGCGGCAATCTCGCGACCTTCCGCAAGGGGGAATATTTCTTTCAGGGGATACCCCTCGTCATCACTTGTCATCCCGAGTATCTCCTGCGACAAGAGTCCGACGGCAGTCTGGAACAGGCGAAGGCAGCAAAGAGGGCCGTTTGGGAGGATATGCTGAAGGTCATGGACTTACTCGGAATGCCGGTGACGGAGAAACAGCGCGGGTACTTTGCGTAAAGGGAGAGAACCGATGAACGCTGATCGCCCCGACTCTAGCCCGTCCCCTGAACCGACCGAGCCACTACCGACGGTCGCTCCCTCCCGCCGTGGCCCGGGCACTTGGTTCTGGGTCTTTTTCACCCTCGTCGTGGCTGGATTGATTGTCTTTTTCACTTTTGTCGAGATGGCGAAGCGAGCGGCCGATTCCGTGAAAGAGACGGTCATCGAGGTGGCATCGATTTTTCAACCGAAAGTCGTCATCACGACTTTCAGTGAATGGCGCGAGCTCAAGATTTCCCCGACGGACGGGAACATTTTGGAAATCGCGACGGCAGAGTCGTCGGAGCGATTCTCTCGGACTACCAATCTCGCGATGTTTGGGAAAGTATTGCCTCTCACCACTACCGTGTCGGAGATCACCGTGCCGGCGACCTACCGGTTTCATATCGATTTGGATGACGAATGGAATATCACTTCGGAGGGCAAGCGGCTCATCGTTCGTGCTCCGAAAGTGAGTCCCTCTCTCCCGGTTGCCTTTGATACGGCTGGAGTCGAAAAGAAAACCCAAGCCGGCTGGGCTCGTTGGGACAGAAGTGATGACCTCGATGCGTTGGAGAAGGAAATTACCGGCAAACTGGAGGAACGGGCACGCCAACCGGAGACTCTAAACAAGGTGAGCGATGATGCTCGTGTCTCCGTCGCTCGGTTTATCCAGAAGTGGCTCGTCGATCAAAACGCCTGGGGGACAGGACGATTTGAGGAGATTGTTGTGCTCTTTGCCGATGAGACCCCCGCCGATCTCTCCGCCGTGCCGGCGGCATTGCGATTCGGGAACTCCCTGCCGCAGGTGCTCCCTTGAGTGGGGGGGGAAACTGCTTTTCCGCCGATTCTTTTGGATGTTTTTCATCGGACTTCCCGAGGAAAAACGAAATAATGCTGGATTGCGGAGGAGATATTGTGATAGACAAATCATTGACTCCATGGACAATCGAAAAAATCAAAACATGATTCCGAGAGCTCTCCTCCTAACCATCATGGCCGGGATGATCCTCCTTGGAGGGTGCAAACCACCGAAGTTACAATCGGAGAAGGAACCGGAGGGAACGAATCCGTTTCCGGAAACGGTTTCCAGTCCCGCTTCCGATGGTGCCGCCCCGGTTAGCGCACCTGTATCAGTCCCTGAAGCGGTTGTAGAAAAACAATTCCCTTTGGTCCGGGTCATTATCAGCGCGGATGGACGCTCCATTCCCGGTGAGATCGTCGGGAAGCGGGGCGATGAGATTGCCTTCAAGCGGAAAAGTGATGGTCAGTTTTTTGTCATTTCGTTCGCTCAATTGAGTCCCAACGACCAATTGGACCTCGCAGCCCTTGCCGATGAATCGATCGAGGCCGTGGCTGCCCTGAGTTCAGACCAAAATGCTGCCGCAGCGACCAGTCCCGCTCCCGTCCATCGACTAAAACCGGCACGAAAGGCGCGTTGGTTCGATGATCCGGAGAAAGCCTTCGCAGAATCAAAGAAACTCGGTTTGCCCGTCTATGTGCTTTTCACCGGATCGGACTGGTGCCCTCCCTGCAAAGCCCTCGAAAAGGACGTTCACAAAAATTTTAAGTTCAGTAGTTTTGCCGATGAACACCTCGTTCTGTTAGCGATTGATTTCCCCAAACGGAAAGCCCAACCGGCTGAGATAAAAGAACGAAATCGGGCCATGGCGGAAAAGTGGGGAGTAGGAGGCTATCCCACGATTTTTCTGAGTAAGGACATGGAAAAACCTTCGGAGAACATCCCCAGAACGGGGAATATCGATAGTTTTCTGCGCGGGATTGAGAGCGCGATCTCGAACCTCCCCGCAGGCGGTTGAGATTTGTGGAGGGATCAAAAAATCGACTTGCGCTACGAATTCCGGGAGATGCAAGTAGCATGGGCTTCCGGTCCATGCATCGGAGAGTCGCTAGGAGCCGGTGGGCGGTAAATCGGGATAGAATTTCTCCGAGTTGCGCAAGTTTGATGTGGAACAGCGGGATAGGGCGATCCGAAAACAATTTCTGAAGGGCCAACGGCCCGTTCCATCGCTGATGAGCCATACAGCAGTGCTTCAGCGATCTAGTGATCTATGGAAATTTCAGCGGGGCACCATTCCGGAGAATAACAATCTACCGCCTTTTTAGGCCGGATACCAGTTGCGTTGAGGCACCTTCCTCCTCCACCTCTTGCGGCCAGAGTGCCCCCTCACTTCCCGTCCATCGCGATGAGTTGCGTCACGGTAACAAACTGGAATCCTTTGGCGAGGAGTTGGTCTATGGTGCTGGGCATCGCGTCGATGCTGGCGGAGTGGATATCGTGGACCAGGAGAATGCCGCCTGGTTTGGCACCAGAAACAAGACGGGAAGTTACGACGGAGGCACCCGGTTTTTTCCAATCTTCTGGATCGACAGACCAGAGGATCGCCGGGTAGCCGAAATCGCGGCGAATCCATGATTTTTGGGTTGCGGTGATTGCGCCGTAGGGCGGGCGCATCGTGCGTGGAGCGACGCCGGTGATGGACTGAATCGCCTCGTGTGAAGATGTCAGTTCCTGGCGGATCGCGGAATCCGACATTTTCGTGAGCGCGGTGTGGGTCACGGTGTGGTTCCCGATCTCATGTCCTTCCGCGACGATGCGTCGCATGATCTCCGGGTAGCGTTTTGCATTGGTCGCGACCACAAAAAAGGTGGCTTTGACGTTTCGTGCTTTCAAGAGATCGAGGAGCCTCGGGGTATTGGTCGCGTGCGGTCCATCATCAAACGTGAGGGCGAGGCAGGGCCGGGTCGTGTTCACCTTGGAATAGGAATCCTGCGTTCCGACGGAGGTAGGCAACGGCGGGGGGCCAGGGATCGAAGCGGGATCTTCGATGCCGGGAGTCTTCTTTCCCTTTTTCCCTGTCGAAACGCAGGAGGATAGGGTGAGAACCGTTCCTGTAGAAAGAACAATAAGGAGAAAGGAGGCTACGCCGGTTTTCAAGCAGGAGAAGGGGGTTGTTGGAAAGATTTGTTTCGAGACAAACTTAATAATATTTTATAAAACTGCAACTCAGATTTGCAATATATCTTAATTATTTAAAAATCTTTCCAAGATGGGGCCGAGTTTCTGGACCGTTTCCTCAGGCCATAAGGTGCGGTCAGTGAAGATCGCGGAGTCTAGAGCGGAGTGTTCGGGCCAGTTGGCTAGGGGAGGGATTTTCGGGATGAGAGCAGCGAGAATGGTTCTCGCGTTCTCGGCATTGGCC
>JAGPCC010000281.1 GCA_018058245.1 Verrucomicrobiales bacterium
TTTGTGTTCCGATTACCTCCGCGTATCGCGAATCCGAATACGAGGTAGAGCTGCCCTCAAGACCGTTCTTCCGGGTAAAGAGCTATGCGAACGTTCAGGGCCTCCAGGCGATTCAACATCACGAGATACAAGGACCGATTGGGACGATATCTATGGCGAACCATTCGAGCGTGTCAGGGAGGCTCTCCGGTATGCTCTCGACCTGTAGACCGAAAGCAGAGAACAAGCCGGCGATGGACAGGCCCGATCCCGCTCTGAGTGGATTGAATTCCCTGATTTGAAACTTTATTCTCCCATCGAGGCCGCGCTCCCGGATCGGGCTGAGGTTCCTGAAACGTTGGCCCGATATCCACAGCGACAGGCTAACTGGCTTCCACCGGACTCTTCTGGTCAGAGTGACGAGGCAACTACCCGTGCAGTAACGCTCGACAGATAACCTGTTTCTTACGATTTTTGGAGGAATGGAACCGGGCCAAACGTGGTTTTGAATGGCTCTTTCCCGCGATCGGCCAGGACGAAAATGGACAAATTTCTTCCGCCGAATACAAGGAGCTCTCAGGCGTTCAAACAATCGAATCCGGATTGGGAGAAACAGGTCCGTGAGCGGATGGGCGGGTGTTTACTTTGAGGCAGTCGACGCATTATCCTCGTCACGGGAATTTGGGAATTAGTAACCGGGAACTCACGAGCCCAACGCTCCCGGAACCGCCGACCTCGACTTGCTTTACTGCGACGAGGTCACGATCAGCGAAGAAGACTTCATCCTGCCCCACCCGGGGGTGTTCGGCCGGGCATTTGTTTTGATGCCCCTCGCCGGGATCCGGCCCGTTTTGATTCCGGCAGAGGTGGATGCGGCGGAAGTCGTAGAGGGAATGCTCGTTGGGGGGGGTGCTGCGATTGGACTGGTCAGAAGTCCCCGACTCTAGTTTATTCGGGAAGACTATCATGAAGTGATCAAACAAGTTCTTCTACCACCCGCAAGAGTGAAGGCTTCATTCTTTCCCGTCGCGGAGACCAAGCAAGGGTAAGGATGCGACTGAGCCGATTCATCTCGGGGATATCATATGCAACCGTGCGCTTGATCGGCGGGGCGAATCGTGGGAGGAATCCGGCGAGGTCCATTGTCTGGATCGCTTCGGCGATTTGCGGGAATGAGCTGCACTCGAGCCGCACGTCCAACCTGATATTCTGAATCCCACATTCTTCTTTGATAGCTCGCGACAAATCTCCGTCACCCTCCAACAAGACAAGTGGCAGACCTGCCAGTATTTCGATCCCCCTTTTCGCGTTTACCTTAGCAGCCATCGCTTCCGGAACAATAAGCCGATATCGAAGTGCGAACTCCCCCTCGTGCTTTAATCCGTCCGGAACGGCATCCTTACGAACAAGAGCGAGATCCGCCTTGCCATCAATGACCGACTGCACCGCGTCTCCGGTTCGCTGGTTTCGAAGAGAAAGACGAATCTTTTGCTTTCGGAACATAGGACGGCTCCGAACCAAAGGTAGCACAATCCACTGCAAGAGACTCTCACCCGAAACGATTGAAACTACCGTCTCACCAGTCTTCCATTGGGTTGAGCATTCTTCGATCCCAACGAAGAACTCACGGCACAATCGTGCCAATTCTTCGCCCTCGGAGGTCAGGCGATGGGGTCTGGACTCTCGCCGTAAAAGGGATACCCCGAAGAAACTTTCCAAATCCGAGATCTGCCGACTGAGGAGACTCTGGCGGGAAGGGCTGCCATTAGCTGCCGCCGTAATGCTACCACTCTCCGCCACTTCGTGAAACGAACCGAGGCGATCCAATGAAATCCCCCCTTCAGATAAAAGCCGATTTAACATAACTCTACAGTAAAGTTATATGCAATCATCCGATTCGCAATCCCCGATGCGCTGTGCCAAGATACAGCCAGTAGTTTCCTATGTCCGCCCTCTACCACAATGAAGCCCAAGCCCGCGTCGTCATCGACCGAATGCTCGGCGACGCAGGCTGGAACGTAGCAGATCGATCACAGGTGCTGCTTGAGGAGCGTGTCCCAATTGTGAGACACGAAGACGTCTCGCCGATCATCGTTCGCTCGGATTACGTACTCCTTGATCAGCGAGGTCGTCCCCTCGCCGTGATCGAGGCCAAACGGGACGCCCTCGACCCCTACTCCGCCAAGCAGCAGACGCTTCCCTACGCCAAAACTCTCGACGCACCCTTCATTTTTCTTTCCAACGGCGAAGTCACCTATTTCTGGGATTGGAAGAAGGGTGATGCGCGCATCGTCAATTCCTTCTACTCTAAGGACGATCTCCTCCGAATTCTCAATATTCGGGAAAACGAGAAGCCTCTCGCCACTGTCGAGATTCCCAACCATTATCTCAGAAGCGGCGACTCGCGAAAGCTGCGCCCCTACCAGCAGGACGCGATGCGGGCGCTCGATCATGCGCTGGAGATTGGAAAACGGCGATTCCTCCTTGAGCTTCCCACCGGGACCGGCAAGACCGATCTGACCTGCCTCCACATCAAACGCATGTTCGAGGCCGACCGGTGGAAGCGCGTCCTCATCCTCGTGGACCGTGAAGAACTCGCCAAGCAGGCCCTTGATGCGATCCAGGATCTCCTCCCCGCCCAAAGCAGCTACTGGCTCAAGGCCGGCATGAAACCGCAACCCGGAATCGAGATCACCGTCTGCCTGCTCCAGACGATGATCAGCCAGTACGAGAGCTTCACCTCCGGCTTTTTCGACTCCGTTGTCGTCGATGAATCTCATCGCTCCATTTACGGCTCCTGGCAGATCGCGTTGACCCACTTTGACGCGTTTCACCTAGGTCTCACCGCAACTCCGGCTGCCTTCATTGATCGGAACACCTATCGCTTCTACCACTGTAAGGACCGGAAGCCCGATTTCTCCTACCCCATCGACGAAGCCATCAATAATGACTTCCTTTGCGGATGGCGGTTCGCCGAGGGCTGCACCGAGTTCATCGGCGAGGGCGTGGAGAAGGACGAGACCTTCTACGATCCCGCCGAATTCGAGCGCAAATGGACGAACGAGGACACCAATCGCAAGATGATGGCCAAGTTCGACGAACTGGCGCACAAGAACGCACTCGATTCCGCGCCCGGACTCCCCGAAGGCGCGATGCCCGGCAAGGCCATCGTCTTCGCCATTTCAAAACACCACGCCGCCCGTCTTGCCCGTTACCTGAACGAACTTCATCCTGAAGCGAAGGGTGCCTACGCCGAAGTCATCACCTCCGACGTCCGTGATGCCGACGTGCTCATCCGCAAATTCAAACGCGAAGCCTTCCCAAAGGTCGCCGTCAGCGTCGATATGCTCACGACCGGCTTTGACGCCCCCGAGGTCCTCCACATCGTTCTCTGCCGCCGCATCGGCAGCCGCATTCTCTACGAGCAAATTCGCGGCCGCGGCACGCGGACGGCACCACGCATCGGGAAACGGGAATTTGTCATCTACGATTTCTTCCGCAACAAAGAGCTGCACGAGGACGCCGATATCAACGACGGCGGCACCGTCGGCACGGGAGGTGGAAAGTCACGCTCCACGACCGTGCCCGCCAATCTCGCGGAACTCGCCCTCGAAGATCGCTGGCTGCATGCAGTTCATTACGTCGAAGTCGGTCCCGACGGAGAACGTTTCGACAAGAAGGACTACGTTTCCGAATGGGAGGACATCGTCAGAGCCCAGATCGCCGACGACACCATCTTGCAAAAGATCCGCGACGGGGCCGCACTCACCGAAGATGAGGAAACACATCTCACCGACAATCTGAATCGCCCCTCGCACTACTTCAACGAAGAGAATCTCCGCCTCGCCTATGAGCATGAGGGGACCATCATCGAATTCATCCGCGAGGCGCTCGGCCTAATCAAGAGCAAGACCCGCGAAGAGCAACTTGAGGAGAATTTCCGCGCCTGGCTCGTCTCAAAGGACTTCTCTCCCACCCAAGCCTCCTACCTCACCGGACTCAAAAATCGCGGCGTCGTCCGGGGTTCCGTGGCTCTAGACGACCTTTTCCGTCCCCCGCTCTCCATCGTTAATGCCGCGGGTGTCGGTGTCGAACTCTTCGGCGAAGCCGGACTAAAAAACGTCATCGAAGAACTGAACGACTCCGTCTTTCCCGTTCATTCCAAATCCGCATAGCAGAGCCCATGACTTCAGAACACCCATCTCCCGAAGACATCCTTCGAAAAGCCGGATTTGCCTTGGTCATCACTCAACGTTTTGAGTACGATTTGACAATGCTCTGCCAGATACTGAACCTGACGGGAATGACCACTTCGAAAACGGATCCAACTCCAGACAATTCGCTCCTGGGTTTGGCGAAGGCGAGGACTCCGGCCCTACGAAAACTCCAAGCGGCACTTTCCGAAGTCGGCATTTCAGGTGAACACGACCTCGCTACCGAAATCGAGGATTTCATCAAGTTTCGCGACTGGCTCGCCCACAGAATGTTCATTGAGATCGCGGAAACGAGAAGCGAGACGAGGCGATTCCAAAATCAAACCCTCGATGAATGGATCGAAAAAGGGAAGCGCCTGCTAGGCAAACTCCATGCTACTTCGAAGCACCTCGCGGAGAAGAGCCTCGGAGAGGAAGATCTGCCGCATCCAGCCTACATGGCGGAATTGGCCTTCCCCTTCCTCGAAGACGCAAAGACGCTCGTTTCAAGAATGTCGGTTTCAGCGAATTTGCATCGATAAACTCGCTCCTTCGCCACAGCTATTCCTTCAGAACACCTTTTACTTTCACCTTCCCACCTTTCACTCGTTTAAATGTCCCCCGATCTCCGCCAAAAACTCGACCGCATCACCCAGATCCTTTGGTCGGGCGGCGTGTCGAATCCCATCACCTACGTCGAGCAGCTCTCCTACCTCACCTTCCTCAAGATGCTCGACGAGGAGGAGAACCAGCGCGAGCAGGAGCACCGGCTCCTCGGCGACCGGGCCCGGCGCGAACTGATCTATGCGGGTGATGCGGAGCGTTTTCGCTGGTCGGAGTGGAAATTCAAATCCGGCGATAAGCTCCGCAACTTCGTCCGCGACGACGTCTTCCCCTACATGGCTTCCCTCGTCGAGGAGGAGCCACGCATCGCCGAATACTTCCGCGACGCCACCCTTCAGGTCACTGACCCGCACGTGCTGAAGCAGATCATCGACATCATCGACACGATCGAGTTCTCCAAACTCGGCACCGACATCAAGGGCGACGTCTTCGAGCACCTGCTCTCCTACACCAAAGGCCAGAGCGAAGTCGGCCAGTTCCGCACCCCACGTCAGGTGCGTCGCATGATGGTCGCCCTGACTGATCCCGATTTCGGTGATTCCATCTACGATCCCTGTTGCGGATCGGGAGGACTCCTCATCGACGCCGTCGAGCACGTTCTCGCCAAATACTCCACCGAGCCCATCGAGGTGCCCATCTACGGCGAGGAATGGCTGGCGAAAAATCACTTCGACAATGTCGGCGAAGCCAGGGCCGCTATTCCAGCGCTCCAGACCTACTCCAAAGGCAACGGAGACCGCCTCCCCGACTGGGATACTCTCGAGAGCGCCGTCTACGGAGTTGACGTCTCCCGCTCCATGATGCGCATCTCGGTGATGAACCTCGTCCTCCACGGGATCAAAAACGCCCGGATCAAACGCGGCAACACGATTTCGGAACTTGGCGGTCTCACTGAGGACGACCTACATCGCCGTTACAAAGTCATCCTCTCGAATCCGCCTTTCGCCGGCATGATCCCGAAGGACTCCATCCGCACCGATCTCCCGACCAATTCGAAGAAAAGCGAGCTACTCTTCCTCGCCGTGATGATGAACGCCCTCGCCCCCGGTGGACGCTGCGCCGTCGTCGTGCCCGAGGGATTGCTCTTCGGCTCCACGGGGGGCCATGTCGAACTTCGTCGCAAGCTGATCGAGGACTTCGAGGTCCTCGCCGTCATTTCCTTGCCCTCCGGCGTCTTCAAACCCTACGCCGGAGTCAAGACCAGTGTCCTCGTCTTCCGCCGTCCCGGCGAGAGTCGCGAGCGTCCTCCGATAGCGGAGCGAAAGATCTGGTTCTACGAAGTCGACAACGACGGCTACGATCCAGACAAAGTTGCGAGCGGTGGTAGGATTGAGACACCCGAGAAAAATCGCATTCCGGAACTCATAGCGCGTTGGGGGGAATACAAGGCCGGTGGGTTCACGGCTCCGCCCGGTCCGGGGCATCTGGAATTGCTCGAAGCCGATGCCGAAGACACCCGTTGCTGGTGGGCGGGCGCGGAGATTGTCCTGGAGAATGAGGCGAATTTGTCGGCGGGGCGTTACAAGCCACAACGGAAGAATGAAGTGACCGATGAGGATCCGATCGCGTTGATGGATGAGACGCTCCGGTTGGAGGAGGAAGTAGTGAATGGCTTGAAGAAACTGATCGCAAACACGAAGCTTTTAAAATGATTGGATGGACAGAAACATCTCTTGCCGACGAGTGTGAAAT
>JAGPCC010000282.1 GCA_018058245.1 Verrucomicrobiales bacterium
GGAGGAAGAGCACACAGAGCAGCGCCGTCTGGCCTTTGGTGAGGTAGGGGAATTTGTTCTCAAGGGTGTGCTTGCACTTCGGAACCCGAGCTCCCGCCTGATGCACGAGGATGGAGAGTTTTTTGTAACGCAGTCCTTCCATCGCCTCTTCCACCGTATCGGTTCCGAAATCGGTCACCGGATCACGATTGCTCGACTGATTGCAGGCGGAATAAAGGCTGTTGAAGGTGAGCGGATAATGATCCGGCGTGGTCGCTTCCTTTTCGAGAAGGCAGCCGAGGACACGGGATTCTTCGAAGGTCAGAAGAGGTGCGGGTTTTTCTTCGGAAGGAGCGACTTCCGGTTCATCGTCTAGGGGTTCGTCTGTCATAAGGGGGGATTTACTAAAAGTGGAGTGACGAAAGGAGCGTCATTCAATAAATTTTCCGGGATTGAGGATTCCGTTCGGATCGAGCGCGTCTTTTAATCTCCGGTGGACGTCCATCGCCACAGGCGAGACAGCATCCTTGAACCAGCGCTTTTTTGCGAGTCCGATTCCGTGCTCTCCGGTGATCTTGCCATCGTTCGCGATGATCCAATGAAAAAGGAGGTCGAGCGCGGCATCCGCTTTCTCTCGGGCGACGGCGTCGGTCTCGTAGTCCTTCACCATCAGGTTTGTGTGGATATTTCCGTCCCCGGCATGTCCGAAGCAGGCGACCGGGATCCCAGTGTCCTTTTCCAACTGGCGGGCAAAACGAACCAGAGCAACGAGCTTGGATCGGGGCACGACGATGTCTTCGTTTAACTTGATGAGACCGGTTGCCCGCAGGGAATAGGAGAACTCCCGACGAAGTTGCCAGATCGCCTCGCAGGCGGTTTTGTCGCGGGCTTCCTCGACATGGAGTGCGCCGAGAGTTCCGACCAATTCCCGTAGACCGGCGAGGTCAGAGAAGATGCTGTCTTTCCGTCCGTCGAGTTCTACAATGAGATGGGCATCACCATCGGGTAGCATCTCCGGCCCGAGGTAGTCCCGCGCCGCTCGCAAAGTGAATCCATCGGTGATCTCCAGACCAGAAGGCTGCCATCCGTCATCCAGGATTGTCTGGACAGCCTCCGCTGCCGTTTCAAAATCAGGAAAAGTCGCCGTGAGCATCGCCCTGGCCTCGGGATGCGGAATGAGCCGCAACGTCGCTTTGGTCACGACACCGAGCAGTCCTTCTGATCCGACAAACATGCCGATGAGATCGAGACCGGTTTTGTTTTTATGACAACGGCCACCCGTTTCGAGAATCTGTCCGTCGGGGAGGACGACTTCGAGCCCGAGGACGTAGTGCCGTGTCACCCCGTATTTCACGCAGCGAGGTCCCCCGGCATTTGTCGCGATCGTTCCTCCGACGGAGCATTCCTTCAAGCTCGCCGGATCGGGTGGGTAGTACCAGCCGAGTTCTTTTACGGCTTCCTGAAGATCGTTCAGGATCACTCCTGGTTCGACCACGGCGACTCCGTCGGCCGGATTGATTTCGAGAATACGATCCATTTTCCGGACAGAAAGGAGAATGCCGCCCTGCACCGGGACACAACCACCGACATAACCGACCCCGGCGCCCCGTGTCGTCACCGGGATCTGCCTCTCATTTGCATACTTCAACGTCGCGACGACGTCCTCCCGCGAGCGAGCCTGCACGACGGCACCCGGCATCGCCGAGGCGTGCCAGCGATCCGTCCCGAATTCCTGCCGCAGCTCCTCCTCCAGAAAGACACGATCCTCCCCGAGGAGATCCACCAAGCCAGGAACCCATTCGGGAACGGCACTCATTGTTACAGTGAGGTCAACCACATCCATACTTTCGGTAAAAAGACGATAGCCCCGACCACGGTAGCTGCAACCGCCGCGATGAGGACCCCCCCCGCCGCTGCGTCTTTGGCCATTCCGATCCCCTGATCAGACTCGGGATGGACTGCGTCGGCGAGGTATTCGATCGCCGTGTTGAGAAGCTCCGCGACAAAGACCAGCCCCGCACTGAGCGCGATCGCGATCCACTCCAGAGCACTCGCACCAAAAAACACGCAGGCCCCTACCACACACAGAAAAAGCCCTACATGAATTCGGAAATTCCATTCCGTCCGGAAGACAGAACGAATCCCGCGAGCAGCATCGAAAAAACTCTGCAGGCCCCGATATCGTCCGGTTGAGGTTCTCATATTTCCCTTGGCGTAAAATAATATTCAGCTACACGTTACCACTTTGTAACCTCTCACTAGGAAAGCATCATGAAGAAAAAAACCGTTCAGAAAAAAACCGCCACCGCAGCCGCCCCACAAGCCCGAATCGGATTTGTCGGCGTCGGTCGGATGGGTGCCAACATGGCCCGTCACCTCCATGATCTCAAATACAATGTCACCGCAGTCTTTGATGTTCACAAACAGAGCGCAACAGATCTCGCTACGGAGATCGGAGCGACCGCCTACACCAAACTCGCAGACGTCACGGCCCATGCAGACATCATATTCACCGTCGTGACCGACGATGCCGCGATGAAAAAAATCTTTCTCGGCAAAGGTGACAGCCTCCTCACCGGAGCCGGGGGCCGCACCTTCATCAACTGCGCGACGCTCAGTCCCGAGATGCAGAAGACCGTCTCGACGGCCGCAAAGCGCAAAAAGGCCGACTCTATCGAGGCCTGTATGGCCAGCAGCATCAGCCACGCCCGGACCGGCAAGCTCTACCTCATGATCGGTGCCGATGATGCCGTTTTTGAAAAGAACAAAAAGCTCCTCGAAGACCTCAGCCTGAATCTCCGTCACATTGGAAAAATCGGAAAGGCCGCCGAGGTCAAGGCGCTCGTCAATATGGTGATGAACATCAACACCGCCGGTCTCGCCGAGGGACTCGGCCTCGCAAAGTCTCTCGGTCACGATCTCAAGATGATCTGCGAAGTCTTTTCCCAGACCGGGGCGAACTCCCGCGTGCTCGAGACCGACGCCGAGGACATGATCGCCCGCGAACACGACTGCTGGTTCTCCGCCGCCCATGCCGCAAAGGATTCTGGCATCGCTGCCGGACTCGCGAAGACACAGAAACTCTCCCTCCCTGTGAACGACGCCACCAAGGCCCAGTATGACAAGATGATCGCTCTCGGAGTCGGTGGTCTCGACAAGTCGGGAATCTCTGAGCTCACCTTCCCCGGCCGCACCGGCAATCCGAAGAAGAAAGCCGCGAAGAAGAAAGTCGCCAAAAAAGCAGTGAAAAAGACAGCACAAAACTAAGTCGCTCCCGAACCATTTTTGTTTTGGAAAAGAGAGCGCGCCCGTTTCGGGTGCGCTCATTTTTTTTCCATCATTCGGTCCATCAGTTCGGACATTTGTTTGGTGCGATCTTCCCTCGACATCTCCGGATTTTTCTCCCGCAACTCCGACATTTTCTGAAACAACGTGCCCCGTTGATCCTCCGAGAGCTGGGACATCTTCTCCCGAAACTCGGGTGACGGGCCACCGTGCGAACCTCGCCGACCTTCCCCAAAGCCACGTTTCTCCCCGCCCCCCGGCGAGCCCCCAGGAGCTCCCTCGGCGACAGGTCCCGCACCGGGTTTCGACTCCCCCGGTTTCAGCTGCCAGTCGGAATACCGAACCGTGACGACCTCCCCGCCCTCGATCGCCACCTTTGCGGCGACTTTTTCGAGATCGGCATCCGCCTTTAGTTCGACCATCTTCCACCCTTGAGAATTGGGTTTACTCGAGACCACAAAGGTCTCCTTGGTTTCCCGATTCATCAGCGTCGCGACTTGCTCCTCGTTGACCATCGCCAGTCCGGTCAGAATGAGGGAATCACTCAGATTCACGGATCGCAGGAACGGCGACTGCGTTTTCAAATCGCGGAAGTCATCCTCTGCGACGGCAGAGGGCAGGGACATAACGTGGCTTCCTTCCTCCGCATGAAAGGGAGAGGGGAAAAGGATTCCGAGTAGGAGTAAAAAGAGGAGCGATTTCATGCGACGATAGAACCCCGAGATCAGGGCGTAGTTGCCCGAATCCTGTCTTATCGATAGGATCGGAACTCCTTTGGGACAAAACTCAAGTCACTCGCCTCGCGCACCGCGAGTCCGATTTGGAAATCCATCACCTCCTGCGGGATGGGATTCTGATACTCGTCGAGGCAATCTCGCAGCGCATCGAGAGGCGTGAGACCGTCCGTTTTCACCTGCCGGTAGACCTTCACCGCGATCGCCTCGGCCCCGCCCGGAGTGACCAGCTCGGGAATGAGAGGGAGCAACTCCCCAGGACATTCCTTCGGTAGACCGAGTTGATACCTCTTCCCTAGGGCACGGATCAGGAGATACCCCTCTTCACGGTCGCAGGCGGGGAAGAGCGGGATCTTCACGTCCACCCGACCGGGGCGTTTCAAATCGACCTCGATGAGATCGGGCCGACTCGACGCCAGGATCCAGAGGATGCGTCCCCGATTTTCCGAATTGCTCATCTCCTTCGCCATCATCGAATAGACCCGACCAGAGATCCCGGAATCGCCCGACCCAGAATCGCGACTGCCGAGCGCCTGATCCGCCTCGTCGATGAAGACGATGCATCGCCCGAGGGCATGGAGGAGGCCGAAGATTTTCTCCAGATTCCCCTCCGTGCTCCCGACCCATCGATCGCGGAAATTTTTTAACTTCACCACCGGCACCCCCGCCTCCCCCGCGAGGCATTCCACGAGAAAGGTCTTCCCCGTTCCCACCGGACCGCAGAGCAGATACCCCATCGGCATCGCCCCGAGATCGCCCTGGCTCCAGAGAGCGATGTCCTGCCGCATCCAGGTCTTCACTCCCTCATGACCGTAGATGTCATAGAGAGTCCGGGTCGGTTCGAGGAATTCGATGAGCCCCTGGGAATCTTTTTCCACGAGAGATTTTTTCAAATCCGAAAGATCATTTTCCTCCAACGCAGACTGCTCGTATTCGCGCTGTTTCAGGAGCGACTCGATCGAGCTGAGCGAGGCACCCGCGAGCCGCGCAGCGGGGAATCCCGGGCGACCCGCAAAATTCGCGAGAGCAAACGGATAAACCGTTTCAAAATACCGGAACGCTCCCTCCAGCTCCGCCTCTCCCGGAGTGGGAATCTCAATTCTTGCCGCCCGCTGATTCTGCGAAAGCAGCTGATTGAGATCATTCAGATTCTCCGAGAGCAAAAATACCGCCAGATTCTGTTCCAGAAAGAAACTTTCATGGGACCACGAGCGCACCACCGACGCCATCGAGTTCAGTTGGTAATCGCGGGTTTGTTTTGCGAGCGGAAAAATCAAATCCGCCGACTGGATCACGACCGCGATGTGATAGTTCTTCCCCGCCAACCCGCCGCTCTCCGGAGACCCCGGAGCAAGACGCCGCAGATTCACACAAAAACGCAGGAACTGATCGAGATACCCGATCGCCTGAGCCGGATCTTTGGGGAACTCAGAAGAGAAACGGAGCTTCTGGAAGAACTCCTCCCCCGCTTCAATCCGCAGCCCCGTACCGAGATCGTAACTCAGGACCAGATCAAAACGCTGCAACTGCACCCTCGTGAAAAACTCGATCAGATTCCCCACCTCGGTGCCCGCCGCCCCCGGTTCGCCGATGAGGAGCCTGTCCTGCACATTGCCGTGAACCACGAATTGATTCGCAGCGTTCGAGAGATAAAGACGGCGGATCGTGTCCGCCCAGCCCGGGATAGCCATAGGTGAGATTGGAAGTATCAATACGCTGCCGACGAATCAGGCGCGGGTCAACACCGATTGCGGGGAGCTTTTTAGCAGGTAGCTCTTTTGCTGTTTTGCTGTTTTCACCCGAGGGCGACAGGAGTGTCGCCCCTCCTTGGGGTCGAAAATACAAGGAGAAGGGACACATCTGTCCTTCAGGATTCCGGATTTCCCCACACATATCCCAGCGTGCCCGTTACGACGATTCCCCCGAATTTTTGACTGGGGAAGTGCCGAAGTTCGACGAAGTGACGGATTCGGGGCGGAAATGGATTCAAAGATTGCCCGGCGGGGCGGGGCGGGGTATATCGGACGTGCGATCAGTGGAGGTTCCCTGCTGCTTCTCTTTTCCATTTCCGCCCCATGTTCGAGCAAGCCTTCAAAAACATCGACGACGTCCTCTGGAAAGATGCCGGATGCACGAGCGAACTCGACTACACCGAGCAGACTTCGTGGCTGCTCTTCCTGAAATACCTCGACGCCCTCGAGCAGGACAAAGCGACCGAGGCCGCTCTCGACGGCAAAAAATACACGCCCATCCTCGACGAACCCTACCAGTGGGAATCGTGGGCCGCGCCCAAAAATGCGGAGGGCAAAATTGACCACAACTCCGCCCTCACCGGTGACGACTTGATCCAGTTCGTCAACGGCAGGCTCTTTCCCTACCTGCACGGGTTCAAGGCCAGGGCGACGGGGCCGAATACGCTCGAATACAAGTCACGCGAGATCTTTGGCGAGACCAAAAACCGCATCCAGAACGGT
>JAGPCC010000283.1 GCA_018058245.1 Verrucomicrobiales bacterium
AAGCGGTGTCGCGACGATCGCAAAGAGCCAGCCGAATAGATCGATCGCCCCGAAAGAGACCGTTTTGATCATCGAGAGTACTTGCACCGGAGTTGCCGGGATATTCAGATTTCCGACTGCGACGACGATCAGGGCAAAAGCGAGCAGGAAATAGAAAGTCTTCATGCGCACGAGCTGCGTGACTGTGCTCGTAGCGATGGTCCAGACCCGGCTCAGGGAAAAGAGCCGGACCGCTCTCCCGGCGGCGCGAGGGGCCACGGGAGAGGATTCCGGGGGAAGATCGATGTCGGTATTCATGGTGCGTCCTCCTGATGGTGATCGGTGATCTGGATGAAAAGCTGTTCCAGACTCGTGCGCGGGTGGCCCTCGGCGACGATGCGGGAGCCTTCCTTGGAATGTACGAGCTTCCGGATTTCGTCGAGCAGTTCGGGGGAGGCTCCTTCGAGCGTCATCGTCGTTTGATCGTCCACCGCGATGAGTTCATTCAAGGTGCCTTCCCGGCGCATCCGCCCGCGAAAGATGATCCCGACGCGGTCGCAAACTTCCTGCACTTGTTCGAGGAGATGGGAGCAGAGAAAGACCGTGTATCCGCCGTCCCGGAGCTTCAGGATCAGATCCCGGATCTGGCGGGAACCGAGAGGGTCCACCCCGGCGGTGGGTTCGTCGAGGATGACAAGGCGGGGATTTTGGATGAGGGATTGGGCGAGGCCGATGCGCTGGAGCATGCCCTTCGAGTATCCGCCGAGGCGACGGTCGGCGGCGCCCTCGAGATCAACGAGTTTCAGTAATTCCGCGATGCGGGCTTTCAGTTCCGCCCCTTTCATCCCGCAGAGTTTCCCGTAGAAGCGGAGCGTCTCTGCGCCGGAGAGGTGTTTGTAAAAATAGGGATTTTCCGGGAGGAACCCGATCTCATTCCGCGCCCGGATGTCGCCCGAGTCGAGTCCGAATACTTTTGCATAGCCTTTGCTGGCAGCCATGAGACCCAGAACGACCTTCATCGTCGTCGACTTTCCCGAGCCGTTCGGACCGATCAATCCGTAGACTTCGCCTGCTTTGACTTCAAAAGAGAGGTTATCGATCGCAACGACGTAGTCCTTCCCTAGACCGATATGGAAGACCTTCGTTAGATTCTTCACTTCGACGGCTAATTCACTCATTTCTAATCCCGTATTGAAAATCCGACGCAGTCTTCGAGAAGCGGCACGGTGCGCTCTTTCTGTTCCTGAATGTGGTGGCCGAGAGGACTGTCGTGTAGTTCACTGATGAAATCATCGATCTCGTCTGCGTCCCCCATCAGTTGTAGTTCGACGCTGCCGTCGTCGCAGTTGCCCACCCAACCGAGAACGTCAAAGCCTTTGGCGAGCTGCTTGGTCGCATAACGAAACCCGACTCCCTGGACTCGGCCGGAAAAAAGATACTGTCTCGCGATCATCAAAAATGAGGTTACCGGTTCGCGGCATGACGGTCGAGCGGAAATTGTTCCCGGCTCATGAATCAAACCCTGTTTGGTCAAAGACCGCACCCTGTTCCGTCCTAGACGTTGAAGCGGAACTCGACGACGTCGCCGTCTTTCATGACATATTCTTTTCCCTCGATGCGCAGTTTCCCGGCTTCGCGGGCTTTGGCGTAGGAACCGAGTCCGGTGAGATCGTCGTAGTGGACGATCTCTGCAGCGATGAAACCGCGCTCGAAGTCTCCATGAATCACTCCCGCCGCTCCGGGGGCTTTCGTGCCCTCGGTGATGGTCCAAGCCCGGGTTTCTTTTTCTCCGGTAGTCAGGTAGGTGCGGAGGCCGAGGAGGTGATAGACCGCCCGGATCAGGGCGGAAACGCCGGAGTCTTTCACTCCCATGTCGGCAAGGAACTCACTGGCTTCTTCGGGGGTGAGATCGGTCATCTCCTCCTCAATACGAGCGGAGATCACAACGGCCTCAGCTCCGAAAGCGGTCGCCGCGTAGTCCCGCACTTTTTTCACCATGGCGTGACCGTCGGGGTTCGCGACAGCGGCACCGAGTTCTTCTTCAGAGACATTGCAGGCGAAGATGGTCCGTTTGGAAGAAAGGAGGAAAAAATCACGCAGGGTTTTCTTTTCTTCGTCGGAAAGTTCCATCGTCAACGACGGTTTTCCCTGATCGAGGTGAGGCATCAGTTTATCGATCAGTTCCACTTCGCGCTTGGATTCGGCATCCCCGAGTTTGGCTTTTTTCTCGCGCGAGCTCCGCCGCTTTTCCAACGTCGCCATGTCAGCGAGGATGAGTTCGGAGTTGATGATTTCGATATCGCGAAGCGGATCAACGGACCCGAGCTCGTGAATGATATCGTCATTCTCAAAACAGCGTACTACCTGAACGATGGCATCGACTTCGCGGATGTTGGCGAGGAATTTGTTTCCGAGTCCGGCACCGGCCGAGGCACCCTCGACGAGACCGGCGATATCGACAAACTCGATTGCGGCAGGGATGAGCTTCGAAGAACCACTCAGCTTGCTGAGAACGTCGAGACGCTCATCTGGCACGGTCACGACGCCGATGTTCGGATCGATCGTGCAAAAGGGATAGTTGGCCGCTTCCGCCTTCCGGGTGCGGGTGACGGCGTTAAAAAGGGTAGATTTGCCCACATTGGGGAGTCCGACGATGCCTGCCTGTAACATGCGCGGACTTTAGCACGAATATTTGAAGGAACAGGCGATTTCTTCATCCGAGGCACTCCTGCCGGATCATTTGGGGGAAAGCTCTTCCTTTCAATGGGCCTCGAGCCAGTTTTTTCCCGTTCCGGACTCGACGACGACAGGAACGGAGAGGAGCAGAGCCGATTTCATCGCTTCTTCGATTTTGGGAATGAGTTCCTCTTTTTCCTCCAGATGGAGATCAAAGACCAGTTCATCGTGGACTTGCAGGAGCATACGGGTCCGGTAGCCCCCCCCGTCGAGCAGGGCTGCGACACGGACCATGGCGATTTTGATCATGTCGGCAGCGGTTCCCTGAATCGGAGTGTTGATCGCAGTGCGTTCGGCGGCGGACCGGATCATGCCGTTTTTGGAATTGATGTCCCGCAACGAACGGCGGCGACCGGTGAGAGTCTCGACGTAACCGTCCTCCTGTGCCTGGGCGATGGTGCGGTCCTGGAACTGCTTCACTCCAGGATATTGCCGGAAATACTCTTCGATGATCTGTTGCGCCTCGCTGCGGGAGACTTCGCCATTGAGTCGCTGGGAAAGGCCAAAGGCGGAAATGCCGTAAATAATGCCGAAATTCACCATTTTTGCGGTCCGGCGCATGTCGGAGGTCACTCTGTCGAGAGCAACCCCGAAGACCCTCGCAGCCGTCGCGGTATGAATGTCCTCGTTCGCTTGGAACGCCTCGATCATCGCGGGATCTTTGCAGAGCGAAGCCATGACGCGCAGTTCGATCTGGGAGTAATCCGCCGAGAGCAGGGTGAAATTCTCGTCGCGCGGGACAAAAGCGCGCCGAATCTCGCGCCCTTGTTCGGAGCGAATCGGAATGTTCTGGAGATTCGGATTGTTCGAGGCAAGCCGACCGGTTGCAGTCATGAGCTGGTGGAAGGTCGTATGAATGCGCCCCGTTCCGGGGAAAATCGACGTCGGCAAGGCATCGACGTAAGTGCTCTTGAGCTTTGCCGCCTCACGGTAGGAGAGCAGATTGCGGACGATGGCGTGCTCCGCCGCGAGCGTCTGGAGAGTTTGCTCGTCGGTCTTGTATTGCCCTGTTTTGGTTTTTTTCGGTTTTTCGATCAGCTTGAGCTGGTCAAAGAGCATTTCCCCGACCTGTTTCGGTGAGTTGAGATTAAATTCTGACCCGGCGGCCTCATAGACTGCTTTCTCGAATTCGGCGATGCGTTCACCGAGGATGAGACCGGTCTCCCGAAGCGCAGCGGGATCAACGCGGATCCCCTCTTTTTCCATCGCCACAAGAACCGGGATGAGTGGACACTCAATCTCGACAAGAACACGATCCTGGTCCGTAGCGCGAACTTGCTCCTTCAAAATCGACGCGAGTTGCCAGGTCACGTCGGCGTCTTCGCTGGCGTATTGGCCGATCTCTTCGAGAGACGGCCCCGAGGGTTCTACCTGCCCCGACATTTCCGCGTCATCAAAGAGGCTCAACTGGCCGGTTTTTTCGACTTTTTTTACAAACACCGAATCGTAGCTGATCGGGGTGTAGCCGAGGAGGGATTCGGCGAGGAAGTCCATCTTGTGGCGTTGCTCCGGCTCGATGAGGCTATGCGCGAGCATCGTGTCGTAGAGCGGGGTTGCGACGGTGAACCCCTGCCACTGGAGGACGCCGATGTCGAATTTCAGGTTGTGACCGATCTTCTCGGTTTCGGTGTGGGCGAAGAGATCACCGAATTCTTCGAGGACGACCTTTCCCGCCGCTCCGGGAGGGACTTCGACATAAGTCCCGTGATGGGCTTCCCACGAAAAAGCGATTCCGATCACCGAAGTCGTTTTTTCGTCGAGAGAGGTCGTTTCGAGGTCAAAACAGTAGGAGGACTTCGACGCCAGTTCGCGGAGCAAGGCCGCGCGCCCCGAGGCATCGCCCGCCCGGAGAATCTGGTACTTCTTTTTGAAATCGGCAATGGTCTTCAGCTCCGCCGTGAATCCCGCCGCGGTCTCCGTGGTGGTGTGGCCACGACCGCTCTGGAACTCTCCGCCAAAAAGCCGCTTCCCGAGAGAACTGAATTCGAATTCCACAAAGAGTGATTTGAGCGCTTCGTCATTACGTTCGCTGATTTTGATTTCCTCAAATCCGACGGTGACGGGCGCGTCGGTCAGGATGGTCACGAGAGTTTTCGAGAGGAGGGCCTGTTCCCGATTTGCCTCGACGTTTTCCTTTTGCTTTCCTTTGAGCCGGTCCGTGTGGGCGAGGACCCCCTCGATGCTGCCGAACTCGCCGATCAGTTTTTTCGCCGTCTTTTCCCCGATCCCGGGAACCCCGGGGATATTGTCCGATACATCTCCCCAGAGCCCCAGTATATCGATGGTCTGGATCGGATCATTGACTTCCCAGTTTGCGCAAATTTTCGCCCGATCGAGGATTTCCTCCCCACTGCCCTGGCGGCCGGGTTTGTAAATCACGGTGGTATCCGTAACAAGCTGGGCAAAGTCTTTGTCCGGGGTCACCATGTAGGTCTGATACCCACCGATCGCTTCGGCGCGCTTCGCGAGCGTCCCGATGACGTCGTCGGCCTCCCATCCGGGGCATTCGATCACGGGAATATTGAAGGCCTCGACGAGACGTTTCACATGGGGCAGTTGGAGGCTCAAATCCTCTGGCATTTCATCCCGATTTCCCTTGTAGTCGGGATACAACTCGTGGCGGGAAGTCGGGTGGCTCGTGTCAAAAACGACCGCGAGGTGCGTCGGTGCGTGCCTTTCGAGAAGATCGAGCAGAGTATTCGCGAACCCGAAAATCGCCGAGGTATTGACTCGTTGAGAAGTGTAGATGGGGCTGCGGATCAGTGCAAAATGCGCTCGGTAGATGAGCGCCATGCCATCGAGAAGAAAGAGTCGGTAGGGTTCCTCGGCCATGGGAGAAGAGAAGGGCGAGCGGGAGTGGTGTCAATCGGCCTGTTCCCTCGTCTGCAAATTCACGTGGAATGAACCGAGTCGTCAAAACCGGTGCCAAATTTGGGGAGAAGACGTATAGTTTCTCGTGCCCAGCAACGCAAAACCAGATCTCCAGAAAAAGATGCGGGAAGTGCCCCACAAACCTGGGGTCTATCTCCACAAGGATAGGCTCGGGTCCATCATCTATGTGGGAAAAGCTAGGGACCTGCGGAAGCGGCTCGCCTCGTACTTCACTCCGTCGCGACAACGCATGGCGGAACACAAAACGCGCGCGCTCATCCAGAGCATCTGGGACTTTGACTACCACGAAGTCCGCAACGAGACCGAGGCGCTCCTGCTCGAAGGAAAACTGATCAAAGAATATCGCCCGAAGTACAACATCGCCTTTCGGGATGACAAACGATTCCTCCTCGTCAAAGTCCACCTGGAGGAACCTTGGCCACGGTTTCAACTGACCCGCTTGAAAAAAGAGGACGGAGCCCGCTACTTCGGACCATTTGCCCATTCCAGCGCGCTACGAAGCACGATTTCGTGGCTGAATCGAGAATTTGGACTGCGAAACTGCCGTCCGATGAACCCTGGGGAAAAGGACTATCAGCACTGTCACGACGATGTGATCAAGAACTGCACCGCGCCCTGCATTGGGCGAATCTCCCGGGAAGACTATCTGGCCCGAGTCGAAAAAGCCTGTGATTTTCTTCTCGGTCATTCAAAAGATCTCATCGGATCCATCGAGGAGGAAATGCAGGAGGCTGCCACTGCTCTGGATTTTGAACGGGCCGACGAATTGCGGGACATGATCGGGAACCTGCGGCAGACTCTGCTCCCGACCCGCCAGTTCAAGCGCCGCGGGGTTCCCGGGAAGGCCATCAACCC
>JAGPCC010000284.1 GCA_018058245.1 Verrucomicrobiales bacterium
CGTGGAGTCGTCGCTCGGGCAAAACAATGGCAACAATTGCAGGAAAAAATCGTGGAGCTGCAAACGGAGATTTCCACCCATTCGCCTCCGCCACTTTTCAAATCTTCTGATCGCGGCATGAACGAGACTCTCGATCTCCTCTTTCGGGCAGCGCCGACCCCCGCATCCATCCTCATCCTCGGAGAGAGCGGCACCGGAAAGAGCCTCGTCGCTCGGGAGATCCATCAACGCAGCCATCTCAAGGACAAACCTTTTGTGACGATCTCCTGCCCCAGCCTTTCCAAAGAATTACTCGAGAGCGAGCTCTTTGGACATGTGAAGGGCTCCTTCACTGGTGCAATCAAAGACAAAATGGGGAAAGTCCACGAGGCCAATGGAGGCACTCTCTTTCTGGACGAGATCGGTGAACTCCCTCTCGACATTCAACCCAAGCTGCTGCGCTTGCTGCAAGAACGGGAATACGAGCGCCTCGGGGACACAAAAACGAGGCAAGCGGATGTCCGCGTCATCGCCGCAACGAACCGTGATCTCCGCAAGTCCGTTGAAAAAGGGGAGTTCCGGGAAGATCTCTTTTACCGGCTAGACGTCATCTCCGTGACCATGCCGCCGCTCCGGGAACGACCCAAGGACCTACAGAAGTTTGCCGAAAATTTCGTCGATTTTTTTGCGAAACAAAGTGCGCGGAAGATCGACGGTTTCACGGAGGAAGCACGGACTCGATTGCTCGCCCATCAGTGGCCGGGAAATCTGCGGGAGTTGCGGAATGCGATTGAGCGGGCCGTGATCCTCACACGAGGTTCAAAGCTGGAGGAATCTGACCTCCCCAAACCAACCAACGTCACGACCGAGGAGAAGGAAGGTGACGGAGCGGGCGCGTCTGGAGCAGGCGCATTCATCTCCATCGAAGAACTCGAAGCCGAACACATTCGGAGAATCCTACGGCAAACAAAAACCCTCCAAGAGGCAGCGGATGTACTCGGGATCGATCAGGCGACACTCTATCGGAAACGCAAAAAGCTGGCAATTGACTGAACCCCGCAACCAAACGGCGACCGCTCGAAATCTGCCAAAAGCCCCCTTCAAAACTCACCTCTACCCTACGATCAAAACATGAAAAAAAAGACATCCCGAATCGCAGAGAAGCTCTCAAACGGTCTCTCGGAAGCAAACCAGAAAGAAGTCGTGGAGATTCTCAGCACTGTTCTTTCGGATCAGCACATCCTCTACATCAAGCTACGCAACTTTCACTGGAACCTGAAAGGATCACGATTCAACTCCCTCCACGCCCTCTTCGAAAGACAGTATGAAGCCCTCGCTCTGGCCATAGACGAGACCGCCGAGCGCATTCGGATGCTGGGAGGCATCGCGCCAGCCTCCATGAGCGAGTTCCTTTCCGGTGCGAGACTGAAAGAGGTCAGCGCCTCCATCATTGACGGCGAGAAAGCGATCGAGGCTCTTGTCAAAGATCACGAAGCAGTGATCCGCAGCCTCCGAAAGGATGCGGATACCGTCGAGGAATCGTGCAGTGACTCCGCTACGGCAGATTTCCTCATCGCCCTGATCCAAAAGCATGAACAAGATGCCTGGATGCTCCGTAGCTCGAAAGAATAGTCACGTATTTCCCTTCATGGAAAATCGCGGTGGACACTTCCACCGAGAAGGACACCGCGATGATTTTTTCTCGATATCACTTCGCCTCGTAAGGCCATT
This sequence comes from Verrucomicrobiales bacterium, assembly GCA_018058245.1. Taxonomy (GTDB): domain Bacteria; phylum Verrucomicrobiota; class Verrucomicrobiia; order Verrucomicrobiales; family DEV007; genus Arctic95D-9. The sequence goes on from JAGPCC010000284.1 coordinate 1,711, forward strand.
GGGCTTTTGTCCAAAGACCACCATCGACGTAGATGGTCTGACCGGTGATAAAGTTCGAAGCGTCATCCGCGAGATGCACGACCATGCGCGCGATGTCGGACGGATACCCGATTCTCCCCATGGGGGTGAGCGGTGACCAAGTGCCGGCGTAGTCGTCCGATTCCTCCTTTGTGCGCTCGATCTCAATCGCACCGGGAGCCACGCAGTTCACACGGATCCCGTACTGCCCCAGTTCACAGGCACTCACCTGAGTCAGTTGGTTGATTCCGCCCTTGGACGCGCAGTAGTCGATGAGATTCAAAAATGGCGCTTTGTTTGCACCGGACCCGATATTGATGATGGAACCCCCGTGCCCTTGTGCCTTCATCATTCGTCCCGCCGCCTGAGTGCAGAGAAAACAACCTTTGAGGTTCGTCTTGATCGTTTTATCCCAATCTGACTCTTCCAACTCCAAGAGAGGCGCAAACGTTTGTCGTCCCGCATTGTTCACGAGGCAATCGAGTTGACCGAACACTTCCTTCACAGTCGAAAAAATCTCTTCCACGTGGTTTTTTTCTCCGATATCACCACCAATGGCGATGCATCGACGGCCCATTCCCTCGATCACTCCCAGAGTCTCTTTCGCGCCCTCTTCGTCACTGTGATAATTCACCGCAACATCCCATCCCGCCTCGGCAAGCCCGTAGGCAATCCCGCGTCCCACTCCCTTACTTGCCCCTGTGACCAATGCGATTCGAATGCTCATATTTCGTTCTTCTTCTCAATGGAGCGTACTAATTCGTCGAGTCAAAAACGGGATTAAGCAAACTGACTTCCGGGAACCGACCGACATTTGCCGAAAAAATGATTCTTTCTGCGCAAATCCCGCTCGATTTCACCCAGGAAATTGTGTCAAATAGCTTCTCACCCTTTTGCCTTTGAGACTTCCTCTGGATTCTGATGATTTGCCTTCTGAGATTTCGATTCCCCCACTCACGTCGGCCTTCCATTTTGGTCACTTCGGCATTTCTCCTTTTATCCCAGATCGGAACGGGCAATGATTTCCCGCAAAAATTGCAGCCTTTTTTCGACCGGCATTGTTATGAATGTCATGATGAGCAGACTGAAAAGGGAGGATTGAGTCTGGATACCCTTTCGACTGACCTTTCGGACGAAGCGGCCTTGAGCAAGTGGGTTCGTATTTTTGATCGGGTAGCTTCTGGAGAAATGCCTCCCAAGGAATGTGAGGCCCCCGGAGAAGGCGAAACTCGAATTTTCCGGGAAGAATTGTCCCGGCCTCTGAGTGCCGCGCACGAGGCGCAAAAGGGGACAGTCCTTCGTCGACTCAATCGACAGGAATACAGCAATACACTCAACGACCTTCTCGGGCTCCGCATCGACTTTGTCTCCAGCCTTCCCGAGGACGGGCGATCAGGGGAGTTTGCTACGGTCGGGAGATCCCTCGGGATCTCGATGAGTCAGATGGCAACCTACCTTGAGTCCGCGACCCGCGCGCTCGATGCCGCCATCGCAAAAACGACCGCTCCGCCGACTGTATCAAAGATCACCGCATCCTATGCAAAAACGCAGGGGGCGGAAAAGTTCATCGGAGACGCCTGGCTAAAGGCACCTGATGGCGCGATCGTCTTTTTCCGGGAGCTGGGGTACCCCACCGGGATGCTGCGGGAAGCCGCCGCTCATCAAACGGGTCGCTACCGAATCCGCGTCACCGGGTATGCATACCAGAGCGACAAACCGGTCCTTTTTTCCGTTGGGAGCACTACCTTTGCCCGTGGAGCAGCCCGTCCCACTTTCGGTTATTTTTCCTTCCCACCGGGAGGACCGTCGACCGTGGAACTCATCGCGGACATGGATGAACGCGCGATGGTCGAGATCACACCGCAGGGACTTTTCGACCCCGAATATCTTATCAAAAAGCTAGGCATCGCCCACTACAAAGGTCCGGGCCTCGCGATCTCCTCAGTGGAAATCGAAGGGCCGCTTCTTGATGCCTTTCCCTCGACCGGCCACAATCTCATCTTTACGGGGTTGGAAAGGCGGGAGATCGAGCCATCGAATCCGAAGGACAAAGAGAGAAAATACTACGTTCCCAAGTTCAAAATCACCTCGGCAGACCCGGTCAAGGATGTCCTCCCCGTCCTCAGTCGATTTACCTCACACTCCTTCCGTCGTCCGGTCACGGACGAGGACATTGCACCGTTCCTGATTTTATTTCAAAAAGAGATGACCGACGGAGCGAACTTTGAAGAAGCTCTCCGCACGGCCCTGACCGCGATTCTCTGTGCCCCGGATTTCCTTTACTTCCGGGAAACGGTGAAGGGCGCAGGAACTCTCTCCGATTTTGCAATTGCTTCACGACTTTCCTATTTCCTCACCCGCTCCGCCCCCGATCCCGCGCTTCTATCTTCCGCAGGTCGCGGAGATCTCTTGAGTAATCCGGCCAACCTTCCGAACGAAGTAGCGAGATTGCTGAACGATCCCCATTTGGAACGCTTTATCAACGATTTCACCGATTCGTGGCTTGACCTGCGAAATCTGGAATTCACGAACCCTGACGAAACGCTCTTCCCCGAATTTGACCGTTATCTTCAGCACTCCATGCTCGAGGAAACACGCGCCTATTTTCGTGAACTGATTCGAGAGAATCTCAGTATTGATCACTTCGTGAAATCGGACTTCGCAATGCTGAACTGGCGGCTCGCGCAGCACTATGGAATTGAGGGAGTCACTTCCGCCGCAGTCGAGAAAGTATCCCTGCCCCCGGACTCCCCCCGCGGCGGGATTCTTTCACAGGCCAGTATTCTCAAAGTATCGGCCAACGGAACGAACACCTCTCCAGTCCTTCGTGGAGTCTGGATCAATGAACGCCTCCTCGGGAAACATCCGGCACCGCCGCCGCCGGGAATCCCGGGAGTCGAACCGGATATTCGCGGTGCCACCACTTTACGGGAACTGCTCGCAAAACATCGCGACTCCGAATCCTGCGCATCCTGTCACCAGATGATCGATCCCCCGGGATTCGCCCTTGAGAGCTTCGATCCCATCGGCGGATGGAGGGCCAACTTCCGTCGCCTCGGAGACGGCGAAAAACCGGTGGAGCGTTTTGCAGGAGCCAAAAAGATCAGTTACAAAGTCGGGCCTCCCGTGGACGCTACAGGAGAACTGCAGGACGGTCGGACCTTTGACGGATTCATTCAGTATCGCGATCTCATCGCCGCTGAAAAAGACATGCTGGCAAAAGCCTTTCTCACCAAACTCCTCACCTTTTCCACCGGACGGGAAATGGGATTTTCAGATCGACCGGAGATCAATACTCTCGTCCAAAAAGCGGCGGAAAAAGGATATGGTGTCCGCGATTTGATTCTCCTGACTGTCACCAGCGAAATTTTCCGCCGAAAGTAGCCGTCGCTGCATTCCCTATCTTCCTATGAACATGCCCTATCTCGCCACCCGAAGATCTCTCAGCCGCCGCCATTTCCTGCGCGGCGCCGGAGGAGCCGTTCTCGGACTTCCTTTTCTTGAGGCGATGAACCCTTCTTTCGCTCGGGCGATCGCTCCGGGGACAACTTCTCCGAAACGATTTGTCGCGATGTGCGCCACACTCGGGTTCCACGGTCCGCATCTGTTCCCGACCGAAGCGGGGAAGGAATACGAACTCACTCCCTACCTTTCGAAACTGAAGGAGTTCCGGGACGACTTCACTGCTATATCGGGACTCTCTCATCCAGAACAACAGGGCAACAATGGCCATGCCTCCGAGATGACGTGGCTCACCTCGGCACGACGCCCCGGCCTCGCCGGATTCAAAAACACCATCTCGCTGGATCAGCTGATTGCCGCCAGGATTGGTGTCGAAACCCGTTTCCCGTTTCTTGCCCTCTCGACCAATGGTCGCTCCATGTCCTGGACCGCAAACGGAGTGGAAATCCCCGGAGAGACCTCACCGGAAAAGCTTTTTAAATCCCTCTTCCTCCAGGGAACCGATGCCGAAGTCGCTGCGGAAATGAAGAGTTTTAAGCGCGGAAGGAGCATCCTCGATACGGTCCTCGGAGAAGCGAAAGGCCTGGAAAAGGAACTCAACAACCGGGACCGCACGAAACTCGACGAGTATCTCACCTCGGTCCGGGACCTCGAAATCCAGCTTCAGGAATCCGGAGAATGGGTGCAACGCCCCAAACCGGAAACAACCGCGACTCCCCCGAAAGACATTCAGGACAAAAACGATGCCATCGCCCGACAGAGACTGATGAACGACATGATCGTCCTGGCTCTCCAGTCGGACTCGACTCGCACGATCACCTTTCAACTCAGTGGAATGAATGCCGTTCCGACCATTCCGGGAGTGAATACCGATTGGCACAATCTCTCGCACCATGGAAAAGACCCCGCCAAAATCGACGAGCTGAAACTGATCGAAGAAGCGGAGTTCACCGTGTTTTCCGAATTCCTCGGAAAGTTGAAGGCAGTCGAGGAAAACGGGAAGTCACTCCTCGATCACACTTCGGTGCTCTTCGGATCGAATCTCGGAAATGCAAGCAGCCACGACTGGCGCAATCTCCCTACGATTGTGGCCGGAGGCGGCTACCGGCATCAGGGATATCTTGCTCACGACGAAACAGAGAACACTCCGCTCGCGAATCTTTTTGTCTCAATGGCGCAGCGAATGGGAATCGAAACCGATACCTTCGGCAGCAGCACCTCCGCCGGGATCACCGGGTTGGAGGCGTGA
>JAGPCC010000285.1 GCA_018058245.1 Verrucomicrobiales bacterium
GACCACAAGAATCGTCCTGCACGCTGTCTTGCTTCGCTTACGAGCATCAGTGGAGAAACCAAAGGTGGGTAATGGAAACGCTCCTGCGGCGGCGGTCCCCGACGACCAGCCTGAATCGGGCTTGTGAAACGAAAGCGCCTACGCGCTTGGATTTTTGAAAGAAGTGAAATCCTAACTCGTTACTTTTCAATAATTTAGAAGAGCTCCTCCGGTTGGGATCGAACCAACGACCTAGTGGTTAACAGCCACCCGCTCTACCGCTGAGCTACAGAGGAATCTACAATCCGTTTTTGGGGACAACTGGGGTCCTCGCGAACGGGTGCCGAAGGTGCGCGCTCACGCCATGGATTTCAAGGGGAATTTGTCAGAAAGTATTCTTTTTCCGTAAGATCGCTAATTTGGCCGCCGTTTTCGAGTGGCGCACCCCGAGTGCGAGTGGCGGACTCGCCAAAAAAACACCTGGATGAACTTCCCGTTGAAACAAAACGCCCCCCCTTCCCGCTTCGCCGATCTGATGGCCGACCATCAACCCCGCCTCAGCGGTTATATCCGTTCATTGATCGGGGATGAACACTCGAGCAAAGATGTTTTGCAGGAAACAAATGTTACCCTCTTAAAAAAATCCGCAGATTTCACCCCGGGGACCAACTTCACGGCATGGTCGTTCCGCATCGCCTACTTTGAGGTGCTCACGTGGAGGCGTCGTTTGGGAAGGAGCCGATTGATCTTCGACAATGAACTGGTGGAATCCATCGCTGCTGCGGTCGATGAAGTTTCACCGGGATATGAAAAGCGACTCAGCGCCCTCGCCCATTGCATCTCCCTGCTCCCGGAACGTCAGCGTGAAATCATCGAACGGCGTTATCTGAAGTCCGAATCGGTTCAAGATCTCGCCACGGAGATGGGATTCAAAGCCAATGCCGCCTCACAACTCCTCTTCCGCGCCAGAGCAGCCCTTTTAAAATGTGTGACCCAAGAGACATCTCGTTGACTCACGCGCCTGCGGTTTTGATCCCTTTTTCCCTCGTTTCCCCTCCTTTTTGCGTTCCTCTCTTTTTCTATTTTGGCCTGACATGAACATTCCTACGGATCCTCTGGATCAAATCACCCAGCTGACCAGTCGCCTTCTCGACGGAGACTTGACCCGAGAGGAGGAGATCCATGCCCTCAACGAGTTGCTGAAAACAACTCCGGGCGGCGAAGAACAATTTGTCCTGCTCTGCGAACTGCACGGGATGCTGGAGTCCGAACCTTCCCTTCAGGATCAGATGCGCTCGGTGACGACGCCCAAAAATGTGGTGACGTTAGACGGAGTGCGCGGGGGAGCGCCCGTTTCCCCCTCGGATGCAAGGATCTCTTCCGTGGCCCCGGACAAAACGGAAGTTCGGCCTACAAAATTTTCTTGGGAGATTCTAGCCTTTGCGGCGGCGGCCTTGCTCATGGCAGTGTTCGGGATTCGTTTCCTCGCCCCGGCGGTGCCCTCTCCCCTCCCCGCAGGAGCGCCGGAAAGTTTTGCAACAGCAACGGAAACGGCAGCGAAAGCACCCGAGTCCGAAACGGCAAGCGAGGAACCGGAAAAGCAGTATGAAAGAGCGGTGATGGCATCGCTGGGTTCTGGTTCGCTGAAACGCCCGCCGACAAATTTCACGGTGGAACCCTCTGCTTTGCACGAAAAAATCTCGTTCAATCGCTCGATCCGTCCGATTCTTTCGGAAAACTGCTTTTCTTGTCATGGTCCCGATGAGGCTGGGCGGAAGGCGAAACTGCGTCTCGATACTCATGACGGTGTCATCGGGGGAGATTCCCCTGCAGTGATTGCGGGAAAACCGGGAGAGAGTGAGCTGATCACTCGGATCCATTCCACCGATCCAGACGAATTGATGCCTCCGGAAGAATCTCACAAGTCATTGACACCAAAGCAGATCGAACTTCTCGTGCGATGGGTCGAGGAAGGTGCCGTGTGGGAGGACCATTGGTCCTTCCGGCCCCTCACCAAAACTGAGATCGGGAACATCCGTGGCAATCCGATCGACTATTTCGTGGAACAGGAACTCGCGCGTCATCAGCTCTCGCGAGCTGCAAAAGCGGATCGCGCGACGTTGCTTCGGCGGGCGACCCTCGATCTCACAGGCCTGCCCCCGACGCCCGAGGAGATTACCGCGTTTGTCGAGAGCGAGGACGAAAAAGCCTACCCTCAGCTCGTGGACGCGCTCCTCGCCCGTCCGTCCTTTGGCGAACACCGTGCGCGTTATTGGCTCGATGCGGCTCGCTATGCCGACACTCACGGTTTGCACCTCGACAACTATCGCGAGATCTGGCCCTATCGTGATTGGGTCATCCGGGCATTCAATGAGAACAAACCCTTCGACATCTTCACGATCGAACAGCTCGCCGGCGATCTCCTCCCCGGGGCGACTCAGGATCAGCAGGTTGCGACAGGATTTAATCGTTGCAACGTGACCACTTCGGAAGGGGGCGCGATTCCAGAGGAGTTCCTCGTCCGCTACGCAGTCGATCGCGTGGCGACCACTTCGACGGTCTGGATGGGTCTGACGGCAGGCTGCTCGCAGTGTCACGATCACAAATTTGATCCGATCACGATGAAAGATTTTTACTCCCTTTTTGCCTTTTTTAATAACACTACCCAACCCGGAATGGACGGAAACGCCAAGGATTCCCCGCCCGTAATCCGAGTTTACGATTCCCCAGCGCAGGAAAAATCGGCCAACGAAGCAAAAACCGCGATCACTGCTGCCGAGAAGGTCGTGAAGGAGGCTCTTTCGAAATTTGATTTCACCGGGAAGACCTTGGCTGCCGCAGCACCGAAGTTTGTTGATTCCGCGAGCACCGAAGTTCCCACAGATCTCGGATTGGCCGGGAATTTCGGGAAAGCGGACCCGTTCACCGTTTCTTTCCGCTATACCCTGCCCGCAACCGAAGGACGAACGATGCTCGCACGGCATGTCGATCCCTCGGACCATGGGCGGGGATGGTCTGTTTTCTGGGAAAATCAAGGAATCCTCGTGGAACTGACGGAGTCATCCCCGAATCAGATGCTCAAAAGTGGGATCACACGTCGCTTCAAAGGGGGCGCGAGCGGACATTTTGCCTTTACCTACGACGGATCTGGTAGCTCCCGCGGGATCCGCCTCTATTCGAACGGAGAGCTGCAGTCGAGCCGTTTTGTCAATCAATGGCACGACTCGCTAACGGGCGACTTTAAAGCCCCTGCTGCCCCACTTTTGATCGGTGGAAAAGATCCGGTCACTGGCCTGCTCCCGACCATCCATGAGTTCCTCGTGCTGGATCGACGTCTCAACGACCAGGAAGTCCTAGGGATCGCAAATTGGAATCAGGCTCTCGCGGTCGAGAAAAAACCGTCAGAGAAGCGGAATGACAAGGAAAAGGCGGCACTGACCTCATCTCTCGCCACGCAGACCGCAGGACCGTATCGGGATGCCCTCGCCACTCTCGCAAACCTCCAAACAGATCTGAGTCGGATCGAGTCCGTGACCCCGACGACCTTGGTGATGGCCGATAAGGCGGAGGCACCTAAAGCCCACATTCTCCTGCGCGGCGAGTACGAACAACTGGGCGACGAGGTGACGCCAGCCTTCCCCGCCTTTCTCGATACCTTTGCCCATGATCCCCCGAGCAATCGACTTGGCCTCGCGAAGTGGCTCGTGCATCCCCAGCATCCCCTGACGGCACGCGTTGCGGTGAACCGAATCTGGCAGGAACTCTTTGGGATCGGCCTGGTAAAAACGTCGAATGATTTCGGAACTCAGGGTGAAAGCCCGAGTCATCCAGAGTTGCTCGATTTTCTCGCTAGCTCCTTTGTAAAAGGCGGCTGGAACGTCAAAGAGCTCTACCGGATGATTCTGCTATCGGAGACCTATCGCCAGTCGTCCGTCATCCCCGATGGCATGGCGGAACGAGATCCGGAAAATCGCCTCCTCGCCCGTGGACCGCGCTTTCGTCTCGACGCGGAAGTGATTCGCGATCAGGCTCTCGTCGCTAGCGGACTGATCGACCCGACAGTCGGCGGTGCGAGTGTGAAACCCTACCAACCCGCCGGAATCTGGGAGGCGGTCGGTTACACGAACTCGAATACCCAGACTTTCCTACAGGACTTTGGCCCGACGGCGGAGCACCGGCGCTCGATCTACACTTTCTGGAAACGCACCGCTCACGCCCCGAATCTCGCGATCCTCGATGCCCCGAATCGGGAGAGTTGTGTGATGCGGCGCGAGCGAACCAACACTCCGCTCCAGGCCCTCGTCCTGATGAACGACCCACAATATGTCCGCGCCTCACGATACCTCGCGCTTCGAGTCCTCGGGGAAGTCTCTGATCGTGACGAACGGCTCAATCGCATGGCGATCCTTCTTCGAGGGCGTCCGCTCAACGAATCGGAACGGCTCATTGTGGTCAATTCACTCGACCAATTCCGCAACATTTATGACTCTGAACCAAAGGCGGCGGAAGACTTGCTCATAGACGAGGTCAACGATGGATTTTCCATTCATCCCGCCGAAGGGAGCTCTGCAGCGGAATTGGCGGCCTGGACGATGGTGGCGAACCAGATGCAAAACCTCGACGAAGTATTGAACAAAAACTGAACGATTCCCCTCCTTTTCTCTAACTCCTCTTTCCTGAAACAAGCCGATGAAACCCGCCCAAGACTACATCACCCTCGAAACTCGTCGTCAGTTCTTCCGGAAATCAGCGACCGGACTGGGTGGTGCAGCGCTCGCCTCTCTGCTCGGTCAGGGATCTGGCCTCAGCGCCAGCGGTGACACCTCCAGCGACAACATCTACCACCACACACCGAAGGCAAAACGTGCGATTTATCTGTTTATGTCAGGGGCACCCTCCCAGATCGATCTTTGGGATCCCAAACCAAAAATGGATGTGCTCTACGACAAAGACCTACCGGCGGAAATTCGGAACGGTCAGCGCCTCACGACGATGACTTCTGGCCAGGCCCGCTTCCCGGTAGCACCCTCCATTTATTCGTTTCAAAAATACGGCCAGGCCGGGACCGACGTCAGTGAGTTGCTCCCCTACACCTCAAGAATGGTAGATGACATCGCCGTAGTCCGCAGCATGTGGACAGAGGCTATCAATCACGATCCGGCGATCACCTACATCCAGACGGGGAATCAGATTCCCGGAAACCCTAGCCTCGGCGCTTGGCTCAGCTACGGACTGGGAAGCGACAACGAAAACCTGCCCTCTTTTGTAGTACTCAACTCAACCTGGTCTTCCAAACGCGACGCGCAGGCACTTTACCAGCGCCTCTGGGGAGCCGGATTTCTCCCCTCGCGGCACCAAGGAGTCGCCCTGCGGGCACAGGGTGATCCGGTACTCTACCTTTCCGACCCAAAAGGTGTCAGCCGCGATGTACGTCGCACCATGCTCGATGGTCTGAATGAGCTAAATCGTCAGCAATACGAACAAGTCGGCGATCCAGAAACACAGGCCCGTATCGCGCAATATGAAATGGCCTTTCGCATGCAGGCCTCCGTTCCAGAGCTCACGGACCTCTCCGGTGAACCCAAATACATCCTCGATATGTATGGGCCTGAGGTGAAAAAGCCGGGAACCTTTGCCTACAATTGTCTGCTCGCCCGACGCATGGCGGAACGGGGCGTGCGATTCACCCAGATCTTCCACCGTGGATGGGACCAGCACGGGAATCTTACTGGCGATCTTCCCCTGCAATGCGGAGACGTTGATCAGCCCTGCCAGGCACTCCTCACCGATCTAAAAATGCGAGGGATGCTGGATGATACGCTCGTGGTCTGGGGCGGTGAATTCGGACGAACGATCTATTGCCAGGGCGGTCTCACCAAAACTAATTACGGCCGAGATCACCACCCGCGCTGCTTTACCGTGTGGCTCGCCGGTGCCGGCATCAAAAGCGGCACGGTTTACGGAGAAACGGACGATTACTCCTACAACATCATCCAGAATCCGGTCCACATCCGTGATCTCAACGCCACGATTTTGCATCTGCTCGGAATCAATCACGAACGCCTTTCCGTAAAACACCAAGGGCTCGATGTTCGCCTTACAGGAGTGGAGAAAGCGCATGTGGTTCAGGGGATTCTTACGTGAGAGAGAGGGGGCTTGGGGCTTGGGGCTTGGGATTAAGGATTAAGGATTAAGGATTAAGGATTAAGGTGCTCGGGATTCTTTTGCGGGGGGATGTGTGCGGCGGAGGGGCTGATGCTGATAGAGGAACTCGCGATTTGAATGCTGGTTGAATCTCACCAGCAGAATTCCGTTTATTCCGAACTTCCTCACAGTGACAAAACCTCACAGACACCGGTTGATCGGCACTGCGATCAACCGGTCCCCAATGGAGAAAGTATGGGAAGACGCACCGGGAGTCTGCCGGACGTCTCTCGCCCGGCTCCAGGAAA
>JAGPCC010000286.1 GCA_018058245.1 Verrucomicrobiales bacterium
CTGCCGTGCTGATCTGTGTTCGCAGAGTGTATTTCCCTGGTCGGAGTTTGCCGATGTCTAGATCCAGTCCCCCGCCTGCGACGAGATCTTGCTTCCGCGAAGCGCATACTGCGCCCTTTTCATCCACTAGAGAGGCACTCACCACGTGACTGCCTTTTGTCGCCGTTCCCAGGCCGATGACCTGAAACGATACCGAAAAGCTCGCAGCAGGCAGGAGTAGTTGGCTTGCGGTTTCGAGATGGGAAAGGAGCGGCCGGGAGGTAGCCAATAATCTTACTGACCCGATTTCGAAGGTGAGATTAGTTTGATCAAGGTAGTCCGACTCGGAAATGAAAAGTTGGAGCGATTGAATGTTCTCCCACGGAGTCTCTCCGAGCGCCGCGGTCTCGATCAATTCTTTGACCGAAAACCGAACCGGCAACCAGACTCGCTGCTGGTCGCCCAAGTCGACGCGGGTTTCGTAGAGCCGCTCCGGTTCGCCGTAGTTTCTGATGCTGAGGCCCAAAAGAGTGATGTCATCAGCCACTTCATCGCGATCTGACTCTACTCGGATCAGGAACTCAAGAAAATCGTAGTGGGTGAAATCGAGTTCGTCTTTTTTGAAAGTCCGTCGAATTCGAGGCCAACCGACGAGGTTGTTCGCGTCACTCCCTTGACTGTAGTCGACTTGAACTCTCCAGCGTAGTCCGGGTCCTTCCTTGGGCGACGCTTTCGATGCGAGCTCGGTTTTGCCTTCGATGGTGCCGTTCTTCCATTCAGAGAAATCGCCACCCAGATCGCGAGACGTCACGATGCCGTCGACGATCGCTTTCTCAAGAATCGCTTCCACGCTGGTGCCGGTGCTGGCACGAGGGGATGTCCGTTCGACCAGGACTGAGGGAGCGATGCCTTCTTTTGTCACCGGAAAGTCGAGCAAGGCCTCGATCATCGCGGCGAGACGCCAACGACGAACGTTGAATTCTTCCGACGGCCACATGCCCTCCGAAAGATACCGTTGCTGCACCTGAATGGAATCCCAGTTTTCCTGAAGCAAGGCTTTTGCGTTGGCCACTTGCTCTTTACATGCTTGATCATTCGAATCTTCTCGCTCGAACACGGCCTGCTGCAAGGTATAGAGATAACGTGCATCGTCGCGACCTTCGCGGAAACATTCCCAATAGATCGGCGGGATGACCTCTCCCGTTTCGTCGATTCGCATACCGCATCCCGACTTTGTGCTCCGTAGATAATCAAAAGGATCGGGCAACATCGTCCACGACCAGTGCCAGGGAATGAGGGTAGTGTAGCCACTCCGCCAAAACCCGAAACCGTAGGTCATGCGTCCTCCCTTGCACATGACACGCCGGTCTTTCTGCTCCCCTGCATTGTGATTCGGATAACTCCAGTATTCGTGACGATCCTGATTCACGATCTGTTCGTAGGGAATCGCATACGGCTGCGAGCACCAGACATCCACGTAAGGGGCGTAGCTACGGGCGTCTACGGCAGTGGGAGATTTTGTGATATAGGTGGAAATTCCTGCGCGGTGGACCGCCTCGAAAACTTTGACCCCAAACTCTTCGTGGGAGGAGGCCACTTCATCGAGTGGGCAACAGATCATCGGAGGCCACCCACGTGCGATTCGTTCTTTTTCAAAATCGCGAAAAAGCTGTGTCAGTCGGGTGTAAAACTCGGGCGGAGGCATCTTACTGACCGCCCAGTGACCTCCCCGTTCGCCACCCGGCGTCGTCGCAAGATAGAGGCGGGCAATGGGGTTTCCTCCGAGAATCGGGATTCGGCCATCCATGCCGCTCGAGATGAAACGCTCGATCTCTTCCTCGTTTTGGATCGATAGCTTGGTGATCTCGGGATTCGCAGTGAGAACAAGTGTCGGGAACTGATCGATACCGTAGTCACGCATTGCCAGGTACTCGTTGGCACTCGCCTTTTGGTAAAAGGCTTCGTCCTTGTCCTGATAGGTGACCCGATCCCGCGCCTGATAGTAGGCGGTATAGTGTTTCGCAGGATCCCGTGACAGAGGAAATCCGAGCACTCGTAGCGACAGCGGGATCTCCACGACCTCTGAAAATCCGTCGTCCTGTAGGGTCACAGTGCCCTGGTAGAGACCTGCTTTGGCATTCACGGGAACGTGAACCTGAATCCACCAGCGCTGGCATTCGCGGGCGGGCGAGCTGTGACACTCGACGAGCTCCATCAACTCGGGAAGGCGTCGATAGGTCTCACGCGAGGCATAGCTCGGATATCCCATATTCCAATAGGTCTGAATCCGCACGGTCAAGTGCGAGGTATCGATCGTGCCGCCATCCGGCCCGGTGAGGTTCGAAACCTTCACCCGAAAGTTCTGCAAATCCCGAACCGGATAGACGCCCAGCGTTACCGGCTCCCATTCGCCCGGCGTCGCAAATGCACTGAGACCACCCTCCGTGAGACGCTCCCCCTTCAGCGGGTGGGTGTTGGCGTAGACCGATTCGGAAATGGGACGTTGAAAGAGCAGATACCCCCTCTTTTTTTCTCCCTCGGTAAACTCGGGTTCCGGAGCCGATTCAAGAAAAGGGATCTCCCGGTATTCGGTAGGAACCGTAGGCTGATCACGAACCCGACGTTCCGCTCGGGCCGGCCCAACCACAAGAGTCCCGAAAAGAACAAGAAGAAGGAACGAAAGCGCTGATTGCATGATCCATTCATGACACTCCAAAAACTAATTTCAAGATTCCATTCGGGCTACGCACCCTCTTGTTCACCAGCTCGCTCTGAAACGAGAACCCATGGCGTCAGCGATTTTCCGAGGCTCTCGACCACTCCGCTCCGAGAAAAACCTGACTCGATCCCGCCACTTTATTCCCTTCAAAAACCTCTTTTCGAATGCGACGATTCGTTATCTTCCCACAACGAATGAAAGTGAACCTCAAGACAAGCATCCCGCTCCTGTTTTCCCTCGTAACCGCAGTGTCCGTCTTCGCCGCACAACACATCAACGAGAAACAAGCCTTTTCGTTTGTGCAAATGTGCGACACTCAACTTGGGATGGGCGGTTATGAACATGATGTCCTAACATTCAACCAAGCGGTCAAACAGATCAATGAACTACAGGCCGATTTTGTCGTCATCTGCGGTGATCTCGTTAACAATCCCGATGAAAAATCCTTCGGAGACTTTCAGGCGATTCGAGCAAAGTTCACCCTCCCCTGTTACTGCGCTCCGGGAAATCACGACGTCGGCAATGTCCCCACCAAGGCTTCGCTGGCAACGTACCGAGAAACCATTGGGAAAGACTACTACTCCCTCGAGCACAAAGGATACACCATCGTCGTTGCCAACACCCAGCTTTGGAAAGCTCCTTTGGAAGGCGAATCAGAAAAACATGACGTGTGGTTTCAACAAACCCTCGAGGAAGCCAAGGCCAAAAACTCCCCGATCTTTGTGGTAGTCCATTACCCGCTCTTTTTGAAAGACATTGAGGAAGAGGAAGTCTACTCCAACTTGCCCATCGAAAAACGCAAAGAGATCTTTGCCTTGTGTAAGAAGAACGGCGTAGTCGCCTTTTTGGCAGGACATACACATCGGCAAATCTCCAACGAAAAGGAGGGAATCCTCTTCGTGAACGGCGAGACAACGAGCAAGAATTTTGACAAACGTCCCATGGGGTTTCGGCACTGGAATGTCGGCAGCAAGGGAGAACTCCAAAATACGTTCGTGAAACTCGACGGTTTTGACGCCGATCCCGAAAAGTAGCCTACCGAAAGATCCGTTTCCCGCGCTCGACAGCATTTGCAGATCTCAGGCGGATCCAGCGAGGGAGGCGGGATTCGTTAGAACAATTTCGCTATCGGTATCCCGCCGTCCGTGATCGGCACCGGACGATCACCATCGTAGAGATTTTCGGAGGGGTCAATCTGCATCGCGGCAAGAGCGGTCGCAAAATAGTCGGGAACGGAAACGGGACTTTCCACAACCTTCTCAGAGACTTCGTCCGTCACCCCCCAGGCACCGAGATGACTCAGTCCACCGCCAGCGAGCACCGAAGTAAAACATTGCGACTGATGTCCCCGCCCGCCGCCGGAGTCAAACGCTCCCGGTCGGCCAAATTCGGAATTGATGAGGATGACCGTTTTTTCCAACAGGTTGTGGGCTTGAAGGTCGGACATCAGAGTGGAGAGCGCGGCATCGAGATCTTGAATTAGCAAATGCTGCTGCAACTGTCCCTGATTGTGGGTATCCCAGCCGGTGCCATTTTTGAAATTGTCGCTGTAGGAAATTTCCACAAAACGGACCCCGGATTGAAAAAGGCGACGTGCGAGGAGACAGCGCTGACCGAACTCGCTCCCATAGGAATTGCGAAGGTCGGCCGGTTCGTCTTGTAGCTGAAAGGCCTTCATGAAATCCGGCCCGGAAAGCCGCAGACTCTCCTTTACCGCCGCGTCGTAGGCGACGAATTTTGCGTCATCTCCAAATCGTTTTGCGCCCCCTTGTCGCACCGACTCGAGAAGTTTCTCCCGCTGGGACACTCGCGCAAACGATAGACCGTCGGGTCGGGCCAACCCGGACGGGCCGGTTTTCAGATCGGTCAGGTAGATAAAATTCGCCGCCGGGCCGAGGAATCCCGCACCACGAGTAATGTTCGGGTATCCCATCAAGATGTAAGCCGGAACACCTTCAGCGGCTGCGCCACGCTGACTCGCAATGATCGAACCGAGCGAGGGATACCGAACCGCTCCGCTGGTGGGTCGTCCCGTGTGCATCCGATTTGTCGCAGCGGCGTGTTCGTCGACGACCTCGTGATGCAGCGACCGCACCGCCGTGATTTGCTCCATGTGACGAGCGGTTTTGGGCAAGTGTTCACAGATCCTGACTCCCGGAACTGCGGTCTCGATCGAGTTGTAGTAGGACCCCGACTTTTTTGCTTTTGCATCACCCCGTGCCTTGGGATCAAAAGTGTCGATTTGCGCCATTCCACCCCCCAACCACAGCATCACGCAGTGTTCGGCTTTCCCAAGGGAGGTGGCTGCCATCGAAGCCTTTGCCCCGACCGCCGCCGCAGTGGCAAGGCCGGATGTCGTTCGTAAAAAACTTCGTCGATTCATGGGGTAGCGTTCAGGGAATCAAAATCATTTCCGGCGAATTCAAGAGCGCCCACAAGGCGTCCTCCGCCGACTCGCGCCAGGATGCTTGTAAAAATCTTGTCGGGGGATCCCCCTTCCGGGCGTCGAGTTCTTGGCGTTGTTTGACGCTATTGGCCTCGCCATCGAAATGATTCGACCACGAGACATGGGGATATCGCACGACTTCCGGTTTGGGAGGGATCTCGGATTCGGGAACGGCACGAGTCTCAAACCCCTCGGCAAAAAGTGTTTGAAACTGTGTCCTTTCTTCAGGCGTCGGAGTCCGTGTCAGATATCGTAGAAACAGGGTATTGGTCAACTCGTCTGGTGATACCGCATCCAGACACAGCTGAGTGACTTCACTGTCGTCGGTCAATTGAGTCAGCCATCCACCCATGATCCCGTTTGCGAGCACTCCCGCTTGCAGTGGATTCGCCTCTTCTTCGCGGAGGGTCGTCGGTTCCTGCCTAGAGTCCCGCCATCCAAAGGCCCGCAAGACGTCGACCACGGCCTGCGCTTTTGGCAAGGCTAGGCTGGGGCGATCCCGCTCATTTGCCGGGGAAGTGAATTCCCAAGCGTGTCTCGGTTCGCCGAAATTCATGAACGCACCGGGAGGCAAGCGACCTTCCCGGTCGAGAGACAACACGTCAACGTCCATCGTCCGGCCCGAGACCTCCCATGCGTTGTCCACGATCTGTTCGGCTGTCATTCTGCGCCGATACGGTCCCTCGAAAAACCGTTGATCCGAATCTTGCTCGGCCGGCAGATCAACGGCTTCGCGCTGATAGGCTTGCGAGTGGACAATCAATCGAGTCAACTTTTTCAAATCGTATCCGTCGACCACAAATTTGTCGGTTAAAAACGCGAGGAGTACCGGATCGCACGGGGCATTGCCTTCCCAGTCATTGACCGGCTCTACGATTCCAGCGCCCATCAGTCGCTGCCACACACGATTGACCATGACCTCGGCAAAACGGCGTGAAGTGGTCACTTTGGCTGCAAATTGTTCCCTCGTATCGTCAGGAGATTTCAGGGGAATTTCCGAATCCGTCGTGTAATCAAAAGCGGAAAATGGCCACGCAGGGTCTACCTTTGAATCGACCGTTAGAGTCACTTCGATCAGCGGTTTGCGACCTCCGTTTTTGACGTGCTCAAAAAATCCAGCAGGGACGCTACTCGATGCCGGAACTATGATCGGTTCCCGTGCCAGCATCGCCGCCATCTCGAAAAGATCTTGCTGGCTCGTACTGTGATACGGCGAATCATGGCAGCGAGCACACTTCATCTCCACACCGAGGAATGCCGTTCCGATAATGAGAGC
>JAGPCC010000049.1 GCA_018058245.1 Verrucomicrobiales bacterium
GGATCGGATGGACCTACACACAGGAAGGGGAAATCGAGAAAGCCCGATCCATCTACTGGGAGACCATCGCAAAATACGGCGACAATCCTGACATGACCACCATGGCCGATCTCTTTGCCGGTCTTTCGAAGGTGTATCTGCCAGGGAGTGACTCGGGGCGGGAGGATCTCCTCGCAAAACTCCAGAACGTGAAATTGCACGCAGTAACAGCGGGTCAGACAACCCTTGCGCTGCGCGCGGGGTGGGCAAAGTCTCTCGTCCAGGATGACAAGGGTGTTATGTCACCCCGGACCGAGTTGCTCGATGTCGCAAAGTGGGTGAACCCGAAGGTGCATCGCCCTATGATCACGGTGGCCGTGGCGGAAGCGCTCCTAGAATCGGGAAATCGTCTTTCTGCCAAGGAGCTTTTTACGGAAATCCGAAAGTGGAATCCTCGTGCGGTGGAGCGTGATCGCATCTACCGAGCCCTCGGTGATATCGCCGCAACCGAGGGAGAGACGGATCGGGCGATTGAGTTTTACACCCGATTCGAGCGCGAGTCAGCCGCTTCGGTTCATCTCGGCGAGGTGAAACTGAAGATCGCAGATTTGTACGCCTCGTCGGGGAAATCGAAAGAGGCGATAGAGGCACTCGAATCCACCCTGGAGACTCCCGGCGTGGTCGCCGCGATTAAGGCGGAGGCACTTTGGCGGCTCGGACAGAATTTCGTCGGGAAAAAGGACTACGCTCAAGCGATTGTCTACTTTGAGCGAGTCTATGTTGCCTACGGGAAATTTTCCGAACTCAATGCCAAAGCCTATTGGGCGAGGGGGCAATCGCTGGAAAAACTGAAACTGGATCGCGAAGCGCTCGAAACTTACGAAGAATTGGCTGGTCGCGAGGAATTAAAACGGTACGAAGAATTTCAAAAGGCAGAGACCCGTATCGCCTCACTGCGCCGTGATTTCCCCGTGGAAAAGGAGGCGGCACTATGAGGGCGTCTTTTCTCCTGACTTTTTGTTGCCTGGGCGGGATCTTCGCAAGGGCGCAAGATGTGATTTATCTGAAATCCGGCGAATCGATCGCGTGCCAGATTGAGGGGCTGACCGACAAAATCGTCAATTTCTCGTTGCTTTCGAATGCCGGTACCGCAGGAGGTTCCGCCCGACGAACGATTCAGACGGATCTGGTCGACTACGTCGAGCTCGATTTTGAGGTCGGAGAAGCGGCCTTCTTTCCGAAACGAAAGGAAGCGACAGAGGTGCAACTCAAGAGTTGGTGGGAATTTTACCTGCCTCATCTACATCGTCCGAGATCGCGCGCGGCCGCCTATGGAAACGCTCTCGGCCAGGCGATGCTGCGGGACGACGCCACCTACGGGGGAGATCGGGCACTTCCGATTTTTGATAGGATCATTGCCCGTGCCTGGTCGAGCGAGGACATCGGTCTTGCAAAACAGGGGCGTTTGCAGGCAATGATGGCAAAAGGAGATCTGGAAGCGGCGGTCGAGGAGGCAAAGGCTCTCGCGAAAGAGAGTGACGATCCAGGGCTGCTCATCGAAGTGAATTACCTGCTCGCAAAGGCCGATTTCCAAAAGTTGAAAGAGCTGGAGGAAGCGCATCCGAAGTGGGAGGAGGATGAAGAGGTTCGACCGGTGCGGAATGAATTATTCCATCGCACCGTGGATCAGTTCCTACATCCGCATCTGTTCCACGCGACACGCGAGATCGCGGCAGCGCGTGGACTCTTTGCGGTGGCAGAGGTTTACCATTTTGCTCACGATGACACGGCCGCCCGTGATCGCTGGACCGATCTCACCCATCTGTATCCCGAGACCGAATTCGCCGAACTGGCGAAAGCTCGTCTCGACGCCAGCAAACCCACTACTGACTCAGCAAACGCTCCGCCATGAATCGAATACTCCCCCTTTTTGCGCTCTGTCTCCTAAGCGGTCTTGCCCTCGCTGAAGATGCTCCGGTAGCCGTTCCGGTAACAGTCTCGCAGGATGTGTCGGCTCTCGATCTGTATCAGCAGGGCGGCGCCTTTATGCACATCCTCCTGATTTGCTCCATCGGGACAATCGCGGTTTCGGTCTATTGTTTTATCCAGATCACCCGGAAGAAAATGGCCCCACCGGCCCTCGTTGATCAGGTCAACGCATCGATGGCTGCTCGCGATGTGGGGGGAGCCTACAGTGCCTGTCAGTCGAACCCGAGCAGCTACGCAAAAGTCATGACAGGCGCGCTCTTGAAAGTGAACTTCGACCGTGACCTCGCGAACAAAGCGAGCATGACGGATGCCGCCGCGGAAGCGCTCGACGAGGAGGAGCAGCGCCAGATGGTCTGGGTGAACTATCTCAACATCTTCGCCACGCTCGCTCCGATGATCGGTTTGTTAGGAACCGTTTGGGGAATGATCGAGGCCTTTGATAAACTCGCGACCACTAGCGGAGATGCAAAAGAACTCGCCGGCGGCATTAAGATCGCCATGGTAACCACGGCGGGAGGCCTCATTGTCGGGATTCCCTCGATGTTCTTTTACTTCTTCTTTCGGGACAAACTCCAGGGAGTGATGACGACGGTGCAAAAACACGCGAGTTTTGCAATCGATATCCTCTCGGGGGAAATCCGACTCCAAGGTGCATCGGACCGAACCGAATCCGAATTTCCTTCGACGGAAGGCTGAGTGATGACACGCCGACGCAAAGCGCCTCTTGATGAAGTGAGTTTTCAAATGACTCCCATGATTGACATGACGTTTCTGCTTCTCATTTTTTTCATGGTGACGCAGCGCATCACGGAGCAGGAACTGAGTGTGCCGGTGCGGTTGCCGGTAGCTCTGAGTGCGGCTTCGCCCGGGAAGACGGAGCGGGATATCATCAATCTCGACGGGGAGGGAAACTACTACATCGGCGATCGCCGTGCTACGACCGAGGAAGTGCTCGCACACTTAAAAGTGAAGTTCCGAGATTTCCCTCCGCTCCAGATCTATCTGCGGGCGGATCAAAAGACACCGACAAAAAGAATTCGGGAATTTGTCGAGATGGCGACCGAGGTCGGCGCGATCGATCTCATTTTCGGAGTGTTTGGAGAATGAAAATAGAACAGGGTTCAGTCGAGGACTCGACAGGGTCAGGTCGGGGAAAAACAGGATGAAACGAGGCCGGAAGAGACGTCCACAGACCGTGGAAATGCAGATGACGCCCATGATTGACATGGTCTTTCTGCTCTTGGTCTTTTTTATGGTCTCGGCCAAGCCAGTCGTCCCGGAGCGCGACATTCCGATGGGTCTCCCCGGCCAGGTGGCGCAGGAGGAGGTCGTCGACATTCCCGACGAAGCCCGTGTCATCATCGAACCGAATGGACAGATCGTGCTCAACGAACAGGCACTCGACACCCCCCAGGGATCGTCCTTGCCGGAACTACGAGCGGTTCTCATGCGTTTTCGAATCTCTGCGGAGAATGCAAAAAGTGAAGCGCTCGTGACTCTCGCGCCTCATGACACGGTGCCTCATCAGCGGCTCGTTGATGTTTTGAATGCCTGTGCGGAAGCGGGAATCAAAGGGGTCACTCTCGCGGGAGGTGGGGATGAGTGAAATCGTGGTCTCCCTCACCCCCGGATCTCCGAAACCCAATCGTGCGCGGAAAACGCGTCCGAAGAAACCGAAGCCTACCCTCGATGATCAGGCGAAAAGCAATCGTCGCGCGATGATTAGCTCCATCATCATCGGGAGCGTCGTGGTCCATCTCATTGCACTGTTGCTCTTTGGTCTCTGGACCGTGGCGCAGCATTTCACCCGTCCCGAGGCTCGCTTTGAGGTGAAAAAAGTCGTGAAAATCCCGCCAAAGACGCCCGAGCATAAAATGAACGTCGCAAAACATGAGGCGATGGCCCCAAAACCGACTTTCAACGACAAGCTCATCAGCACTCGCCCGATCGAATTTGCCCTGCCGGATCTCCCACAGATCAATCTGGATCAGATGCTCCCACTCGATCCATCCGAGCTGATCTCCGATCAGGTGAATGGGCTCGTGGGCAGCGCAGGACTCGGGACGGGTCTAGGACAGGGAATGAGCGGAGGCGGTGGGACCGGAGACGGCATGAGTTTTTTCGGGGTGAAAGCGCAGGGAGATCGGATCCTTTTGCTTTTTGATGTTTCTTCCAGTGTGGTGAACAAGGCCGCCGCCGCGGGGATACCGCTTGAACGGATCCAGGAGGAGACGGTCAAAATGATTGGGGCTCTGCCGATCAGTTCCGAATTTTCGCTGATTCAATTCACCGGGAATTATATGCCGTTCACAGAAGAACTGATCGCGGCGACACCGGGGAATAAAGATCTCGCAAAGAAATGGGTTCAGGAAAAGTGGGTCACGAGCGGGAGCATGAGTTCCTCCACTGCTGGGGTGACTCAAAATCTCACCGGGGTGGTCGGGATCCTCGAACGAGCGGCTGCGATGCGGCCCGACGTGATTTTCTTGATCTCCGATGCCAGTTTCCAATGGCGACCGACCGGGGGGATGAGCAATATTCCCTATGAGGAGATTACAAAAGTGGTCGCGACCCTTTCAAGCGGTCCGGGCGGGAAAGTGCCGCTTCACTTTGTTGCCTTTGAACCGAAACCGAATGACGTAAAAGAATGGAGTCGCATCGTCCGTAGCACCGGTGGAGAGTTTCGGGAATTGAAAGGGGAATGACCCAAAATTGGAATTCTCGGGAGTCTTTTTAGAATAATTAAGCGACTTTGATCGTCAATTTGGATCGATCCTGTATTTTTTATCGCATAGACAGGATTTGGGCGTAAATTATCACTTGAGAAATTTAAAACTTTTTCTAACATCTCGTTTTTGCTTAGTTTTACCGACCGCTATGAAACTGACTCCTCTAGGTTATGCCCTCCTACTCTCGTGCCTGTCCGCTTTTGCGCTCGGCTGCAAGACGAGGAATGCTCCCCAGCCGGTTCAGCCTGCTGCTCCGATTCCACCTGCTCAGTATGGGCAGCCGGCACCAGCGCCGGGCCAGATTCCGGTGCCTCCAGATCAGTCAGGGGGACGATTTGGCTACTCGGGTTCTGCCCCCGCTCCGGGAGCCACTGCTCCGCCTGCGCCGGGAATGAGGGATGTTCGTGAGCTTGCGCCCGGTGCCGTGAAACCACCCGCGACCGAGCAGAAGCCGACTCCCCCACCCGCTCCCTCCGCATCTTCTACTTCCGAGATGCCCTATGCGAACTCTGTCTCTGGGAATCCTCTCGTCGTGACTTTACCAGGAGCGAATGCCTCTCTGGGACCAATTTCCGTGGAAAAATATGACTCGGCCGGAAAGCCCACGGGCGAAGCGCTCAAGCGGGGCACTCAGGTCCAGATCCCGGACCCGAATAACCCCGGTAAGAAAATTTTCTTCAAGGTCCCTTGATCGTGGATCCCTTCCGGTGCGTTGCGGTTCTCTCTCCCGGGTTGATCGGCGGCTCTCTTCTGCGGGCGATCCGGTCTCAGTGTCCGGAAACGAAATTACGAGCGTGGGCGAGACGTGAGGATGCAGTCGCCGAAATTCTCGCGGTTGAGGGTCTCGTGGAGGCGGCCTCGACCGATGTGAATGAGGCTGTTGCGGGAGCAGACTGCATCATTCTGGCGATGCCGACCGGGCACATGCGCTCGGTTGTTGAAAAACTGAATCCGTTTCCGGTAGGCAGCGATGTCCTCGTGACGGACGTCGGTAGCGTCAAAGAACCGGTCGTTGCAGAGATCGGCCCACTCGTGCGCTTGCTAGGGGGACATTTTCTGGGGAGCCACCCGATGGCTGGGTCCGAGAAAAAAGGTCTCAGGTACGCTGATCCCGAATTGTTTTCCGGGGCGGCGGTGATTCTGACTCCCGAAAAACCGGACGAGGATCTCACTCGACTTTCTGCTTTCTGGGAGAGCCTCGGTGGCATCGTCTCGGTCATCCCTCCTCGTCGGCACGATGAGCTGGTCGCGGCGATCAGTCACTTACCGCATCTCGTGGCCGCCGCACTCGTCCGCTCCGTGCTTACTCGGTCTCCCGGCGCAGCCGCCTTCAGTGGTGGAGGGTTTCGGGACACAACAAGGGTCTCGGCCGGGCCTGAAGAGATGTGGACCGGCATCCTCGCGGACAATCAGGCCGCCATTTCCAACGAACTCGGTGTCTACATCGCGGAGCTGCAAAGTTGGAAAGAGGCGCTGGATGCTCTTGACAGAGATCGACTCTACAGCTTTCTGTCCGAAGCCCGTCAGCTTCGCGAATCACTCTGATCCCCGAGCACCCGACGGTGCCAACTTACCCGAATTTACCCGAATTGATTATGGCCGACCTGCGAGTCAAAAAAGTAAAGGATTTCTCCGCCGAACTCACCGTGCCCGGAGACAAGAGCATTTCCCATCGGGCTTTGATGTTTGCCGCCCTTTCCAATGGGCCCTGCGAGATCACCGGATTTCTGGCGAGTGAGGATTGTCTCGCGACAATGAATGCCCTCACGGCAATGGGCGTGGAAATCGAGCAGTTGGGGGACAATGGCACACACATTCGAGTCCACGGCTGTCGCGGGGAGTTTACAGATCCCGGCAAACCGATCGATTGCGGGAATAGCGGCACGACGATGCGGCTGCTTTCGGGGATTCTCGCCTCGCAACCTTTCGAAACAACTCTCATAGGGGACGAGTCCCTGAGTAAACGCCCCATGAACCGCATCGCGCTTCCCTTGGAAAAAATGGGCGCGAGAATCAAAGGGCAGGGCGACCGCTGTACGGCACCGCTGAAGATCACGGGTAGGTCTAAACTCACCCCGATCCACTACGACTCACCCGTAGCGAGCGCCCAGATCAAGAGTGCTATCATGCTCGCCGCCCTCGCGGCGACCGGGAAGACGACGATCTCCGAACCGATGCCCTCAAGAGATCATACGGAAAGGATGTTGAATTACCTCCTCGTGAAAAACATCCGCGAAGGGGACACGATCTCGATCTGGGGCGGTCAAACTCCCGAGTCCCGAGATATTCACGTTCCGGGTGATATTTCTAGCGCTGCCTTCTGGATCGTCGCGGCGGCGGCGAGAAAAGGGGCGCGGCTTTTGATCAACAACGTCGGACTGAACCCCACCCGGATTGGCATTCTCAGTGTCATGATCCGGATGGGTGCAAAGATCATTGAGCGGGTCGATGAATCCGGGTGTGAGCCGATGGGATCCATCGAAATCATCGGAGATGACCTTAAGGCTACTGAGATCAGCGGAGCGGAGATCCCTACTCTCATTGATGAAGTACCCATCCTCGCGGTAGCGGCGGCCCTCGCTACTGGGAAGACCGTGATCCGGGATGCCCAAGAACTCCGGGTGAAAGAAAGCGACCGGATTTCCGCCGTGGCGGAGAGTCTCCGGAGAATGGGTGTCACTGTGGATGAATTTGCCGACGGAATGGAAATCACCGGCGGAGCCACTCTCAAGGGTGCCGAAATCAACTCGCTCGGTGATCACCGCCTTGCCATGGCGTTTGCTATCGCCGGCCTCTTTGCCGAGGGCGAGACAGTCATCAAAGGAGTAGAGTGTATTGAGACTTCCTATCCCGGATTCATCCGTGAACTGGAGCAACTTCAGGCAATGGGACGCTGATCCGACAGACTCCTAAGACCAGTCAATTCTGCGGAACCGGGACCGCCTGGATCGGCACCGCTCGCACAGGCGGGATTACTTTGCCCTCTACTGACGGGTCCGTTCCGGCAGGGCGTAAGACCGGCTGTGGTTCTGCGGCAGATTTCGGAATCGCTGCGGGCAAGTCATCGACTTTTGGTAATTCGAGAGGTTCGTCGGAAAAATTGAGCGGCGGAGTACCTCGCGGACGCAAGAGTTCTCCATTCGCAGTTTCGGAGGCACTTTCTACTCCGACTTTTTCCGAATTTTCGGATTGTTCGGGAGAGTCGTCGAACTGCAAATTGAAAGCAGGTTTGATGACAGGATACTGCGGTGGAACACCGGGTGTGATCGGAGGCGGGGACGCGGGAGCTGCGATGATCGGTACGGCAGAATTCTCTGCGGATTGATTCGGCACGTCACTTTTCTCCGGGAGAATTTTGGGGACTTCCGGAGCCTTGTCGGGCAGAGGGGGCTCGGGCGTCGTTCCACCGAAGGATTTGGCATGGAGGAGGCTCTTGGCGATCTCCTCTCGAACCTCGTCGGGAGAGCTCGCCCGGTAGCCGAGAAAGTAAAAGATCCCAAGAGCTGAGATAAGAAGGATCAAGATGAAATTTAGAAAGAGCGGGGGGCCACCGGATTTCTGCGGGCGGCGGAAGGCTCGCGGGGTTCGTTTCAGGCGAAAACGACGATCTTTGTCTATCGTCCGTTTCATCTCCCCCATCAGTTCATTGTCGCCGAGGCGACTGTTGGCACCACTGTTTAGCTCTTCAATCGCATGGGAGAGATCGACGCCGAGGTGTTCGCTGTATTTCCGAATGAAGCTCTTTGCGTAGGCAACGCTGGGAAAGCCCGAAAAATCGTCTTCCTCGATGTTGATCAAGGTGTTCGCATGGATATGCGTCTCGTGGGCGACATCATCAATTGTGAGCCCCTTGTTGTATCGGGTCTTCCCCAGTTTTTGTCCGATCGTAGACATTCGCACCAGATTCAGGCAGGGATCTCGGGACTTTCCTCCCGAATCGCAACCGCAGTGGTTCCCACAGGGTATCCCACCCTGTTGCGACTCTACTCGAAGTCGTCAGAAAGATCGACCAGAATTTCCCGTGGTTTAGCGCCTTCACCAGCACCCACGATTCCCCGGCTCTCGAGGATATCGATCATCCGTGCGGCGCGAGTGTAACCAAGACGAAGGCGGCGCTGGAGGAGGGAGGTAGAGGCTTTTTTCTCTGCGTAGATCACTTCGAGACACTTCTCCAGGATTTCTTCATCGGCATCAGAGATCTCATCGTCTCCGTTGCCGAAGTCTCCGCCTTCGAGCGCCTCCTGCGCTTCGGGTTCGAAGCGGGGCGCTCCCTGCTCCGCGCAGGCATCGACCAGATCTTGCGCTTCTTCGTCGGTGATGAGCGCACCCTGCGCCCGGATGAGTTGAGCACTCCCAGGAGGCAGATAGAGCATATCGCCTTTGCCGACGAGATTCTCCGCACCATTTGCATCCAGGATGATGCGGCTGTCAGTCTTTGAGGAAACTTGGAAAGCAATGCGGGACGGGATGTTCGCCTTGATGATCCCGGTGACGACGTCAGCTCGGGGCGTCTGGGTTGCAACGATCAGGTGAATCCCGGCGGCACGAGCTTTCTGGGCAATCCGCGCGATCCCTGTCTCGACGTCGGCCGGAGCGGTCTGCATGAGGTCGGCTAACTCGTCTATGATGACAACGATATAGGGTAGGCTCTCGGGCAGTCCGTCAGATCCAGAGGTCGGTCGATTTTTTCTCGGAACAGGCAGATCGATTTCCTCTTCTTCGGGGAATCCACCTTCCGTCTCGAGATTGTCACTTAGTTTGACATGATGCACGAGCTCTAGTTCGAGTTCTGGTTCTTCTGCGAGAATGGCGGCGGCATCCTCGAGTTCCTTCATTTCACGGTCCCGCATCGTATTGAAACCGTCAAAATTACGAGTTCCGACTTTCGCGAAAAGGGCATAACGACGCTCCATTTCATTGATGACCCAGCGCAGGGCGAGAAGGACCTTTTTGGGATCGGTCACGACCGGGATGACCATGTGTGGCAGGTCATTGTAAAGCTGCATCTCGACGACCTTCGGGTCGACCATGATGAAGCGCAGTTCGTCCGGTGTGAAACGGTAGAGAAGGCTCGCGATGATGCTGTTGATGCAGACACTCTTACCGCTGCCGGTGGCACCGGCGACGAGCAGGTGTGGCATCCTTGCGAGGTCACCGACGATGGTTCTCCCATAGACATCTTTGCCGAGGGCGAGAGGGAGTTTTGCTTTGGAATCGCGGAAGGCTTCGTCCTCAAAGAGTTCGCGCAAGGCAACGGGGATTTTTTCGTTGTTTGCGATCTCGATGCCAACCGTGTCTTTTCCGGGGACGGGGGCGAGGATGTTGATGCGTTCCGCCTTTGTCGCCCGGGCGATATCGGCCTCCAGCGAGGTGATGCGGTTCACTCGCAGACCGGGCGCGGGATAGAGTTCATAGCGGGTGATGGTCGGGCCACGGGTAATGTCTCCCGGTTCGACCTCGACGCCGAAGGTGGCGAGGGTGCTCACGATCGTGGTCTGTTGCTGGATCAGTTCGCCTTCATTGGTCGGGGTGGCGTCTGCGTCGTCCGCATATTGCAGGATGCTGAGGCTCGGGAGCTTGTAGTCGGGAAATTGCACTCCGGAAAGGACGGTGCTCTCCTTCTTTTCCCGGTCGAAGAGTGATCCAGCGGCCTCCTCGGGAGTCAGTTTCTTCCGAGCGCTTTGCGACGAATCAATGATGCGCGGTTCTGGAACATTCGACGGGACGTCTCTGAACAAATCCCCTTGGGCTGGTCCCGCGCTTTTCTCGGGGGTGATTTTCCTGTTAGGTTTTGCTTCCCGCGCGGATTCCTTGGCGGTTCCGGAGTAGGCTTCCATGCGTTCCAATCTCGCACGAGTTCGCATGGGGACTTCCGGTTTCCGGAACGAAGGGAACTTTAAGTCGGCGAAGATTGGACCGCGTTCCTTCATTGCCTCGATCAAATTCGCGGTTCCTCTCCGCAGCATCGAGAGAAATTGGAAGGGATGAATCCCAGTGATCACGATCAGGGTGATCACGTAAATGATCGACACAACGATGACCGATCCGACGGAACCGAGAAACTGCTCGACCAGTTTGTGTCCGACTCCATAGCCCAAAAAGCCGCCTGCGCTATTGGGGAGATTGTAACGCGAGGACCAATCCTGAAAGAACCAGGTTTGAAACTCCACGAGACAGGCTGCTGAACCAACAAGGAGCGCAAAAGAAATGACGTTTCGGGGATGAAAAGGGCGAGCCCCGGTGAGAATTTGGACACCCCACCAGGCCGCCACGGCAGGGATGAGAAAACTCGCCGCACCGAGGAAAAAATAGGCGTATCCCGCGACGACGGCTCCGACGGGGCCTATGAAATTGTTGACGATGGTCCCGCTGCCGGACTGTGTGCTAAAGGGAACCCATGCTGGTAGATCGGCCGGGGAATAGGAAATAAGGGAGAGGAGAAACATCGACGCAATCCCGATCAGGACGATGGAGAGCACTTCATGGAAGGCGTAGGGTTCGTCGGAAATGGCTCGTTTCTCTCGAGGGGGCCGCGATTCAGGAAGGGCCGATTTCCGGGGCGTAACGGTTTTTTTCGTCGCTGCGCTAGTTTTTCGGGCGGCCATATTCCGGTTCAAATCAAAAACAAATTATTTTTGGAAATTATAGAAAATTCCAAAATAGATAGGGTTTAGCCCTAAATATGACCCTATTAAGTATCAGGATCAACGAATATCTCGGAAATATAAAATAATTTCCTGGCTCTTCCTGGCGTTGACAGGAAAAGCGCAAGCGTCGTAGCATGACTCTGTGAAGAACTTCTCCTCCCTCGCCCTACTGCTCTCTCTCTCGTTTTTCCTTTCCGGGTGTGGCGGAAACTGGATCGTTGGGAAGTGGACTCTGAATAAAGAACTGACTTTGGAAATGATCAGCGCGGCGGACCCTCCTGCGAACAATGCCGGCGAGGGATTTTTGAAAGAATTAGTCACCGGGCTGCAGAAGGGTGTTTCCCGCATTCTCCTGACGCAGTTTGAAGGGGTTATCATCGAATTTACCGCCACCGAGATGCGGCGGGTACGAAATGGGGCCGGTGAAGCGACTCTCTACGAGGTGATCGATCAGCCCGCTACGGGAACTCTCGTTTTGAAGTACGAAAGTGGAGAGATTGTCACCTGGAGCAAAGTCGATACCGGGATTCGGATGAAACTCCCGGGAGAGATGGAACAGTGGGTCTATTTTTCGAAAGTGAAATCGTAGCCTTTTGAGCTCCATTTCCTCGAGAACTCGGCAGCACATCAGAAATGACCGACTTTTTAGTCTTTGATCAAGTAACGAAACGATTTGGCGATTTTGTCGCAGTTTCGAATGTGTCATTTTCGATTCGGAAAAGCGAAATTTTCTCCCTCCTCGGACCGAGCGGATGCGGGAAAACGACCTTGCTGCGTCTCGTCGCTGGGTTCAGCAATCCGGATGAGGGCCGCATCCTTCTCAACGGAAAGGACATCACAAAACTCCCGCCGGAAAAACGACCGGTGAACACCGTCTTTCAGAACTACGCGCTCTTTCCTCATCTCACGCTTCGTCAGAATGTCGCGTTCGGCCCGGAACTTGCGGGGAAACTGACCCGATCTGAAATCACTGCCGAGGTGGAGCGTATGCTCGATCTCGTCGATCTTGCCGCGCACGCCGACAAAAAACCCGCTCAGATTAGCGGCGGTCAAAAGCAACGGGTCGCAATCGCGCGGGCGCTCATCAATCAACCTGAGGTGCTCCTGCTCGACGAGCCACTGGCGGCCCTCGATCTAAAATTGCGCCAGCGACTCCTCGTGGAGTTGGAGGATCTTCACGAAGAGGTCGGCATCACCTTTCTCTATGTCACTCACGACCAGAGCGAAGCGATGGGGATCAGCGATCGCATAGCCGTGATGCGGGCAGGAGAGATCGAGCAGATCGGAGTACCTGCGGCCATCTATGAAACGCCCGTGAACAGTTTTGTGGCTGCGTTTATCGGAGACACCAATTTCCTGCGAGGAACGGTGGAGGCAGCGATCGATCACGAACACAGTCGGGTGAAATTTGCGCATCTAGGGACGCTCACCGTCTACAATGACCGTGTCATCCATCCCGGAGATCGCGTCAATCTGAGCCTGCGACCGGAGAAAATCGGACTCTCGCGACAAAAACCGGTCTCTCTTCATGAGAATCAAAATGCGGTGACCGGAGTCATTCAAGACATGATCTATCTCGGTTCAATGACCCGATTCTGGGTACGCGTCGGGGAAGATCTGTTGATGATCGAGTCCCAGCACGGACGGTTTTTCCTCGACGAAAAGGAACCACTTCAGTGGGGCGACGAGGTGTGGATATCCTGGCTCGCGAATGATGGATACCTGCTCGAAGCATTTGCCGAGGAAGACCGGCAATTGCTATCCCTCCCCGCCGACGCGGGTTGACTTTGACTCCGTGCTGCTCGCAACCGAATGATCCAACGACGGAACGAACTCCTTCTCACGGCCCCGACCTTGATCTGGTTGATGCTGTTTTTTGTCGTTCCCTCGCTTGCAATGGTGGTGATCTCCTTTCGCCCTTCGTCCCCCTACGGAGGCGTTGCGGACGGTTGGACGCTCGAAGCGTGGCGTGCCCTCGCAAATCCGAATTATCCCGTGATCCTCTGGCGAACCGTCTCGCTGAGTCTCCTCACGACGCTTCTGTGCCTAGTCCTCGCCCTTCCCATTGCTTTCCTCCTCGGTCGGATGCAGGGAAAATGGAGAGGGATTTTGTTGATGTTCGTAATTGTCCCGTTCTGGACAAATTTCGTGATTCGAGTTGCTGCGTGGCGGATACTCCTGCATCCAGAAGGCTGGCTACGACACGGTCTCGTCTCCCTCGGCATCATCGATGGCGACACCTTGTTGCTCTACAATGAAGGAGCGGTGTTGATGGTGATGGTCTACACCTATCTGCCCTTTGCGATCCTGCCACTCTACGCGGCGGCAGAGCGATTTGACTATAGTCTCCTCGAGGCGGCGAGGGATCTCGGGGCGAGTGGACTCTCCTCTGTCGTACGGGTATTTCTCCCTGCGATCAGTCGTGGGCTCCTCACCGCGATGGCTCTCGTGTTGATTCCGGCACTGGGTTCGTATGTCATTCCCGATCTCGTAGGAGGCCCCGGTGATGAGATGATTGGGAACAAAATCGCCCAGCGTACTTTTGGAGATCGCAGTCTCCCGCAGGCCGCGACCTTGTCGGTGGCGCTCCTTTTCATCACCTTAATCCCGATGACGGTGGTGTTTCTCCTCAAACGGAAAGAAAAGACGCCCGCTACATGAAGCAGAGCCGCATTCCCTATCTCCTCTTTGCCCTGGTACTGGTGTTTCTCTACGTTCCCATTCTGCTCTTGGTTGTGAATTCCTTCAACGCGGCACGCTTTAGTTCCACCTGGAGTGGTTTCACACTGAAGTGGTACGCAGCCCTCTTTGATTCCCGCAATCGGGACATCTGGGATGCAACGCAGCGCACGCTTACGATCGCGGTGATCTCCAGCGGTATTTCCATGGTTCTAGGGACCCTTTCCGCCTGCGCACTCCATTGGTATCGGACCCGTTTGCAAAAGGTGAACTATGGAATCATTTCCCTGCCTATCATCATTCCCGATCTTCTCATGGGCATCAGTTTGTTGCTCTTTTTTGTGGCGCTCGGCTCAACGCTGGGCACGACTACGATCCTCCTGGCCCACATCACCTTCTGTTCCAGTTTTGTGTCCGTTGTGGTGCTCGGACGCTTGCAGGAATTTGATGAAACAGTCATCGCCGCAGCTCGAGATCTCGGGGCAAATCAGTGGGTCATCATCCGGCGAATCATCCTTCCGCTCCTCGCACCAGGCATTATTGCAGGAGGATTACTTGCCTTTACCCTCTCCGTCGATGACTATGTGATCACCTTTTTTGTGACTGGCCCGGGTTCCGCGACGCTGCCGCTCAAGATCTACAGTATGGTGAAACACAGCCGGAACCTCCCGCTCATCAATGCCATCTCGACCATCTTCCTGGCCGCCACGTTTTTAGTAGTCTGGTGGAGCCAGAAACTTACCGCAACCCAAGCCGATCCAAATCACTGATGAAATACTATAATATTCTTTTGTTCAGCGTTTTTCTCCTTACCTCGTGCGGGGAAAAAAAGGCTGTGCTGCATTTATACACTTGGGATGACTATCTAAATCCGGACCTTATCACCGCCTTTGAAGAGAAATACGACTGCACCCTGGCGATCGATATTTTCGACTCCAACGAAGCGATGCTCGCGAAGCTCCAAGCCGGAGCGACCGGCTACGATGTTCTCGTCCCCAGCAGCTACATGGTGAGGATACTCGCGAAGGAGAAAATGATCGTGGAACTAGATCATGCAAGACTCAAGAACCTGGAGCATGTAGACAAGGACTATCTCAACAACCTCGCCTTTGACAAAACAATGAAGTGGAGTGTGCCCTACATGCTCGCTCCTACGGGGATCGCCTGGGTGAGTGATCGTGTCGAAAACGTAGAACCAAGCTGGGCTGTTTTTGGAAGGGCGGATCTCAAGGGACGCATGACGCTGCTCAATGACTCGCGGGAGACGATCGGCGCTGCGCTGAAACTTCTGGGGTACAGCATCAACTCGGTTGACGAAACCCAGATCAATGAAGCAAAGAATGTAGTCATCCAATGGAAGGCGAATTTGGCAAAATTTGAAAGTGACCAATATGACAGTGGGCTCGCTTCTTCCGAGTTCCTCCTCTCACAGGCATACGCAGGAGATGCGTTTCAAGCACAGGAAGACAACGAGGCGATTAAGTTTGTAGTTCCTCGGGAAGGCTCGTCCATCGCTTGCGATGATCTGGTCCTCTCCGCTAAGGCGCCGAATCCGGATCTGGCCTACGCTTTCATCGATTTTGTGACTGAGCCGGCCAATGCGGCGGCGAATATGGAATACATCTTCTACCTCGCCCCGAACTCGACGGCCTACGGTCTTGTTAGTGAGAAGTTCAAGGAAAATGAGGCTCTCTTTCTGAGTGATGACCTGATGAAAAAGTGCGAAATGATCGATGATCTCGGTCCCGCCAATGCGATCTACAACAAGGCATGGGACGAAATTCGCGCGGCACAGTGAGCGGGAGGATTACTCTTCAATCAATCCCATTTCCTTGAGCTTGCGCTGCATCGTGCGGCGAGAGATACCGAGGAGTTTTGCGGCCTCCGTGCGATTCTCGGAGGTGCGTTCCAGAGCGAGGCGGATGAGGCGTTCTTCCATTTTGGAGAGATTGAGATCATCCGGTGTATCAGGTGGCAGGCGGTGGGCGGGTGCTTCGCTGAGAGATCCGATTTCGTGGCGAGGAGGAAGCAGAGGTGCGTTTTTCAGGAAATGCGGCAGATGCTTCGTCCCGATTTTTGCGGTGTTGGACATCACGACTCCGTGCTCGATCACGGTTCGAAGTTCCCGCACGTTGCCGGGCCAGTCGTATTCGAGGAGAGATTGCATCGCCTCACTCGTGAGCTCCATCGGCTTTTTGTCGTTTTCTTCGGTGAATTCCTTCAGAAAGGCGTCCACCAGAAGGATGAGATCTTCTTTCCGCTGACGCAAGGGTGGCAGCTTGAGAGAAACGACGTTGAGGCGGAAAAAGAGATCGTCTCGGAAGGTCCCTTCCCGAACCATTTCGCTGAGGTCACGGTTGGTTGCGGCGACCACACGGACATCTACTTTGATCGGTTTGTTCGAGCCGAGTCGCTCGATCGTCCGTTCCCCAATCGCACGAAGGAGTTTCACCTGGGTGCTGAGGTCGATTTCGCCGATTTCATCGAGAAAGAGAGTGCCACCGTCAGCCTCCTCAAAACGTCCGATACGTCGCTCGAGTGCTCCGGTGAAGGATCCCCGCTCATGCCCAAAGAGTTCACTTTCGAGGAGTTGGTCGCTGAGTGCCGCACAGTGGACGGTCACCAGTTTGGATTTCGGTCGTCCGCTGAGGTGATGGATGGCACGTCCGACGAGTTCCTTGCCAGTTCCGCTTTCGCCCTCGATCAAGACCGTCGCACGGGTCGGGGCTACCTGCCGGATTGTCTCAAAGAACGGCTGCATCACCGTAGAGCGGCCGATGATGTTTTCTAGGCCATATCGTTCGGTGACTTGCGCTTTGAGCGCCACATTCTCCTCCTCGACGTTGCGACTACGGATCGCTCGTTTGATCACGATCTCGAGTTCATCAATGTTCAGCGGCTTGCTAACATAGTCGTAGGCACCCTTTTTCATCGCCTCCACCGCCACATCGACCGAGCCATAGGCGGTCATGAGAATGCAAACGGGGGCTTTTGGTTTTGCGAGGGCGCGGGTGATTAAGTCCATCCCGTTTTCTCCGCCGAGACGTAGGTCGGTCAACATCACATCGACCGATTCGTTTTTTAGTATCTCTTCCGCCTCGGTGATATTGGCCGCCACGTAGACATCGAATTCGTCTTCGAGGGAAAGACGCAGTCCCTCCCTCGTGTTTTTTTCGTCATCGACGATCAAGATGGTGTGTTCGAGGAAGTCCATACCTAGCTTTAGCGAATAGCATCTTTGCTGGTTCGCTTTTGGGACGGGGAGGGCGAGGATTTCATAGGAATTATGCTAAACAGCTCAGCGGCTCTGCCGCTACACATCGATGACTCGTTCATTCGACCGATCTGGGAGGAACCGAAGCTGGCGTTCGGCCCTCGGGAGAAAGATCCTGACTTCCGTGCCGATGCCTTCCCGACTCTTGAATTCGACTTCCCCTCCGTGGTCGCGGATGATGCGATGCACGATCAGCAACCCGAGACCAGACCCGGTTTTTTTGGTAGTGTAGTAGGGTTCGAAGACCCGACTGACTTGGTCTGGAGGCACTCCCGGACCATTGTCGGCGAAAGTGAGAATTACATTATCGTCATTGCAGCTCGTCCGAATCGTGAGCTCCCCATTCGATCCCATCGCCTGGCAACTGTTGCGGATGAGGTTGTAGAAGACCTGCTTCAATTGATCGTGGTCGACATGCAGGAGAGGAAGCTCCTCTTTCAGGTCGAGACTGAGGGAGATTCTGCGGTCTGCGACTTCGGGACCGATGAAGGTGACCGCTTCCTTGGCGAGGTCGTTGAGGTCGGTCGTCACTGGGATAGGGCGAGCCGGGCGGACTGCATTGAGAAATTTCTCGACGATAAAATCGAGCCGTTTGATCTCGTTTCGCGCGATTTCGAGCGATTCGAGTAGTTCCTCTGCCAGCTTCGGTTCGACTCGCTTTTTCACTTTCCGTTCGACGACTTGGAGATGGATATTGAGTGAATTGAGAGGATTTCCGATCTCGTGAGCGACCCCGGCCGCGAGACTTTTGACCGCTTCGATTCTCTCCGACTCGATCTCTTTCATCTGCCGTTTCCGGGATAGCGTGTTGTCACGCAAGATGATGACAGAGCCATTGAGTTGTTCGCCGTCTGGGGCGTTGAGATCCTCATTGGCGAGAGGTGCGATATAAAAATTAAGGTGTCGCAACTCGGGATAACGAACAATAAGGTCGCGGTTGACGACTCCGCCGGACCCCGTTACTTCGTTCCAGTCAAGACCGGGGAACAAGTCAGTCACTGCACCCCGGATCGCCGTTTTCGGATCGAGGCCGAAAAAATCGCAGGCTGCCTGATTGATGTAGTGAATGGAATCCCGTGCCCCGGTTACGATGATTCCCTCCCGCAGGACTTCAAAAACCTTTTCCAAAAAGCCCTTTTCTTGCACGACTTTCAGAACGATTCGCTGAATCTCCTCGGGTTCGAGCTTGTCGAATCGATCAATCAGTCGATCAATGATACCAGGATTCATAAATACAAGTCAGAGAGGAAGTTTCAAAAAATGATAGTGAGACAAAACGGCACGGAAGAAGAGGTTGTGACCCTCCTCACGACCTTTCCGGACTTTGATTCAGCGAGTCAATTTGGCACACGTGTGATCGAGTCGCAACTCGCGGCGTGTGTGAACTTCCTACCGGGCGTTACCTCGATGTATCGGTGGAACGATGCGATCCAAGTCGATTCGGAGGTTCTACTGATCCTGAAAACGACCCGTGCGGCGTCGATTGCGCTGGAGCGGTTTTTGCAGGAGTTTCACCCGTATGAGGTGCCGGAAGTCCTTCTACTTTCACCGGAATCGGGCTCGGAGAAGTATCTCGCCTGGGTAGCGGCGGCGATGAATCCAAGTGAAACGGCAGTGGACAAAACCGGTTCCTGAGGCATAAGTCACCCCATCTTTTTACGGAACCCCCTGGAACCATTGAGTCTCATCGTACAGAAATACGGCGGCACGTCGGTCGGCACCCCCGAGCGTATCATCAACGTAGCCCGGAAGATCATTGAATCTCGCGATGCAGGGAATCAAGTGGTCGCGGTGGTCTCGGCGATGGCTGGAGTGACAAATCGACTGATCGAACTCGCCGAGCAGGTCACGGGAGAAAACAAACATCCCACCGAGCGCGAGATGGATGTGCTGCTTGCTACCGGCGAGCAGACGACCATTGCCCTCACCGCGATGGCACTGAATGCCCTCGGTGTGAAGGCGGTCTCGCTCACCGGAGCCCAGGCAGGAATCGAAACGGACGGAGTCCATACCAAGGCTCGCATTTCCAACATTTCCCCCGCGGGAGTGAAGGCCCTGCTCGATGACGGAAATGTCGTCATTCTCGCCGGTTTTCAGGGCCAGACTGCGGATGGAAAAATCACCACCCTCGGTCGCGGCGGGTCTGATCTCACTGCAATTGCGATGTCGGCGGCGATCGATGCGGACCTCTGCCAGATTTTCACTGATGTGGATGGCGTCTACACTTGTGATCCCCGTGTCGTTCCCGATGCGAAGAAGCTGGATGAAATCAGCTATGACGAACTTCTCGAAATGGCAAGTTCGGGGACAAAAGTGATGCAATCTCGCTCTGTCGAGTTCGCCAAAAAATTCGGTGTCCGCTTTGAAGTGCGCAGCAGTCTGAACAACAATCCAGGAACCTTAGTCCGAGAAGAAACCATGAGCATGGAATCCGTAGTCATCCGAGGCGTCAGTCTGGAACGAGCCCAGGCGAAAGTAACCATCGCCGGTGTGAAAGATCTCCCCGGGACCGCTGGCAAGATTTTTGGCGCAGTCGCTCAGGCAAACATCCTCGTCGACATGATCGTCCAGAACGTTTCAAAGACGGGGATTACGGACATTTCCTTCACCGTTCACAAAGACGATGTCGTCAAAGCAGAAGCAGCGCTCCGTCCGGTTCTTCCGGACCTAGGGAAAGGTGTCTCGCTGGAGGCTCAAGACGGAATCGCAAAACTCAGCGTCGTCGGGATCGGGATGCGCTCTCACTCCGGGGTCGCAGCGGAGATGTTCCGGGCGCTCTCCGAGGCCGGGGTGAACATTCAAATGATCTCTACTTCCGAAATCAAGATCACCGTGACCGTGGCCGAAGATCAGATCGACGAGGCCGCAAAAGTGACTCACGCCGCCTTTGGTTTGGGGGAGTAACACCCTGCGGTAAAAGGGTTGCGTGAGCGATCGAACCCTCTTCGTGGCCCTTACTCGGCTCTCCCTGGAATCGCTATGGAGGCAAGATCTCCGCAAGTCCCACAAACCGCTTTTGGGATGAGGAACTGGGTGTGGCAACGAGGACAGTAACTTTCGCTGTCACGATCGAGAACCGGAGATGTTTCCTCCCACTCCGAAGTTTTGAGTTGGCAGTCGTTGGCAAGAAAAGCGGCACACCGTTCGTAGGAGTTTTCCCAAATTCCCGGCGGAACCGCGAGCGTCAGGGGATACCGAAGGCGACGCATGTATTCGTCGGCAAAGGCGAGGAAGGTATCGGGTTCCAGCAGGACCTTTCCCATGGCAAGGGGATGGATCCCGGTCGTCAGATTCAGCGCCAGATGCCGCGGCATTCGCAGGGTGTGATAGGGCAGGAGAATCAGCGGAAGCAGGCTGATCCAGCGCTTTCTCTTCTCTCCGGGAAAAAAACGGTTGTAGAGAATGCGCCAGGAGCAGGCGAGCTGGATCGAGATGGGGAATATCGCACCGATCAGGGCGAGTCGGGGGAGGCTCGTGCGGTAGTAAGAGAAAGCAAAAGGGAGAACGAGAAAGAGATAGACAGTGAGGACCGTGATCCCAAATCCAAAAGTACGGTCGATGATTTCCTGTTTTCTGAGAGCGGCTTTTGCCCTTGGGAGACTGAGCGAACCGGTCAGGCGTGAACTCCGCTGGTCTGCCGGAGCCTTGAGCCAGCGGAGCATATCGGCTGCGGAATGTTCATTCGGGAGAATGATCGGAGTGTTGTTGCCGACACCGATGATGCGATTGCGATCCCGCCAATATTTTGCCGGATTTTTCACTACCGTAACTCGAGCGGACCACTCGGGAGAGTCGATGTAGTGATGATCGCGCTCCTCGAGGCGAAACCAAGATCCCTCCCCGCTTGGAAGATAAGCACCGAGAATGGGAAGCATGCCATATCCCTCGCCGGGGCGACTCGCGACTTCCATGGGACGGGAAATGCGCCAGCGTCGCCCCGGAAACAACGGCCTGACAAACACCCACGCCTCGCGCGGAAGCCGGACGATCCCGTCGAATAGGTAAAAGAGCGTGAAAGCGAAGTAGAGGAGTTGGTCGTCGGACATGTCTCATTCGTCCCGTCCGGTGAAAAATCCTTTGATCTTTCGGAAGAGAAAAATGATTCCCGCAAGGAGGAAAATCCAGAGCTTCTTCAACTTTAAAAGCAAGAGGCCGAGAACCCCCGTCTTGGCCGCAGCAAAGACCGCCCCGCCGGCAATGAGCGCGATGAGCCCGCCTTTTGCGACTTTGTCTCCGGCGGTAAATTCCGAGTATTTTTTCCCACCGACAAACTCAAACCCTTTCAGCATGGATTGGAATTGTGGGAGGAACTCTTCGAGCTCATCAGGGCTACAGACGAGGATGGCCTCCATCACTCCGAATCGTCCGAGGAGTTTTGTCTGGTAGTTCACGACGTGATTGCCCTCGCCATCGACGAGATCGAGAGCCCATTCGAGATTGTTCGTTTGTTCGTTGTAATGGGGCGGATAGGCCCAACCGACGAGGTCGAGCGATCCATAACCCGCCTCGGCGCGGGCCTTTGAGGAGGTCTTGTTGATCTTCTTCAGGTCCTTGAGGAGATCATCCGGGTTCAGTTGGTCCTTATCAGTGTCTTCGACAAAACCGCGATTGTCCCAGTCAAAAACGGCGAACCAAGTCAGACTTTCGGGGCCGACGAGACCGTATCGGGTATCGGAGGGAGGATTCCCCATCTGGGCGAGAATCCTTTCAGCGC
The DNA here is from genome assembly GCA_018058245.1 of Verrucomicrobiales bacterium. Lineage (GTDB taxonomy): Bacteria > Verrucomicrobiota > Verrucomicrobiia > Verrucomicrobiales > DEV007 > Arctic95D-9. The sequence continues at coordinate 22,012 of JAGPCC010000049.1, forward strand.
CGTCTCGTTCCGTGAAACGATATCCACCAGGGATCTCAAGTTTGGCGATATCGCCGAGTTTTCCAGTGCCTTCCTTCTTCCAATTGGCGGCGGCGTCCAGCTCGGCGAGAAAATCGGTTTC
>JAGPCC010000287.1 GCA_018058245.1 Verrucomicrobiales bacterium
ATCCTGTGTCACGATTGTTAATTCGTGAGTAATAGCGTAGTTCCAAATTTCCAAGTCGTCCTCTTCCGCCAAACCGAGGAAACGAACATGCTCACTGCCGCGGAAGATATCTTCGGGTTCGTTGAGCAGTCGATGGCTGAGATTCTGATCGAAAAGAAGCCTCATGAATGCCCGCAACGAGATGGTGCTCGCGATCCGCAGCAAAGGCCAGGGTGGCGCGAATGTCTTCTTCGTTCAGATCAGGAAAATCCTTGAGAATTTCCGAGTGTGACATCCCCACCGCCAACCATCCAAGGATATCGTAAACGGTAATTCGCAGGCCCCGAATGCAGGGTTTTCCGCCGCGCTTGCCGGAATCGATGGTGATGTAGTCTCGGTAGTTTACCATGGTGCGCGAGTTTCGTTTTTAACTAAACTGAATGTAAGGGTCATCTGCAACGAGTCAATTTTCACGTGGGAAAGCGTGTCCTGCACCAGGCGCTGAGTTCAGCGAGGGGGGCGGAGTTGGCGTGGCCACCTCCGAGATTGGTAAAGGGGGAGCGGGGCGATCCGCAGGGCTCGGCGATTTGTTTCTCAATGAGGGGAAGCAGATCACGAGGATGAAATCCATCCCGAACCTGGTGCCCGAGTCCGTCGATGCCGATGTATTTGAGGGGGCATCCTTCGCGGAAGGCGTGAATCCAGTAACCAAAAATGCCCTGGGCGGGATGGGCGAATATCCGCAGATTCCAGTGATGAGAATTTTCAAGAGGTAGGGGTATTGAATCGCGCGGGTGCTGCGAAGGTTTTGTTCGAACGAACGAGTCTCCCGGAACGGGAAATCGTTTCATAGAAGTCACATGTCTCCCCGGAGTAAACCCTGTCGATTTGATGAACAGACCCTGTTTACTCCACGCTACCGCTCCCGGTCATTCCCAATTCGGGAGACCGTCCGTCGAAGCCATTTTCTGGTGGGAACATCGCGATAACGCGAGGGGTTCAGGAGTGGCCCGGGTCGGGCGGGGTGGGGGACTTTCGGGATTCGGGAGCGGACTCCTTTCCGAAAAGGTTGAAAGGAAAAAGAGGGGCGGGCAGCGAAAAGAGTTTGTCGAGGAGGGGAAGGAGGAGAAGCGACTTGTCGGTCCAGCCTTTGAGCGAGGCGACGCGGTGGCGGTAGTGTTCGGTTTTGCTCCCGAGGGCCCCGGCCTCTTCTCCGATGCGGGTTTCGATCCCTTCGATGAGGCGGGCATTTCCCTCCAAATGAGGCCGCACCGATTCGTTGAGAGCACTGCTGAAGAGAGTCCTCATTTTTGTCTCGGCTTCGTAGAAGGTGCGACGGTCCCGGGGAACATAGACCTGGGAAATGGCGCCGATCTTGACGAGAAATTTCAATCCGTGGCTCGCGGACCCTTTGCTGATGCCGAGGCGGGCGACCACTTCCTCAAAAGGACGGGGTTCGTCGGCGGCAAAAAGAAATCCGAAAATTTCCCCGATCGAGCGGGGAAGGTTCAGCATCGTTGCCATTTGCACAAAAAACCGTACAAACTCCGACTCCACCGGATCGAGTCCGGTGGCGGGGATAGTGTCGGAGGTGGGTTCGTTCATTCCAGGGACGGAAGGAGGCAAGTTTCCTTGAATGTACAGTAAAATCTGTCGTTAGTTCAATTACTTTTGAACCAATTAAACAAGAAGGATTCAGGTGTCTTGACGATCATGAGACATGAGCGCAATCAGGAGCGAGGCCTGACTCTGACTTTCTGTGGATCTGCCGTGATGATTGCTCCTTCACTCAGTTCGACCTCAAATTGATTCACGAGATAATGGATTGCAGGTGCCATCGCTGCGGCTCGAAACCCGGAGAGGCGGATGATGCCCGAATGGGGCAATCCTTTCACCACGGCAAGCGCCCCAAAATCTTTGTCGAGAGTTACAAGAATCCGCACCTCAGCATGAGCGAATTCTATGATGGCAAGATCGCCCGGATCAACCTCCCAATCTCCTGTCCAAATAACGTCGTGATTGTACTCGCGGAGCGATTTGACAGCACCTCCCCACACGCAAGTGTCGAGCAAAATCCGCGACATCAGGAACTGAGTGCTGCGGGAAAGAGTTCGATTCTTTCGTGGCGGGCGAGCAATGAAGCGTAAACCAGGCAGGCTTGCACGTCCTCTGCTTCGAGCCACGGATATCCACTCAGGATGGTTTCCCGATCATCGCCCGCAGCGAGCATTTCGAGGACATGCTCCACGGCAAGGCGTCGCCCGCGAATAATGGGTTTCCCCCCGAATAGTTCGGGATCACAGGTGATTCGATCAAGGAGCTTTTCCTGTTTCATCGATTCAGGATACCTGAGTCAGGAAAGCTCGTCCAGCAGGGAATCGTGCTACAGGCTCTTGATGATCAAGCGCCCCTGATTATAAGGTATTGAGCAGAAAATCCCGCGACTGGAGAATTTCGTCACGGGTGAGGCGGGATCTCGACGACCCCAGGTCCTACAGGGGAGGTTGATCGGTCGGCTCGCCGACGGCGGAAAGGGCCTGATTCACAAGGGCGTCTGAGATCCAAATTCCTTTCGCTCGCATCTTACTTACGCAAAGTGTTAGATTGTTAATAATTCCCTGATTTCGGGCTCGAACCAGGATGCCTAGAGATCCTGTTACCTTGAGTCCGTGCAGCCGCGCAACCCGGCGTCCCGTCTTTTCATCAATTGCGACGGTTTCTATTTTACGATTGAGAGCAGTTTGAATGACACTGGCTTCGCCATGGTCCAGTTCACTCACCAGCACTGGCGGGATGTTTTCCAGACCAGATTGAATCTGGACGACATTCGCGGCTGCTTTCAATGCTACCAACTCAGGAACCTCATAGCCTCCCGCAAGAATTTCCGAATACACTTCGTTAGGAATCCAAACCCTCCCATACAAATCCGAAAGCCAGCTCAGGCCACCCGTCGCAGCGACGAGTGCGATGACGGGGCCGGTGTTGAACACGATTTCACGCATGTGTGATTTCATCGTCAAACTCGTCCGGGCTCCAGTCGATCGCAGGCACTCCAACTTGACTCAGGGATCGAAGGAAAGAATAACGATCGGTGGGAACCAAAGCGGCTGCGTGCCCTGAAGAAAGTCGTCCGAGCTCGAAAAGTTTCGATGCCAGAGCCAGCCGCATCGCCTGTTCAAACTCCTGACGCGACAATCGGGCGCAGTCAGGCAGGGATTCCGGATACTCGACAACAAGAGTGTTCATGAGGGAAGTTTCACCAATTTCCGCTGACATTCAAGCGGGGTGTCAACGGCTCCTCAACGCCTATCTCATTCCCATTGGAAATGGAACAAATGTGGTTGCTGATGTGCTTACTACTGAGGTGGAGAAGTTCCGTTCACTGCGAAAGAGTTTCCTTATAATCAAGGTTCCCTGATTATAAAGTATTCAGAAGAAAATCCCGTGAGTGGAGAATTTCGTCGCGGGTGAGGCGGGGGGATGGTTCGAGGACGAGGGTGTGGTGCGGGCGAATGTAACGACGCACCATCGCAAAGTCGACTGAACCGCTTCCTGGTACCTGATGATCTTTTCCCGCCGCGCTGACATCGTGGAGATGGAATCCGATGAGTCGGTCGGCGAGGGCGGCGAGATGGGTTTCGTGATCGAGTCGTCCGGCGAGGTGTTTGATGCGGGCGTGGCCGGTATCGTGCCAGTATCCAATTGGGAAGTCGGTCGGGAGTTGATCAAAGAGGGCTTGGAATTCGTCGTCGATAGGGAACTCTAGAATTCCTTCGCGATTTTCGGCTCCGAGGACGAGACCGTGACGTCTGGTGGCGGGACCGAGGCTCAGGTAGGCGTCATGTACCCTGCGGAGCGTGCTCCGGGCGGCGCGGCGGAGTTTTCGCACTGCTTTTTCCACAGCGGGGGAGTCGGCCGGCGGGGAGGGATCGGGAGCTGCGAAGTCGGGTTCGAGGACCGGGACGGGGGAACCGAAGAGAAAATGAAGGTTCGACGGGTCCATGCTGCCGGAATGCATGACGACGTGGGGGGCTCCGACACGGGCGGCGAACTCGAGGGTGCGTTCAGAATGCAGGAGCCAGAGAGCGCGTTCCTCATTTTTCCGCGCGGACGGTTGGAAAAGATTGGGGGCGGCGTGACTGATCGTGGCCGGGAGAGGACAGAAATTGTGGACCGAGGAAATTTTAATCCAGCCCTCCTCGACGGCACGGAGAATCCCCGGTGTCAGTTCGAGGCGGATGCCGTGGCTGAGTTCGGCACGGAGAAAACCGAGTTCGCGGATCTCGGTGAGCATTTCGTAGCCATCGGTGTGTCGATGCGAGCACCAGCAGGTCGAGAGCGCAAGACGGTTCGGGATTTCAGACATTTCGGAGAAGAGAGGGGAAATAAGTTCGACCATGGAGAGGGATGCGCAAGTGATGCGGCGGGCGGGGCGGGAGAGTACTTTCGAGAGGCCTGTAGGGGAATCTTTGTGCCGGAACTTGGATTTCCTGTGGATTGTGCCACCATTGACGCCGCTTCCGGAGGTGGGAGAGACAGAGCAATATGAAAGTACTAGTCGTCGGAAAAGGGGGGCGTGAGCACGCGATCATCACGGCCATTTCAGAATCATCCACGGAGACGGAGATTTATTCGTTTCCGGGATCGGATGCGATTTTTGAACTGGCTCGTCAGGTCGAGGCGGATGGGGTTGCGTCACTCGTGGCGATGATGCAGAAAAAGGGTATCGATCTCTGCGTTGCCGGTGAGGAGAGTTATCTCGTAAAGGACGAAGGGCTCGCCAATGCCTGCCGGGTTGCGGGGATTCCCTGCTGGGGCCCACCAAAGGAAGCGGCCCAGCTCGAGGCGAGCAAGGAATTTGCCAAGGAATTCATGGTGCGTCATAATATCCCGACGGGTGGATATGCCACGGTCAATACGATCGAGGAAGCTCGCGCCGCGATCGCGGGGAAATATCCGACGGTTTTGAAATTTGACGGTCTGGCCGCCGGCAAAGGAGTCGCGGTCTGTCTGGATGAGGCCTCGGCGGAGGAATTTCTCCAGGAAGTGCTCGTAGAACGGAAATTCGGACCGGGTCGTCTCCTCGTGGAGGAATTCCTCGAAGGACCGGAGATTTCGATTTTTGTCTCGGTGGTGGACAGCGAGTATCAGATCCTCGCTCCCGCTCGCGACTACAAGCGCATCTACGACGCCGATGAAGGCCCGAATACAGGGGGCATGGGAGCAGTGAGTTCGCTCGAAATGCTCGACGCGGACCTCCGGAAGATCGTGGAAGAGGAAATGGTGCGTCCGACGGTGGAGGGACTGATTCAGGATGGGCTGCCCTATCGTGGCTTTCTCTATTTTGGTCTGATACTGACCCCGAATGGGCCGAAAATGCTGGAGTACAACTGCCGCTTCGGAGATCCGGAAGCACAGGCGGTGCTGCCGATGATCCGCGGAGACTTTGCCCGCTATGTTTTTGAAGCAGCGAAAGGAAACCTGCAACCGGACCTGATCGACTTTGAGAACGGGTGGAGCATTTGCCTGGTCTCGGCTTCGGCGGGGTATCCGGCGAGCTCACGCAATGGCGATGTCATCTCGGGGCTCGATGAGGTCTCTGGAGCCCGTGTTTTTCATGCCGGGACGAAGCGGAATGCGGAAGGTTCTTACGAGACGGCTGGTGGACGGGTTCTGGTGGTGGTGGCCTCGGGAGCGACGCGGGAAGAAGCGGTCAAGGCGGTCTATCGCGAGAGTGACAAGATCACCTTCGACGGGCAGCAGCGCCGGAGCGACATCGGAACGAGGAATTTTTGAGTCAGCAGTCTGTCGAAATCCCCAGGTCCGACAGCGTCCTCATGTCAGGGCCGATCTAAAAAGACGGTAGATTGGAAGATCCAGGACCGATGAATCATTGGAAATGACTGTGGATTTTTGGTCATTGAAAAAATCGTAACGCCACAAAGACGGCACAACTCCCCACTATAATGCCAGCCTAATGAATCTCCGCAGATACAATATCTACCTCGTCGGCGAGGTAAGGGCAAGGACTGGACTCATTCCAGACCGAAATTAAAAACGACCTAAATGACTACGTTGCTGAGGGACTGCGGTATGGCTCATCAATAATAGCGCGGGCCGTTGGCCCTTTGGGATTTTTTTGAACCGTTATCCTGGGGCGTTGCCCCAGGCTGGTATGGTAGCGGGCCGTTGGCCCTTCGAAAATTTACCCACACTAAAAGCAAGGGCCAAAGGCCCGATCTATACCAGACCGGGGCAACGCCCCGGAAGACAATGCCTCCCCTGCCAAAAGGGCTGAAAGCCAGTCCTATCCCTCCGTTCCACATTGCACTTACGCAAAGCTGCCACTTTGGCTTAGCTCGCACTCTTAGGAGTCTGTCGAGCAATCCAAATTCGACAGAGCACTCGCAGAAGACATTCCGAA
>JAGPCC010000288.1:0-1298 GCA_018058245.1 Verrucomicrobiales bacterium
CTGAAGGGTGTGCGAGGCTTCAATGATCCGCGTGCCGTTGATCTGCCGGATGGGAACCCCGTCTGGCTGCAAACGAATGCCGCAGGCAAGACCCACGGACCGTTCCGGTTCGATATCAAAGACACGAAGATCACCTGGATGGGTTGTACTCCGCACTCGCGATCCAGTCAGGTGGACGGGCACAATGCCGGCAAGTATGACAAATGGCTCGATGCAAAAAAATTGAGTAGTAAGGCCATCGAAGACATGCCGATGACAATGGGATACTACACGAGAGACGACATTCCCTTCAACTATGCGTTAGCCGATGCCTTTACTGTCTGCGATCAGAACTTCTGTTCGGCGATGACGAGCACCTGGCCGAATCGTCTCTTCCTTTGGTCCGGATCTGTCCGGGGAGAACAAAGTGGAGAGGCAAAGGCCTATATTCGGAATTCAATCCCCTGGGGGGAGGCTCATTGGACCACTTTTCCCGAACTACTGGAAGAGAATGATGTCTCCTGGAAAGTCTACCAGAACGATCTCACCACGGGTGGTGGGTTTGGCAAGGGAGAACGGGAGTGGCTCTCCAATTTCGGCTGCAATCCCCTGGAGTATTTTTCCCAGTACAATGTGCGGTTTTCGGCACGATATCTCGCAGGATTGCAGCAGCAGGTCGTAGAGATCCCCGGCGAAATCGAAACGCTGAAAAAGGTCCTCACTACTCCTCTGCCGGAAGCCGGGGAAACGGCGAAGTCCAAAAAGGCCCTCGACAAAGCGAAGGCGGCGCAGGAAAAGGCCAAAAAGGATATTGCAAAAAAAGAAGAAGTGTTGCGTTCCGCACAGGAAAATCTCAAAGAGTGGAGTCCGGAAAATTTTGAGCGACTCAGCAAAGAGGCGAAGAATCTCTATGAGAAGGCGTTTGTAACCAATGTCGGCGATGCTGACTATCATCAGTTGGAAACCCTGCACTATGAAACCGGAGGGGAAAAGCGGGAGATGCAAGTTCCCAAGGGGGACGTCTTGCATCAACTCCGTCAGGATGTAAACAGCGGCACTCTCCCCGCCGTGTCTTGGGTCGTGGGACCTGCGAACTTCACGGATCATCCTTCCACGCCCTGGTATGGCAGTTGGTATGTTTCTGAGATCATGGACATCCTCACCAAGAATCCCGAGGTGTGGAAGAAGACCATTTTTATCATGACCTATGATGAAAATGACGGGTACTTTGACCACATCCCGCCGTTTGTCGCTCCGGACCCGAAGAAACCAGAAACCGGGAAATGCTCTCCCGGGATCGATTCGGGCGTCGAGTATAT
>JAGPCC010000288.1:1398-6403 GCA_018058245.1 Verrucomicrobiales bacterium
GGCAGTCTTGTCGATTCGTGGCCGGTCGCGAACTTTGAGGGTGGGAGATATGCGCTGCGCGTCTACGGCCCCAACGGATTCTATCGTGAACACACCGGCACGACCGCTGATCCGGCGATTTCCGTGCGCTGTGAATACGAACGCAGTCCTGACAATGCCGAAAAACTCACCGGAAACGTTGTCCTGTTCGTGTCGAACAGTGACGTGGAACAGGCTCTCGAAATCACGATCAAAGATCATTCGTATAGCGCTAAACCTATCGTCCGGAATCTCCCGGCCGCGACTCGGGAACCCATCAAGATCGTGCTCGATCAGAGCGGAAGCCATGGCTGGTATGATTTCAGCCTCGTTGTGAAGGGGTTTGAGCAATTCCGCAAACGTCACGCGGGCCGCGTCGAGACGGGAGCGGCCAGCGTGACGGATCCTTACATGGGACGGATCGTGTGATATACGAGACGAGAGATCGATTTGAGGATTCGGTAGAGTCATTTCTAACTCCGTCGAGCGGAGGAATCCCAATGAGCGTTCGTCTTCCTGGGAGCGCTACAATTGGGGTGGAGGAAGTGCGGCGTTCCGTAACTCAGAGATTTCGAGCACTCCCTTTGGAGAACGGCGCAAGAGGATACAAAAAAAGAGATGCTGGAGCGGTTTCGTTACGACATCTTTTTCAGTCATGAAGACCTTGTTCCCTATCACTCTTTCCCTTCTTCTTTTTCATTCGATTGCGATTGCGGATGACCGACCGAACATTCTCCTGATCATGCCCGATCAATTGCGCGCCTGTTCGCTCGGTTGTTATGGGGACACCCAAGTGATTACACCGAATATCGATCAGCTTGCGAAAGAAGGGATTCTCTTCCGGCACATGATCGCGAATACTCCGGTCTGCTGCCCAGCGCGGGCGGTCCTTCTCACCGGCACCTATGCGCACACCAACGGGATGATTGCGAATGATCTGCGGTTGCGGGAGGAACTCGTGACCTTGCCCGAGATCCTGCAGGCTCAAGGTTATCGCACCGGATTTGTCGGGAAGTGGCACCTCGATGGAGGAGTGCGGGAACCGGGTTTTGTTCCTCCCGGACCACGCCGCCAAGGATTTGAATTCTGGGCTGCCTACCAGTGTCATCATCGACACTTTGCCCCTACCTACTTCCGGGATACGCCCGAAGTGATTCAGAAAACCGTGTTTGAGCCGGAGGCTTCCTGTGATTTTGCGGTGGAGTTCCTCGAGTCCCAGCCGGCGGGGAAACCGTTTTTCCTGACGGTGCAGATGGGGCCACCCCACGATCCCTACGGAGCCCCCGAAAAATACATGGATCTCTATGAGGTGGATAAAATTCAACCGAGAGGAAATTGGGTCGCTGGGAGTGAAACACGAAAGGCACCAACCCGCCCGCTCCTTTCCAGCAAGGGGCCTGTTCCGCCTTTTGTCCCGGTGGGAGGAAAAGAGGAACTGGCGGCTTCCTACGCCGCGATCACCGCGATCGATGATCAGGTCGGGCGACTCGTCGAAGTATTGAAAAAGACAGGATTGGAGGATAATACCATTGTTCTCTTCCTCTCGGATCATGGTGATATGCTAGGATCTCACGGATTACGCAGGAAGCGCAAGATCTACGAAGAATCAGCGGCGGTTCCCGGAATCATCCGCTGGCCGGCCAAGGCACCGGCGGGTCGGGTCATCGAGACACTTTTCAGTCATGTTGATGTGGCTCCGACCTTGCTTCGTCTTGCCGGAGTTCCGACCCCGGAGGAGATGCAGGGCACTGATCTCTCGGCAGTAGTACGAGGTGAAACTGAGGAGGGACCAGAAGCCGTTCTTTTGGCGCAGTACGTTCCTTTTGTCCCAGATCAAGTCACGGAGCCTTGGCGGGGGATCCGCACGAGTCGCTACTCGTATGCCCGGACCGAAGAGGGGCCGATGCTGCTCTTTGATAACGAGTCAGATCCCTACCAAAAGAAGAATCTGGCGAACCTGCCGGAGTTCGCTGATCTCGGGAAAAACCTCGATGCGATCCTTCAAAAGATGATGACCGACAACGGTGACTCGTGGCGCATCGGCACTCGCGAGTCGGTGGAGGACGGAGCGAAACTCTACAAGCACAAGACCTTCTACACGCTCGATGAGTATTTCGCCTGGGCGAAAGCGAACCCGGAGAAGGTGAAGTGATTGTTGCGAGCTTACTTGAACTCCAGTAGCGCTGCGTAGGCCTCGGCACCTCCGGGAGATTCCATGAGCGCCGCGCTGAATTTGGCCGGGGCGGTGCAGGATCCTCCGATGAGAAGGCTGCCATCGGCACGGCGAGCCATCGTGTAGGCGTTGTCACCTTTTTCCCCTCCAGACTGGACGCACCACTCCAGTTCTCCATCGGCGGAAAAGGCGGCGGTGTAGATGTCGGTTGCGCCTGCGCTCGTCATTTCCTTCCCCGCAAAAGTGGCCGTAGCGGAAAATTCCCCGGTGACAAATCCTCGCCCGGTTCCGTCATTGGCCACGCCCAGGCAATAGTCCGTCGCTGGGCCGTGCACGGAATGGCTCCAGCGGAGATCCCCAGCGGTCGAGTAGTGGGCGAGGAGTCCGTCATTGTCCTTCTCACTGGACGAGGTCCACGTCTTGTCTCCCAGCGTGACACTTCCTTTGAACATACCGGCACACCAGATTCTTCCCGCAGCGTCCACGGAGATTTCGTGAAAACCCGCCCCGGCGGTTGCGGCTACAGTCTTCACCCAGACGGGGGTCCCATCCGGAGTCAGCTTCAAGAGTAGCGCAGAACCGCCGGTGGTCTTGATCGCGAGATCACCGATCTGACCCGAACCACTCCCAGTGCCAGCGATGTAAAGATGGCCTGTTCCGTCGATCCCGATGCCGTGCCCGCTTCCGGAAAAATCCCCAGTCGTTGTTTTTGCCCAACGCAATGTACCTTCAGGAGAATATTTCGCGCAGAAGACCGGTCGCCCCTTTCCTTCCGGGTTCACGATGGTGTCTTCAAAAATTGCCTTTCCCACGACAGCACCGGTGATCACGACATCTCCCGCTGGATCGAGCGCGATCCCGTGGCCGTAATCGTAGCCTGCTCCACCGGCCGTCCGGATCCAGAGGAGATCTCCGTCCGGAGAATATTTCGCAAGGAAGATGTCATAATCCCCTCGGTTGGGGAGAACTTCGTTCCCCGCTTTTGCATCCGTGCTCTGGTAGTGACCGGTTACATAGATGTTGTTCTTCCCATCGGTGACGACTCCGTATCCGCGATCAACGAGGGTGCCGCCTAGACTGCGAACCCAGAGGAAAGTTCCGTCCCTGGATGCCTTTGCGAGAAAGAAGTCAGAGGCCCCGAGAGCTTCTCTTTTCACTCCGCCAAATGTTCCCGCATCTGTCGTTTCTCCGGCTAGGAGGACATTGTCCTCACGATCGAAGGTCACCGCTCGTGCCTTATCGCTTTTGGCACCACCGCCGCCAGCGACCCAGGTGAAAGTGGGTGGGGGAGTCGCGGCGTTCATCTGTGTGACAGAAATCGAAAGTAAAAAAATCGTGGAAAGGCAGGGGAGACGTTTCATGGGAATTTGTGGAATCGTTTGAGAGTGAATCACGAGACAACAAAGATCAATCCCCGCGTGGATACGGATTTCCGGGTGGCATCGGGGGAAGGAATTTGCAGGAAATGGATCACGAGTGTGGCTCGGAGAGAACACGGCCTCGATAGTTAGTAGAAGGGTTTGTAGTCGACCTTCGTAATTTCTGAGGGCAATTCCGGGGGGGGAGCGTGTCCGTCGCAGACCCCAAGTGTCCGATTTCCAGCCATACCTAAAAGTAGAATGAGGCGTCCCCACCGAGCAGCGCTACGGACTGTGTATGTCAGCGAAATCGGCTCACCGAGACGGTTCGCCCTACCTCTCGGAGCTGGTGAAAACCGAACGGAAGCCCTCGCAGACCGATCGTAATCGTAATCGTAATCGTAATCGTAATCGTAATCGTAATCGTAATCGTAATCGTAATCGGGCGCGTTCGATTAAGGATTAAGGATTAAGGATTAAGGATTAAGGATTAAGGAATAAGGATTAAGGATTAAGGATTAACGTCCGGCGGAGGGGAATCTTGACTTCATTTCGATTGTAAGACATTGTATTACACATGATCAAGACCATCACTAGAGTCGGCAATTCGCGAGGTTTGATTTTCGACAGCGCTCTGCTTCAACTGGCCAAGCTGAAAGAGGGCGACCAGGTGAATGTTGAGGTGCATTCCGGCGGCACGATCACGATCACGCCTCTCAGGCCCGAGCCCAGCCCCGAGGACATTGACGCCGCCATTGCCGCGACGATGGAAGAATACTCCGGTACCCTCGAGAAGCTGGCGCAATGAAGGGCGCGAACGAGTGCTTCCATCTCTCGGTGGAAACAGTTCTGAAAATTCACGACGCGTCGATTCATCGATTTGGTGGTGCGGCGGGATTGCGTTCACGAGACTTATTGGAATCTGCGGTGGCCGCGCCGCAGTCCGCCTTTGGTGGTGAGTCGGTTTTTGCCGACGAGGTCGAGATTGCGGCGGCCTATCTCTTTTACCTCTGTTCGAATCATCCCTTTCTAGACGGCAACAAGCGGACTGCGCTCGGTGCTTGTCTCGTTTTTCTCAAATTGAACGGAGCGAGTCCGACACCGGACTCCGATCTCTGGGAATCCCTCACTCTCGACGTTGCCGCCGGACGCCTCGACCGGGAGCGTGTCACCGCGAGACTGCGCGATTTGGTGAAATCGGACTGACTTAGTTTCTGAAAAACCATCACCCAGGCGACACCGCTTACACCGCTTTCACGACTCCCAAACGCAGCACCAACCAAGTAGCCACGGAGCCGCAGCGGCCGCTGAGAAGTCCTCATTGTCACAACAAGGAGGGGCGACACTCCTTGTTGTGACAAGCATCATGTCTCCAACAGCCTCGGAAATCGCACAACATCGAGGAGTTCACGTTGCACGGTGGTCGGGGCGATTCAACTGGGCTTGATTCTGCGAG
>JAGPCC010000289.1 GCA_018058245.1 Verrucomicrobiales bacterium
GGCTGGTATAGTGGCGGGCCCTTGGCCCTTTTGAAAATACGCCCGAACCGCGAGGGCCAAGGGCCCGTCTCATTCCAGCCTGGGGCAACGCCCCAGGACACAATTTTCAGTCTTTTCGAAAAGGGCTGAAGGACCGACCCATCCCGCCGGTCGCCCCGTGACATACGTGGAACCTTCACGATTCTTTCCCTCCGTGGAGCTGGTGAGGATGAGCAAACAGGATGAATCTCCAAACCACTTTCCCTACCCAAATCCCATCAACCCGACGCGGCTGTCTTCGCGCCTCCACCTCTCACAACAAACCCAATCCGCGCAGGGTTTCGAGAATGCCTTCGATTTGTTCGTGGCGTTTTTTGTTGGCTTTGCCGAAAGCGGCGGAGAGAGCGACGGGATCGGGGCCGTGTTGGGGAATGAGCTTTTTGACAAGGACGACCTGGTCCGGGAGGCGGGTCGGCCACGTTTCGATGGCCGTAGTCGTGATGGTCTCTCCGAAATCCACCGCAAGGAGATTTTTCCTCCCGGAGTGGCGTCGCACACGGGCGACCACTGGCCAGGAATCCCCGACGGGCGAATATCCGCCGGTTGACATCGCCGTTTCGGGCTCTTCTTTCATCAAGTATGTCGTTTCCTCTCCTTTGCTTCTCCCTTCGCTCCCATACCCTCTGCTTTTTGGTCGTGGCATTTCTCACTTTGGCAGAATCGGGCGTCTTCGCCGGCGTCACTCGGGTCGAGATCGACCGGCGCACCCCCTACGAAACATCGGACTACGAAACGATCGAGGGAACGCTCCATTTTTCGGTCGACCCGAATGATGCCCAAAATCAGATCATCGCGGACCTCGCCCTCGCTCCCACTGACCCATCCGGTGGGATCACCTTCTCCTCAGACTTTCGACTTCTCTCCCCCAAGGACGGCGCCAAACCTCCCCTTGCGGTTTGGGCGGAGATCCCGAACCGGGGAGGCAAGAGCAATCTCCAGCGGTTCATGATAGACCATCACTTTGCTCTTTTCGAAGTCGGTTGGGAATTCGATGTAGCCTCTGATCCCAAGCGCCTCTCGATCGAGGTGCCAAAAGCAGTGGAAATGGACGGCAGCCCGATCCGAGGAGCGGTGGAGGCAATTTTTGTTCTGAACGAACCTACCGAGAAATACACCGTTACGGATCTCGAGAGCTATCCCCCGCTTGATCCCACCGGACCGGACACCAAATTGACGGTGCGAGACCGCGGAGACCGACCCGGTGGAACTGAGATTTCGCGAGAAAAATGGAAGCTCACAGGGAATCGGCTCACCTTTTCAGACGGATTTGAACCCGGGAAAACCTACGAGATTACTTGGCTTGCGGAACACCCCCCCGTCGCGGGACTCGGTTTTGCGGCGATCCGCGATGCGATCTCGTGGATCAAACACGACCCCACCTCCCCCGCCGCCGGGTTGCCCGTCTACGCCCAGGGTGCTTCGCAATGTGGGCGTTTTCTTCGAGAGTTTGTCTACGAAGGTTTTAACACCGACCTGAAAAATGAGGTGGTTTTCGACGGGATCATCGCCCACGTCGCGGGGGCCGGACGAGTCGATCTAAACCGGCGCTGGGCGACCCCGAGAGAGCTCTCTCTGTTCCGCACGGCCTCGTATCCCTTTGCAGACGAAGCCTGGCCGGATCCGGTCACTGGATTGAAAGAAGGCCTCCTCGAAAATGCCCGAGTCACTCATCGTCCGAAGATTTTCTATACCACCACTGCGGCCGAATACTGGGGTGCGGGGCGAGTCGGGGCCCTCGTCCACACCGATCCCGCCGGGGAAAATGATGTTCCCCTACCGGAATCAGTTCGCCTCTACGTCTTTGCCGGAGCTCCGCACGGTCCCTCAGCCTTTCCGCCTACGGCACCCGCAGCGGGAGCGCCGCTATCGAATCCCACGGACTACCGCGATTCCCTCCTCGCTCTGCGATTGGCTCTGCACCGGTGGGCGTCCGCTGAGATCGCTCCGCCCAAGAGCACCTATCCGACCTTTGCGAGCGGAACGCTTATCCAGGCCAAGGATCTCGCCTTTCCCAGTCTGCCAGGGATCACCAGCCCGGTCGCTCTGACGGCAGGACTGCGGATGAGGAACCCCTTCCTGCCCGACGGTGCGGGTGGAAGTGCCGCACTCCCCCTCCTCGTCTCGCAGGTGGATGAAGACGGCAACGACCTCGCGGGAGTGAGACTACCCGAGATCGCTGTGCCTCTCGCGACCGCGACGGGTTGGATGTTTCGCCCTCCCTCGATGGGGAGTCCGCACGAACTACTCCCGGTCCTGCGGGGTTCCTGGATTCCCTTTGCTCTCACAAAAGCAGAACGGGAGAAATCGGGAGATCCCAGAAGATCGATTGAAGAGCGCTACCGTGATCGAGAGGACTTCCTCGAAAAAACAAAAGAGGCTGCTGCCGCGCTCGTTGCCGAAGGATATTTGCGTGAGGAAGACATCAAATCCGCAGAGGAACGAGCGGCCAAGGCGTGGGATTGGCTACACACCCGGTGAACCAGAAAACGAAAAAGCCCCAACGGGAGAACGTCGGGGCTTTCGTTACATTAGTGATCCCGTGGGATCACCTACTGCGGTTTGGCACGCAACCAATCCACCCTCTCCGTCGATTTGTCAATGGAGTGGGAACTATTCTCCCGGTCTCCGCCACGGTCTCCGCCACGGTCTCCGCCACGGTCACCGCCACGGTCACCGCCACGGTCACCGCCCCGTCACGTTCTGCATGGCGGCGAGTCCGCGCAGGATCTTGAGTTTCCCGCGATTTTTTCGAGTGAGGGTTTTGAAGTGATCTTCCTCTGCTCCGATTTCCTCCTTTTCTCCGAGGAACAGCACGATGTTCAGACCGGGTTCCTCTAGGCCAGCCTCTTTGTATCCTCCTTTGACGAGGAGATCGATCTGTCTCTCGATGTCCTCTGGTGTCACCCCAGGCAATCCCGGCAATCCCGAAGGAGCGCCTCCGCCCCCATTCCCACCGCCCCGACGGGCGGGCGGAATGGCACCGGTGATTTCCCGGACGAGCTGATTGAAATTCACGACGACTTTCGGAGAAAGCCCTTTTTCGCTGCGAGCGGCATTCTCTTTTTCCAGCCAGACTCGCGTTTTTTCGATGGCGTCCTGCCAAATTTTCAGTTCCCTTGGGTCAACCGCGCTGGGCGGAGCGGGCGGATTGGAAGTCATCTTTTCCAACATCTCCGGAGTCGGTGCTCGGTTCATGGGTTCATACCCGCTGGCGATGCAGAAGACCGAACTCGCCTCCCACTCCATCGCTTTTTGCACTGCTTTGGTATAAAAGGCGACATCCGTGGCAGCAATGGGGAATCCCTCCTGATCGCTCACCTCGCAATTGATTCCCACCTGATTTCGCAATCCGAGAGCATCGTAATTCCGATTCAGAGGATCGAGCCATTCGATGGCGAGCCGCAGATTCGACGGCAGCCCCGGAACTGGACTCTCTCGAAAGGCGAGAAGTTGCTTTCCCTGATACAGGAGAATGTTGAAATGTGTCCCTCGATTGAGATTGGCGAGCATGATGCCGACTTCGGTTTTGACTTTGTCGTAGGCAACCATCCCCCCTTTTTCATCAACCAACATGTCTGGACTTGCATCGATCACAAAAACAATCTTCCGACCACTTCCGGAGATTCCGAAAAAATTGACGTCGGAGGACTTCACCGCATCACTCGAAAAGCTCATCCCGTTCCCGGCGGGCTGCACTCCCATGAGAAGAGAATCGACGATCGCAACATCCCGGTTCTCCACATCGGGAACCGAAAAACTTGAGCTAGCGATGGAGCTCAAGACATCCACTGCCTGGGCCGCCGCTGCTGCGGGTTGGATCTCAAGACTAGGCTTCGTAATCCGCGTTGTCACCAGATCCGCTTCTTTCTCATGAAGAACCGAAACGATCAGTTCCGGCGGTTTGGGTTGTGGGGTCTCCACGATCACCAATCCGATGAGGACAAAGAGTATCACATGAAGGAGCAAGGCCATCGAGAGGGACGAAAAACGCTCTCCCGCAGAAGAGGGTTCCAATGGAAGCTCTGGAATCGGAATCGCCACCAACTCGAGCCCCCCATCGTAGTTGCGCCATTTGTCCTGCAAGGATTTTCGATCCACCTTCCGCTCCTCCCCTTTCCGTTTGCGGGAGGAAGAGCGGCGGGACGATGCAGGGGAAAGGACCGAAAGGGAGTCGGACTCAATCAAGGCCCCTAACCCACCATCGAGATCTTTTGATACGGAAAGTGGCTCGCGTTCGACCGAATCGGATTTTTCCAGGGAAGTAACCGCCGCCTCCGGAGGTTCCGAAACAGGTTCCGGCGGCCTCTCTTCCAAGACCGAAGCGGGAGGGATTTCTGCTTTCCTCTCGGAAAATGCCGCGAGCCCTTTCGTCAGCAACTCGTGAATGCGAATCTGAGCCTCTGGAGGAGTCGGTTGATCGGAGGGAGATGCACGCACGAGCCGTTTCGCAAAGGCCATATCCCCCTCCAAAACGGCCATCTCGATCAATGTTATTCGGACCACCCAGTCTCCTGGGGAGATTTCCAGCCTTTCCAAAAGCTCCTCTTTTTCAGTCATCGCATGGGATCCGTGCCGATGGAACACCGCCAGATCGAATAGGGTGTAACATGGGAGTTGGATAGTTGGCAACCCTACACGCCAGTATGGGCCCTATTCGCCACCGCCCGTCACTCTCAGATCCTGCTTCACGTTGATCGTAGATCCTGGAATCGGCGGGAGTTTCAAGAGACTGAGAATGAGATTTCCCGCGTCGCCGTTCCGAATCGGTTGTCCGATCGATTCATAATCCGGGTTGAGGGTTCCCGGATCCTTTCGCGAGGTGCTGTTGATCGCATAGAGATCTTTCCCGGCAGCAACGCCCGGTCCCCATGTGAAGAACGGAATCGTGTAGTTGTCCTTTTCCTTCGATTCTCCGTGTCCTTTCGTCGAGGTGAGACCACCATGGTCAGCGGTGAGAATGACCCAGGTGTTTTCTTTCACGGAGGGATTTGCACGGATCGCATCCATGAGACGACCGAGGAGACGATCCACTTCTCCCGCTGCCAGGAGATAGGGACTCCCTGGGGTGAAATCCCAGCCATATTTGTGACCGGCACTGTCACAGTTGCGCAGGTGCAACATCGTGAAATTTTTGGGACTTTCTTTCAAGGCAGCGAGAAAGGAATCCATGAGAAGATTGGTATCTTCATTCATCACAAACAGGTCGATCTTGTCCCGCCCGTTGTCGGCCCCGGTCTCATCGACCGCCCCCAACGTATTGTCAAAGCTCAAATCGTAGAGCGAGAATTTCGATTTGCTCGCGTAGAGCGCGGTGCTCATGCCATGGTCGTGGACGACGGCAAAGACGGAGGAAAGGTAGTCCTTGTGATTGCGGTGCAGATTCTCCCCGAGTTTGGGATCGGTATTACTGATCCAACCATGCCCTGTCTTCCCAGTGACTCCGCGACTGGTGATCATGCTCGTATGGTTCGGAAGGGTGATCGTGTAGACAACGTCGGTGCGCGCATTCTCGGTCGACGAACCTTCCTTCCGGAGTCGGTAAAAATTGGGGGCTTTTTCTGGACCGAGGGCATCGATCACATCGGGTCTCATCCCATCGGCACTGATGAAAATGACATTGTCCGCTCTCACAAAAGCGGAACTCATTAGAAAGCTCAAGGCTAGAAGGCGCAGTAGAAAAGAACGTGTCATCATGAAGTCCCCTATCCTGCCGAGAGAAATCTCCTTTGAAAAGGGAAATTCAACGACAACTCCGCCAGAATCGCGCCGCCATCCCCTGAGACGCCAGAGGTCAGGCCGGCACTTCCGCTCGCTGCTCACTCATCCAGGTGAACAGAATCACCCAGAGGGAAAGGGCCAGCGCGAACAGGGGGATTTGTAAATGGGACGGTAGAGAATAAAGCGCCGCGACCACCGGAATCCAGACCCCCCAGGTGGCAAACAGGGTCGGTACGACGGCACGGCGATAGAAGTCCAGAGTGAAGAATCCACGAAGGCGGGCGATCGAGAATCCAGTCTGCTTCCAGTCATAGAGAAACGCTGTCTTCGGACTGGCGAGGAAGGGACAATAGAGAAACTGATCCACGAGCACTTTTCGAACCACCACACCAAAGGTCGCTTCGCTCCCGAACCAAGTGGCCTGGAGTCGATAGAACAGATCCACCTCCATTCCACTGATGCCCCAGAAACCAGCTGCGAACAAAAAATTTCCAGCGTTGCGGCGAGTGATCCGGCCACGCTGAAAGAGAAGAATCCGCAGGGCCTCTGGAATCACAGCCCCGGCAATGATCGCGGAAATCGCCGAGTAGGCATACCCCCATTGCTCCTTCCACTGCGCAAGCAAATCAAAAACTCGAAAC
>JAGPCC010000290.1 GCA_018058245.1 Verrucomicrobiales bacterium
TTTCGTGGGGCACGTTGTCCACGAAAGCGTTCGGTTTGATCTTCACCCCCGAGCCACCGCAGTCTTTCATCAGTTGGATGTATTGTTTCGCCAACTCAATGTTCTCCTTCACCTTGGCCGGATCAGTACTGTGAAATTCGGCATTCGAACCGTAGCCAACGAGGGTCACCGAACTGTCGGCGAATCGCTTCTTCACTTCACTCCGCTCAGCCGCCGATAGAACAGGCTCCACCTGATGGGCATGCTGAGTCCGCAGTTCGACTCCGTGAATTCCGGCTTTTTCGCAGGTGGCGATGAGTGACGGTAAATCGAGGTCTTTTCCCCACTGATAGGTGACCAACCCAAATTGGAAACCATTTGGCGACGATGCTGCCTGGAGGACGCGGGGAACGGATCCCATCGCGGCGACAGCGAGGGCGGATTGATGGAGAAAGGAGCGTCGGTTGATCTGCTTCATGTTGATGGTTTTTTGATGCAACCGTTTATCACCCCTTGAGGACCCTTCGACAAGTCGAAACCTGACCAGACACGCGCCATACAAATCGACTTCTCCGAGGGAGTAACCTTTTTAAACGACGAAATGGATGGCATTTTCCTTGTCGATGTCGGCGTTTCTGGTCGTCCTCAGGGCTTGGCCGTATTCAGAAGCTGGCGGAAGTTTTCGCCGAGGATCTGCTTTTTTGCATCTTCTGGAATATCCGCGCCGACGATTTTTCCCAATTCCGTTCCAAGCGAGCGAGAGGGGAGATGGCTGCCGAAGACGATACGCTCTGGGCCGAGCTCGCGAACCGCCATTTCGATAAAACCGGCCGTGGCGTCAAATCCGGATGTCTCGACGAGGATGTTTGGCGAGTCATGAACTGCGCGAATGCCTTTTTCCCACTCGCCGCCGGCATGTGCACAGATGAATTTTTGATTCGGGAAACGAGCCGCCAATTCCGCCAATTCTGCCGGGGTCGAGAGTCCTGGGCCGGTATTTCCACCGGTGATGTACCAGGTGTGTTGCATGATGACGGCCTTCAGTTCCGATATGCGCTCGACGAGCGGGAGAAAATTTCGGTGAGTGCAAGGAAGCGCTCCCGGGCCGCTACCGGCGAAATAGACTCCTCGCATAACACCATCCCGGATCCAACGATTCAGCGCATCGAGCGAGGCTGGTACGTCATTGACGTTCAAATGGATCATCCCGATGACGAGGTCGGGCCAGCGAGTGAGTGGTTCCGAGACGAGGTCAGGTTGATCACGAAGGGCCTTTTCAAAAACAGCGTCGTTGGTAGTACCAATTCCGACGTGCGCAAAAAAACAGAGTTTTTCAATTTTCCCGATTTCAATCGCACGTCGGGTGCGTTCCAAATCGCCCTCGAAGTCTTTGTAGGAAGGCAGAAAGTAAGAATCCCAGATTCGGTACTTTTGCAACTGCGACACGGAGGGAAGTCCGAAGTTTGTATTTCCCAGCTTGCTCATCCGTTCAGGAAGGTGGTGGCATTGGCTTCTAAAACTGAGTGCAGGGAATTCTCCGACAGTGCAGATTCATGAACGCGGATCAACGACGCTTCCGGGATCAGAAATGGTGCATGTGTTCCAAACAATACGCGGTTTTCGGGAACGGTCTGGAGCAGGGTCGCAACTCCATCGGTTTGATCGATCCGTGATATGTCGAAGTGGATCTGGGGAATCACGGCGAGTTTCTCGAATAGTTCACCGCGAGGTCGCCAGTTCAAAATCTGAATCCGGCCAATGGCATGGGTTACAAGGGGAGAAAGATCAACATCCGGAATGCGAAGAGTTTCCGGTTGGGTGCGGACGTCCTCAAAAAGGGCCGCGATCTGAACAAATACTCCCGATGATTCAGCGAGTTTTAGCAATTTCAAAAAGCGTCGGTCAGTAAGCTCGTAACCGTGATAATTCGGATGGAGGCGAATGCCGTGCATTCCATGATCGTTGAGACAGCTTCTCCAATCGTCCTCCCATCCGGGTAAATTCGGATTGAGGGAACCAATCGGAATCAATTCGGGGAAGCCTCGGCATTCGGCAGCGAGACGTTCATTCACTGCGGAAATATCGCGTTGCAGGATCCCCTCGAAACTACCGGCAAAGGCTGTGGCGATTCCTAGTGATCGCATCTTTGTGAGCAGCAATTTTGTGTCATCGAGGGGGAGTCGTCGGAAGGGGCAGCGAAACAAACTCACGTTGCTATCGATGATCCGGAACTTGCCATCTTCAGCGGATGTCGCAGAGGAGAACCTCGCGACCGCAATGCCGGTACCTGCAACAACGGCGGTATGGAGAAGTTCGCGGCGTTTCATCGAGAAGTTCTTGCGAAGACAGAGGGTAGGGTTGATGAGCCAACAGGGTTGCTTCCCCTATGCCAAGATTTCGTGGATTACACGAGGTTCCTCAAATCCCGTCAATCGTTCATCCAAGCCATTCCGGGTGAAGAACAGTTTCTGATGATGGAGTCCTAACTGATGCAAAATGGTAGCGTGAAAATCGTGAACACTGACGGGATTTTCCACGACGGAATGTCCGAAGTCATCGGTTTTGCCATAGCTGGTGCCCCCTTTGATCCCGCCGCCTGCCATCCAACTGGTGAACGCCTGCATGTTGTGGTCGCGCCCAGAATAGTCATCCCCGATAATCTGGGAGGTCGGAGTGCGCCCAAACTCGCCGCCGTAGACTACAAGCGTCGAGTCGAGGAGACCGCGCTGTTTCAGATCACGCAACAGTCCGGCGATGGGTTTGTCGGTGCGTTCGCAAGTCATGCGGTGATTGTTGTTCAGATCGGAGTGCGCATCCCACGGCTGTTCTTCGAGGAAGATCTGCACAAAGCGGACTCCGCGTTCCACTAGTCGTCGCGCGAGGAGGCAGCGCCGACCATAGGAATCGGTCGTTTTCTCATCGACTCCATAGAGTTCACGGGTTTGGGGATTTTCCTGGCTCAGGTCGAGCGCCTCGCCGGCGGAAAGCTGCATGCGTGCCGCGAGGCCGTAGCTTTCGATGCGGGCATCGAGTTCGGGATAGTGGGGACGCTCCTTGCGATGGATTTCATCGAGTCGGCCCAGCAAATCGCGCGCGGATTCGGTGACTGCAGAAGGTTCTTCAAACTGCGGTTTCAGATTCAAAATGGGCGACCCTGTCGGACGGAAGCGGGTTCCCTCGAAGGTGGGCGGAAGGAAACCGGCACTCCAATTTCTCGCTCCGTTTTTTGGTAACCCAAGGGGATCATTTAGAACGACGTAGGCGGGAAGATTCTGATTTTCCGATCCGAGGCCATAAGTGGTCCAGGCACCTAGCGTGGGGTACCCCATAAAAAGACGCCCACTGTGGATTTTGTAAAGCGCGTTGTCGTGGTTCGGGTGATCCGTCCACAGGGAGTTGATCAGACAAATATCGTCCGCCATCTTTGCGGTGTGCGGGAGGATATCGGCCATCCACATTCCGGATTGCCCGTGCTGCGCAAACTTGAACTGGCCACCCATCATCACACCGATGTTCTCCGTGCCGGAGTTGCCGAGGTCTTCGGAATTTCCGGGATATGGCTTGCCGTCGTACCGATTCAGAACCGGCTTCGGATCGAACAAATCCATCTGGCTGGGACCACCGTTCATGAAGAGTTGGATCACCGACTTCGCACGGGCGGGATGATGACCACTTTTGGAATGTAGATTGTACGGTGTTTCGAGCGCTTCCTTACCGAAAAGATCGTTTGTGAAAAGATGCGCCAATGCCGCGCCGAAAATGCCGTCGCTGGTTCGTTGGAAAAAATCGCGTCGTTTCATGGAACCGTTCTAATCAAGGTAGATAAAACCGGCGGAGTTCAAAATCGCGTGACAATAGGATGCAAAACCTCCCTCAGGAGCAGCCGTTTGAAGTTCCGTCAGGGTTGTCACCCCGAGTCTCGTTTCTTCCTCTGTGGGCATCCGGCTCAAAGCAATTTGGTAGACCATTTTTACTTTTGTGAGGACATCACCGGAGATTCGGGCCGCCATAGCGCCTGCTAACTCGTGGATCCGATCATTGTTCATCAACATCAGACTTTGAGGGGAAACGGTAGAGGTGGTCCGGGAGATGCAGTTTGGTCCCATTTCGGGGTAGTCAAAGGTGGACAACATGGAAGGGAGTTCGGTGCGGCGGTACTGGATATAGATGCTCCTGCGCCATGCTCCTTTTGCGGTGGGTTTTGCATAGACAAATCCTTCGCGATTCACAGAGACGCCGTCAGGCATACCGCCGGGGGTGGGATCGAGTTTCCCCGAAACAAAAAGGAGGGAATCGCGGAGCGCTTCGGCATCCATGCGACGGAGTGGCATACGAGACAATCGCTGATTTTGGGGATCCCGTGCCAGCATTTCATCGGTCACTCGGGTCGATTGCTTCCAGGTTCTCGAATTCAAAATCAGACGGTGCATTTCCTTGATGCTCCAACCACGAGTCATGAACTCGGTTGCGAGCCAATCGAGCAACTCTGGATGGGTGGGTAGCTCTCCCTGAATCCCAAAGTTTCCCAGAGTCCGCACGATCCCTTCGCCGAAATGATCGTGCCAAATCCGGTTTACCATCACTCGGGCGGTGAGGGGATTTTCTGGATCAGTTAGCCATTTTGCGAACGCGAGGCGACGTCCGGTTTTGGGTGTTCCGTTCGGAAAGGGTGGTATGATCTCCAGGGGAGTCTTTCCGTCGGTGAGAGCGGAGGGGACGTCTGGTCCCACCAGTCTGCCCGGACTCAGGTATTCGCCCCTGCGGTAGATGTAGGTCGGAGATGGCTCCCCTCGATCAAATAGGGCCCGGATCACAACCGGCGGCTCCATTTTGTGCCGAGTTTTGTCGATCTGATCATCGAGATCGTCGATGGTAGATCGTGCTTTTTGGACGGCTTCGGATTGCTCATCGCCCGGTGTCACCATCGCGATCTGTAATTTTTCCACGAGCAGGCGCTGCTCCAGACTTCGCTGATTGTCAGCACGGCGCAGGGCGACAAAGGTTGCGTCCCGATCGGTTTCCGACTGCTCCGGGTAGTGGGCACGCAGCATTTCGTGCTGCCAGGTGATGGTCTCTTTTCGTTTTTGCGCTTCCAGTTCCTGGAGCTTCGATTCGAGGGGAGGGTTGATCTTTTCCACCCGATTTCGATGTTCTGGAGTCGCGAGATCTAAGGTCCGATTTTTAAACGTCAGCCAGTCGTGTTCATCGAGAGCACCCTGAAAAATCGCTTTGAGGCGATAGTAGTCCCGTTGCGGAATCGGATCATACTTGTGGGTGTGGCATCGGACGCACTCCATCGTGAGTCCCATGACGCCGGAACCAACGATGCTGATGACGTCGGTGATGACCCCGATTCGGTTCTCCACATAGTTCATGGTGCGGGAACCGGTCTCGTCGATCCCCATCCGTAAAAAACCGGTGGCAATGAGGTTTTCCTCCATTTCGGACGTGACAACTTCCGCTCTTTCGACATCGAGCAATTCATCGCCAGCGATTTGCTCCGTCAAAAACTCGTCATACGGTTTATCGGTGTTGTAGGCGTTGATCACATAGTCGCGATACTTCCAGGCGACTTCGCGAATCGGATCGGATGATAGACCGCCCTCCGAATCAGCATAACCGGCCATGTCGAGCCAATAGCGACCCCAACGCTCGCCATAGTGAGGCGAATCAAGCAAGGCGTCGATCATTTCCGCAAACCAGGTTTCGTGCGTGCTTTCACTCCATCGTTTCCATTCTGCGACGGAAGGAGGAATCCCGATCAGATCGAAGTAGGCGCGTCGTATCAGGGTGTCACGATTTGCTTCGGGTGAGAAGTCGAGTTCCACCTCTTTTAGTTTTTGTTGAACAAAGAAATCAACGGAATCACCGACCTCGGGTTTCTTGGGAGGGATGAAGGACCAATGTTTTCGATCTTCGTCTGAAACCAGGGGATCCGGTTGGGTGGTCGCGACGTCGGGCTCCACTTCGCCAATCGGTGCCCCTGCGGTGATCCAATCCCGCAGTCGCTTGAGTTCTGATTTTCCGGGGCGTTTTACAAAATCCGACAGCAAACGGGCCTTGGGAGGACAGGCTTCGCTCTCGATTCGCTGAATCATCTGGCTGGAGTCCGGAGCTCCGGAAACAAATGCTGGGCCACTCTTTCCTCCGATTTTCATCGACGTTACCGTTCGGAGATCGAGCCCGCCGTCTTGTTTTTGCCGTCCGTGACACCCAGTGCAACGCAAGAGCGTGATGGGGAGGACATCGTGCTGGGTCAGCGCCGTTTCTACTAGGGGCGGATTCTCGAAGAGGGCACCCCCCGCGATCCACACGCGAATTGTTTCGATTTGTTCGGGTGAAAGTTATTCACCCTCTTTTGGCATCTCGCCGCGGGAGATCAACTCATAGAGGTGGCTCTTTTCCGGAG
>JAGPCC010000291.1 GCA_018058245.1 Verrucomicrobiales bacterium
ACGCCTATCGTTTTGAGTGTGATGAAGACGCCGTCGTGACCCAGGCCCGCGTTCTCTCCAGCCGCGAACAAAATTCCGTCGTGCCCGAAGATTTACTGTAATTTCACTTTCCGGCAAGGGCAGTAAGCAGGCAGAAGTTCCTCTGGATTTGCAAAGAAACTCCTTGCAAATCCTTGGCTTCCCTACATCTTGCCAGCCTTGCATTCAGGCGGTTCACCCCGCCCCTTGTAAAACGGGTAGATTCCGGAGCGGTCAAACGGGGCAGACTGTAAATCTGCTGGCTATGCCTTCGAAGGTTCGAATCCTTCTCTGCCCACCATTTTAACAATCAAGGAGTTACAAAGAAATTTGTAGCTCTTTTTTTGTGCCCGAAAATATCGGGTGCCCGAATACTGCCCCTAAAAGTCGGGGCTCCACCAAGGGTTAGGGATTTTCTTTTCTTAACCTCTCCGCAAAAACGCTCGATCGGTAGTTTCCAGAGTTCTTTAAGACGCAGGCACGGCGTGGGACCAACTTCATTTTTCTTCAGTGATGCAGTTGTTTTTTTGTGTGCCGCCATCAGACGTTGGGCTGGATCGACCCACCGAAGAAGACGGGGCGGCGCTCGCCCACGGGTCTGGTGACTTCGTTCAGGTCCTCTTGGTGCGCCAAGCTCCTGTGGAACGGTGCATAAATATTCGGAATTCGTATCCGACCCGAATGGCACGGGATTAAGGGCATGGTTCGGTAAGAATTGCTGGACGTTCAACCCCGGCGCGAAGCGCGGTAGGGACAGTTCGGTGAACCGTCCGCCGTTGAATCTTGCGCGCTCACGGCGGACGCCCCGGCGGTGCGTCCCTACCGGGATACTTGTAACGTTCCCACGGGACAACGGGAAAAGCGCTTAATCCCGTGCCGTTCTTCCCCGACCCCGTTTCCCTATTGGGGGGATTAAGAGATTTTTAACGGCACGCCGGCAAGACTCTCAGGCGTTCGGTGTCTGAGTGCTCATCTTGATCGGGAGTGATAATCGTTCTTAGGCGTTCCAAGCAATCGGCGAGGCTGCTGCAGATCACCGAAACAGTGCATTCTTCAATGCATGGAAGAATTTTCGGCTGTCAACTCCAAGGGAGAGACTGGTCGCTACTCTTGATCTGCTAGTGATGGGTCGAGCTCAAAACGGGTTGGCAATCCAGCACGACGGTCCTCTGCTCCTAGAAGAATCATAGCTAGCGCCTTCATATCTTTATCGGGGAGCCTTTTCGCCAATACTTCGGCAGCATCGCCCTGACGCGGGTCGTTATAGCCCTGCATATAAAGGCTGTATGCACTCGGACTTGCTTTCCTCTTCGTTTTTGCAGATTTGCTGGCGGACGGGGATTCGCTCTGCCTGTCGCCACTACTGCTCATCATGCGCAGGCCAAAGTTGGCACCCGCGAGCAAAAGCAGGGCCAATGCCGCTGCCACGGCGATCCCCGGTGTTATTCTCTTCCATCCCTTTGCATGACCGACCCCAAGGGCTCTAGCTTCCTCCTCCTTGAGTAGAATGTTTCCCTCAACTTCTTCTATGGCCGCAATTTCCGCTTGCAGTCCAGGCCGACACTCTTCTGTCATCTTAGCATACGCCTGCCTGCCAATCTCGGTGACCAGATGCTGCCGCTTTACGGTCAAGGCCTGAGCGTGGCTAGCCTTCGCGGTGTCTTTTCCCATCCGTTTAAAGGCGGCCATCTTGGTCTCGTCAGCTTCTGTGTCCGTCGTCTCCAACTTGCTTGCAATCGTGGCATCGAGCTCACGAATCTCCTGGAATTGTTCCTTTAGGTCACTTTCCAGCCTCCCGGACTCATAGCACATTTTGCCCAGAGCAAAGAGGGCAATGCGGAGATCCACCTGTTTGAGTTTTTCTATTTGAGCATGAATTGATGCCTCTCGTGAAGTTCGCTTGATATCGGACCAGCCCGCACTGGCCTCACTTTTGAGCCGGTCTGAGAATGAGGGCTTTTTAGACGCTCCTTGCCCGTCGTCAGGGTGACCGCCTGATTCTCCGGGACCGGTGTGTGCCGTAAGGTCTTCCGCTGGAACGTCTTCAGTATCCGCCTCGGCAGTGCCCCCCGGGGCACCTGCTCCAAGAACCTCAGCCAGACTGGTCCACTCCTGGGTACCTTCTCGGCATATCTGCGTTTCAACCTTCAAGGCACCCGTAGCATTCAGTTCTTTCAGTGTTTCCTCGGAGATTGGTCCTACGACTTCGCCGGATTCAGTTAGGTAATACCAGTTCATGATTAAGGATCAACTTCTGTTTGAAAAAGAAGTGTGTAAGTTAGGAACGTGAAGATAGGGCACAAAGTCAATCGGTGATTTCGGCTCATTTCTGCCCGGAACCTCTACAGCTGCTGCATGGGGTGAATCCGCGTCCGTAGCAGAAGCTGCATCTCTGGCCAGTGCTGGACTTGCCGCTGCCTTTGCAGTGAAAGCAGGCGAAGGGACCGTTGCCACTGCCCTTGCAGATCGTGCAGACAGCTGCTAGGGCGATGCCGACGGAGACCAACATGGTGATCGCTGCGATGAAGATGGTGCGGCGGTTGAAACTGCGAGGAAGTTTTTTCATTTTTCGGGATTGTTTGGTGTTTTGCCCGGTCGGTTGCGAACCGGGTCATCTTCTTATTCGGGCCTCCTCGAAAAATCTCCCCTGGGAAGCCAAAATTTTATTTCAGGGGTGCGAAATGAGTCATCCCCTCGTCTTCCTCAATCTTCCGCTCGGTGGTTGCGATGGTCCGGTTTAGGTTCGGGCCAGCCATTCGCTTCAAGATGTGATGCGTAGGCGGGGAACTCTTGTTCGAGCATCTCCCACTGCATGACAATTGTGTTGAGGTGATATTGATATGCCTCCGCTTCGGATTGAAGAAGTTCCGGGTTTTGTTGGGGAGGTAGATCGAGGGCTTTGAGCTCATCGGCCAAAGCGCCTGCATGGTTTCCGCTGAGGATCCTAAACCGAGCACGCAAGTTGAAGAGGCTGACGAGCTCATTGTTGTCTGGCTTGGCTGAGCCCGAGGCTAAGCTGAGAGCCTCGGTGACCAATTTCTCTGCGTGGTCGGGCTGACCTAGCCCTTCCAGTAGAGTAAGCCGAATTTTCAGTTCGCGAAAGAGATCCCCTTCCAAGGAAAGGTCCCCGATCGGCAAACCATGCACATACCTGATCACCTCCTCCGACTCTGCTTGAAGTTCCAGGTTCTTGAGCGCCAGAGCTTTCACGAGCATAAAGCACGCCTTGCTGTTAAGGTCTGCATGGGACTCCATTCTGGTATCCAGTAGCTCGACGCATTTCGCGTAGTTTCGAGTTTCGAAAGCATTCTGAATTGCGTTCGTTTCCGCGCGTTCAGTCAGATCCAGCCTTACCTTTCCGCTACGAGCAAGTGAAACAGCGGCAGGGATGATTTCGATTACTTTTTCTCGGATCGACTTGAAGTGCCCCCGCATGTCCACGATCTTCGGAGCCCTTGGAGATGGTTCTCTCATGGTGACCTCCTCAGGTTCCGCCGGGGCAGATTGGCCGGACCGCAGAAACCCACCGTAGCCGGGATATTTGGTTTCGAGCGGGGTCCACATGGCATCTACCAGCCGCCGTTGCTCGGAGTCGGCTTTGTTCACCAGGTAGGCCGCCTCGCGGTCGCCTTGGACCCCGGCGAAGTCATTTCTCTTGGCCCGGACATCCGCGCGCAGGAAGAGGGGATAGGTGGCGGGACCAAATGACTCGATCACTCTCGATAAGTCGTTCTCAGCCTCCTCCAGATCTCCAAGCTCTTCCCAGAGGTCCATACGCGACGACATCGAGGTGATGTTGGGCGACAGGTTCACCTCCTTGCGGAGTTCCTCCTTCGCCTCGTCAATCCGACCGAGCCCCTGAAGGGCCATCGCTCGGGCCACCGAATAGGCGGGCTGGGTCCGGGACTGCGGGTAGGTCGACAGCAACTCCTCCACGGCGGCGAGAGCGTTCGCGTATTCACCATCCTGCGTGTATCCGAGCACCATTCCCGCCAGGGCCTGATAGTCGGCCTTTTGATCAGGAGTGAGTTCGGGAGACTCTGGCGACGAAGCCTCGGTCGGAGGATTTGTCGCGATCTTCCCGGTCGGCCGGTTGTGGTGGACGATGGCGAAAGCAACTGCGGCCACACCAAGCAGAGCGAGGACAGCGACCCGATTCTTGGTCCGGCTGCCTGATAGCGGGCCTGCGGCCTCGTGACGACCCGCTAGCACTGACCTCATCGCTGCGAAGTCCACAAAGCGTTCGGATACTTTTTCTTCGGTAGCTCGTCGGATGACACCGTGGAGGCGTTTCCATTCCGCATGTTCCCCGGGACTCAGCGAGTCCTCTCCCGGTGGTGGCCAGAGAAAGGCCGAGCGTCCCATCTTGTCAGGTTCATTGCTGCTCAGCAGTGTGTAGAGCGTGGCAGCGGCACCATACATGTCCGGGTGACCACCCAGATACCATGAGGGAGTCGCGTAGCCGGGAGTGCCTCGCCTCGTCACGACAGGCGCGTCCATTCCCAGCAGGCTGATGTCTCCCAGGCAGGGCTTGCCCTGGAAAAAAAGAATGTTGTCCGGCTTCACATCGCGGTGCACGAGTCCGGCTTCCGTGAAGATTTGGAGCCCTTCGAGCACGGGGGACATCAGGGCTATAACCTCGGCACTGGAAAACCAGACCGGTAATTCCGTCTGCCCCCGAAGTTTTTCCGCCAGGCTCAGGGGAATCCAGCCGGGATCGGCCGGGTCGGTGTCCGTCACTCCGTCCGCCAGCGGCATGACGTAGTAGAGACCGTTATCCGTGCGTCCGACGTGTTCGATGGCGAGCAGGGAAGGGGAGCGCAGGGCCGCCGCTGCTTTGCGGCAATGGAGGAGCGACGCGTATTCCTTCTCCAGGCGGCCCTTGTTC
This sequence comes from Verrucomicrobiales bacterium, assembly GCA_018058245.1. GTDB lineage: Bacteria > Verrucomicrobiota > Verrucomicrobiia > Verrucomicrobiales > DEV007 > Arctic95D-9. The sequence goes on from JAGPCC010000291.1 coordinate 4,907, forward strand.
GTTGAGGGGATCCATTTCAACGCCCGGTAGTCTCCCATGGCCTCCGAGCGGCACAGCCAGACTTCGCCGAAGCCGCCACGCCCGATCAAGCGGATCAGCCGATAGCCGTCCAGAGTATCGGGACGTTCCGAGAGTGGGTCTTCCATGATTCGGGCCAAGGATCACGACCTGACAGTCGGTTGGCAACTTGAAAAGCCAGAGATAGTGGCGAATCAATACCGGGCTGCCGAAGCGATAAATCCCCACTTCCTGACGATCCCCGATTTCGCCTGTAGGCGAAGTGGCAGTCGTCCCTTGTGCCGGAGGTAGAAGTGGAACGTCTCCGCAAAATCCTCGCAGGGGTTGGTGGCGGCGTAGGGGGTGAGGTGATGGTCATGGTCATATTCCAGGACCGGGTCGGTCGAGTCGTAGGCACCGCCAAAAACACTGTTGAAGCGCTTCGTCTCGACGAGTCTCGGTCTGCGATCGGCAAGGGCGTGCGCCCACTCGTGTCTGAGCACGTCGGTGAGTCTCGTGTGGTGACCGAGGAAGAAATCCGACAGCTGAGCCCCATTCACCGCAGGGATGTAGATGTCACCTTCGGCCAGGAACCAACCGTAGCAGTCAAGCGATACCGGGACGAGCCACACGTTCACGTCGTCCAGTCGTGGGCACCACAGCCCGAGATTTCCCATTTCCCCGGTGACCTGCTGGTTGGCGCGGTCCACATCCCGCAGCGAGATGAGGTGTCGGAGGGGGCGGCGGGCGGTGCGGTAGCAGAAAGGCATGGGAAGAGAGCTATCGTGAAAGGATGGTCCGATTTCCTGCTTCAGCGGGATTGAGGTCTCTTCAGACTCAGGGCTTGGCCCGGTTGGAAGAATCATGGGTGGCTTCTTTGGCCAGCTCCTTTATCCGGACTCGCACTTTTTCACCGATGCGCTGGACGTCGCGGCTGGCGGCGGCGGATTCATCCATGTGGTAGGCGGCGGAGAGTTCGCGTGCCAGAGCGGCGTCCTCTTCTGGAGTGAACTCGGCAGGGGATTGGCGGCTGAGAAGTGAAATAGGATCCATGGAGTTTGGGCTAATGGGTAGTGGAAGGGGCACGCTGGTGAGGGATAAGACGAGGAATGCCATGATCAGTCAGCGAGTTCCTCCTGGTATTCCGGCTGTTGAGCCAGTTGCCGCAGCTTGGACATCGCTTTGTATACGTAGCGGTCGACCATTGCGCGGTTGATCGCGAATTCCTCGGCCACATAGTCGGGTGCCTGGTGCTTGAGCTTCACCCGCTCGAAGATCTCGAACTGGCGCATCGGGATCTGGTTGCGGAGTTCCTCGATCAGCATGGCGAGCAGCGAGCGGCGGAAGGCTGAGCGTTCGTAGTCCGATTCCGCAGGCGCTTCCGGCAGATTCGCTTCCTCCAGTCCCCGTTGGTCGATTGGCCTTTCCTTGCGGAGCCGGTCCACCACCCGGGCGTTGGTGATCATCCGGAGGTAGGATCGCAGC
>JAGPCC010000292.1 GCA_018058245.1 Verrucomicrobiales bacterium
TGGATTCCTCCCTGCGATCCATCAAGGAACCACCATGTCCGTGCAGACGGGCGAGCCACCGCTCTCCGATCTGTTTCCTCCGGGTGATTTTGCGGGAGTGGATCGCAAAAATGATCGGGCCGGCCTCGATTTTCTGCGATCCCTCAATCAAAAACACCGCGATCAGCGAATCGGCAATTCCGAACTTGATGCCCGCATCGCCGCCTACGAGATGGCAGCCCGCCTCCAACTCAGTGCGCCGGAAGCGACTGACTTGAAAGGAGAATCGGCGGCCACCCAAAGACTCTACGCGCTCGACCATCCCGACATCGGCCCCTTCGGTCGCCAATGTCTCCTCGCCCGACGACTCGTCGAACGCGGCACCCGCTTTGTGCAGATTTTTTGCGGCGCGGAGAATACTACCGCTCGCGAGATCCGGCCCAATTGGGACAGCCATGAAGACCTGCCTCGTGATCACGGATACTGGGGCCGTATCCTCGACGTCGGAGCGGCGGCGCTCTTAAAAGATTTGAAATCGAGAGGAATGCTCGACGAGACCCTGGTGATCTGCTCCACCGAGTTCGGTCGTCAACCTGCCGCGCAAATGAAAGGCAAGGGCGATACGCAAACCAAAGGTCGCGATCACAACGCGGGCGCCTTCACGGCGTGGATGGCGGGAGGCGGGATCAAGGGCGGAGTCGGCTACGGCGCGACCGATGATCTCGGATGGAAGGCTGTCGAGAGAGAGAAATACTGTTACGACCTCCACGCTACCGCCTTGCATCTTCTCGGCATCGACCATGAACGCTTGACCTATTACAACAACGGCACCGAGAGACGCCTGACCGACGTGCATGGAAAGGTCATACGAGCCCTCTTGGCATGAACGAATTTCCGGCGATTTCCACAACCAGGCGGGCTTGATTCGACAGACTCCTAGCGAAATTTCAAACTGTGGGACGGTTGGCGACCACTCCCTTTGATCTCAAGGCGGTCCTTGAAAAGCTCCGCGATGGCATAGGCATTCTCCTTCTCCGTGAGCAACATTCCGTCCAGAGTGAGGTAGTGAAACCCCTTCGACTCGACGTATCCGCCGGAATGATTGTGTCCACAGAGGTAGGCCGTGGAAAATCCCGATCAATTAAATCCCCCAGATGGAAGGAGAATCCCACTTTACTCTGATTCATCGCGCTGATCGCTTCGCCGAGCTTCCGTGGACTCTCGCGGTAAAAATTCAGCTTCCGTGGCTCGCCGTCCACGTACGGGCAGTCCGCCATCAACCCGAATCGCAGCGGCTCCGCACTTGCTTCTGCGGCGCAGGCCCCCACGGCACTGACTACCAAAGTCGAACCAGTGGACGCAAGGAATTGTCTTCGTGTTGTTATGACTTACACCCTACGGGAGAATCCCCCATCAGATCTCGATCCATTGGCCCGGGATGGGGACGGCGTATTGGCCATTCGCGTCCGCCACGAGAGGAGCCTCACTGTCGTAGTCGAGAGTATCCATGTTCGGGTTAAACTGGAACTCCGACGCCATCGCCTGATCCCAGGTCACGACACTGCCCATGTGGGTGGCAGCCCGTCCCATGATCGCCGTCAGGTTCGTCAGAGCGGCACTTTTTGCCTGGTTAAACGGAGTATCCTGCCGGATCGCTTTTGTGAAGTCATTCCATTGTGCCTGCCAGGGAGTGAGAACCTCTTTTGGAGCCTCCCAGAGGACATTGTCGTCTGCAACGCGACGGTCTTTGAAAATTTTCGTCGTGCCTGCATGGATGTTGCCTGAGAACTGTGCCGACTTTTCGGAGCCCTGAATGTAGGTCGCAAAATCGTTGTGACATTTTGGGATGTAACGCACGTAATCGTAGGCCTTGGTCCCGTCGGCAAAAGTCCACTCGATCGAGTAGGAATCGAGATTCTGGCCCTTGTCGGTATTGTTAAAAGCACGCCCTCCGATGCCATGGGCAGATACCGGGTATTCGCCTTTGATCCAGCAGAGTTCATCGATCTGGTGGATGTCCATCTCAGACCAAAGCCCGCCCGAGACCCAGAGGAACTTGGTGAAATTGCGAAGCTGCCATTCCAGATCCGTCTTGTCGGCCGGTTTCGGACCGAGCGGTCCAGAGGGACCCATACGGTAGGCGCTGATGCTCTGTATATCCCCGATCTCGCCTGCGGCGATGCGGCGCAGCAGTTCGGCCCGGTTCACCGAGTGACGGCTCATGACCCCGGCGGCGATTTTCACGCCGCGCGCCTCGGCATCTTCGGCCGCTTTGAGAACCCGACGCACGCCCGGAGGGTCGACCGCAAACGATTTCTCCATAAAGACATTCACGCCCTTCGAGACTGCATACTCCAACTGCTGCGGACGAAAGCCCGCGTAACCGGTCAGCATCGCGACATCACCGGAACCGGGACGTAGCGTATCGATAGCACGTTTAAAGGCGTCGAACCCGATGAAACGATTCTCGGGCGCGACGACGGCTCGCTCTTTGTATTTCCCTTCGAGGGCGGCACGGGAGCGCTCCAACCGATCCTCGTAGAGATCCGCCATGGCGGTGAGAGTGACACCGTCATCTGCTTCCATCGCATTGGCGACCGCTCCGCTGCCACGGCCCCCAGACCCGATCAAGGCGAGTCGGATTCCGTCGCTACCAGCCGCGTGTACCGCCGGGATCGAGACACCGGCGAGAACGGAAGCAGCCGCGACTGTTCCGGTTTGACCGAGAAAATGACGACGGCTCGTAACGAGCGGTTCGGTGACAGGAGATGTGTTTTCAGAATCCATTCTGCATAGCATGACAACTGCTCCCACCCAGAACAACTACGGGTACGCGCACCACTCGGATAGACATAAAGAAATTCCGGGGTCACTACCCTCGAAATCCCTCGACCGGAATCGTCCGAAAAAGTCCCCAAAAGGATCTTCAACCGGCTGCGAGCAACTCGTCGATCTCCAGACGACTGTGGAGTATCCCTCACATCACCATACCGCCATCGACCGTCAGAACCTGACCGGTGATATAACGGGCTTCCCGACCGGCGAGAAAGAGGACCGCATGGGCAATGTCGGTCGTTTCTCCAAAACTCCCGAGCGGAATACTCTTTTTGATCTGCTCTTGAATCTCCTCGGTGAGATCGTCGGTCATGTCGGTCACGATGAACCCAGGGGCCACGGCATTGACGCAGACTTTGCGGGTCGCAAACTCTTTTGCGAGCGCCTTGGTAAAACCGATGAGACCAGCCTTACTCGCAGCGTAGTTCGCCTGCCCGGCATTGCCCGTGAGACCGATGACGGAACTGATGTTGATGATGCGGGCATCTTCCGCCTTCAAAAGCGTGCGTTGAAACGCTTTTACGGCATTAAAGGCCCCTTTTAGATTCGTATCGAGGACCGTGTCCCAGTCGTCCTCGCTCATGCGTAGCGCGAGTCCGTCGCGGGTGACTCCCGCATTGTTGACGAGGATACTGACAGGACCGAGATCAGCTGCGACCTGTTTTCCGAACTCGATTGTTGCGGCATAGTCCGCGATATCGACTGCGTACCCCTTGGCGATTCCTTTGCCGAGAGCATTCAATTCGTCCGCAGCAGTCGTGGAATTTGCTTCTGTACGACTTGCCACCGCTACTTTTGCTCCTTGCTCGACAAAGGCACGGGCGATTTCTTTTCCAATGCCCCGACCGGAACCGGTGACAACAACTACGCGATCTTGAAACTGACTCATCCCCGCTCAATCTCACACAGAGCGCTACCCCGCAACGAAAAAGGGAGGTAGATCACTGCGATTTTTCTACATCGGAGTCAGGATCGCATCCGAAGGGCGTTTTGCGGTCCGCTCCCGTTGGTCGCGAACGAGACAGATCACCTGGTCTCCCACCTGTGGCGGGGTAGAGTCGGGCCTGACGACGAGCAATTCTCCGCTGGATTTGATGGTAAAAAGACACAAAGTCGATTCCCCATAGTGCTGGAGGAGATCTGGGTAGCTGAACTCAGCGGTCAGTGCACTGACTTTCACGATGACTCCCTCTTGATAGAAATTGTGAATTTCTCTATGGGTGGATCCCCCGCTCCCGAAGATCCTGCCAGTCAGTTTCCCGGAGGATGACTTCCGCTCGGGAGCCTCCAGTTTTTCTGGTTTTAGCTGAAAGACATTCGACGCCCCGAGGCTGTGACTCAGACTGATGCAGGCGAGCGTATTCACTTCGTCATTTGGGGTCCCGGCGACCAAGTAACCGATTCCCGACATATCGATCCCTTCGGAGGCAAAATCAGAGAGGACATTTGCATGAAGGCTCGGCACTTCTTCCATTCTCGCACGCTGCGTCGCGGCATAGTTCGAATCCAACATGAGAACTCGGAACCCTGCGTTTTGAATCGCCCTCGCTACCGCCACGGACCATGACTCGATCCCGACAAACAAGACACCCTGCGGATTCTTCACGGCAAGTCCAAGACGGCGGGCGAGAGGAGCGGAAACCAACCCATAAAAAGCAACTGTCCCGACAATCACAAAATACGTGATCGACACCATGCGCGACGCCTCCCCTGCATACTCCCCACCGGTCTCTGCCAATTTCAGGGCAAACACCGAAGAAACGGCTGCCGCCACGATTCCACGAGGGGCCATCAGGGAAAGGAACAGTTTTTCCTTCAACGACATCGAGCGGTTGCCCCACTGACACAAAAAGACGCTCACGGGTCTCACGACCACAATCAAGAGAATGAGGAAAAGCAGCGCCACCTTCCAAACCGAAAGCAGATCATCGAGGCCAATGCGAGCCCCGAGGACGATGAAAAGACAAGAAATGAGGAGCGTTCGCAGATTTTCTTTGAACTCAATGACGTGGCGTATCTTTGCCCGTTCCTGGTTCGCGAGGCCGATCCCGAGGATCGTGACCGAGAGCAGACCTGATTCGTGCTGCATCACATTCGATAAGGTGAAGACAATCAGGCTCAGAGAGAGAACCATCGGACTCTGTAGAAAATCGGGGACGCGGTGGCTCGCGAGGAGGCGAGCGAGAATGAAGGCACCGCCGCCGCCGAGGACGAGTCCGACCGCGATCGTTGCCCCGAGGTTCATCGCCACGCCCCCAAACCCTATCGGACCATGCCCATTCCCGTGCCCAAAGAAGACGCCGAAAACCAGAACGGCCAGAATCGCCCCGATCGGATCGATCACGATGCCCTCCCACTTGAGGATGGAATTGATCGTCTTGGTCGGTTTCACCGCCTGCAGGAGCGGCCCGATCACGGTTGGACCGGTCACGACAAAAATCGAGGAAACGAGGATCGAAACGGGCCATGAAAAACCAGCGACGTAGTGGGCCGCAAGGGAAGACAAACCCCAAGTAATGAGAGAACCAAAGCTGATCAAGCGGAGCACCGAGCTGCCCGCATCTCGCAATTCCGAAAAACGAAGACTCAGCCCGCCCTCCAGCATGATCACACCGACCGCGAGTGATACGATCGCAAAAAGCGTCTGCTCGTTCACGATCTCGCTCTGATCATAAAACTGCCCAGCGACAAAACCGAATCCCAACAAAAGTAAGATCGAGGGCAGCTTCCATTTCCACGCAAGCCACTGGGCAGCGATCCCTATGAAGAGGACGGAACTGAAATAAATGAGGCGCTCTTCCATGGTGTAAGGCAGAGAATCATCCATTGTGAGGACCAATCAAGTTGCGATCCTGGAAAAAAACGGAATCTACGGGTTACCCCCGCTCACTAACCGGCAGGCTTGGGCTGTCGTTGCAAAATTCTTGGCTGACGAGCGTATCGTTTTGGCGAACGAACCTGCTGGGGTGGAGGAGACATGGAAAGCACTGGCCCTCCGCGACACCCATTCACCGAAACTTCGGATGGACGCCTGGCTGGCCGCATTCGCGATGTGCGCTACGTTTCAAATGATCACGATCGACAAGGCGTATTCCCAGTTCAAGGGACTGGAATTGTTGGTGGTGGAAATGGAAAAGTAATCTCCAGCGAAAATGGAGCGGGCCCTTGGCCCTTTACTGACTTTTTTCCGACCGTTTCCCTGGGGCGTTGCCCCAGGCTAGTATGGTGGCGGGCCCTTGGCCCTTCTGAGAATACGCCCGAACCGCGAAGGCCAAGGACCCTCCCATATGTTTTCCGCCATTTCCTGGGGCGTTGCCCCAGGCTTGTATGGTGGCGGGCCCTTGGCCCTTCTGAAGATACGCCCGAACCGCGAAGGCCAAGGACCCTCCCATATGTTTTCCGCCATTTCCCTGGGGCGTTGCCCCAGGCTTGTATGGTGGCGGGCCCTTGGCCCTTCTGAGAATACGCCCGAACCGCGAAGGCCAAGGACCCTCCCATATGTTTTCCGCCATTTCCTGGGGCGTTGCCCCAGGCTTGTATGGTGGCGGGCCCTTGGCC
>JAGPCC010000050.1 GCA_018058245.1 Verrucomicrobiales bacterium
GCGGGCCCTGGTTTGGTTCGCGAGGGCTTCGGTGAGGGCGGGGGCGGTGAAGGTGAGGTGGCCCATTTTACGGGCGCGTCTGGCTTCGTGTTTTCCGTAGAGATGGAGGGAGGCTCCGGGCAGTGCGAGGACGGCAGCCCAGTCGGGCGAACCGTTGTTGTCGACCCAGACGTCTCCGAGCAGGTTGAGCATCACTGTCGGGCTGTGGAGCCGCGTGCTACCGATCGGAAGACCACAAATGGTGCGCAACTGCTGCTCGAACTGGGAGGTTTGACAGGCGTCGATGGTGTGATGTCCCGAGTTGTGAGGCCGCGGTGCCATTTCATTGACGAGGAGACGGCCGTCGCCCGAGACAAAAAATTCCACGGCGAGGATGCCGACATAGTCGAGTGCGCCTGCGATCCCTATGGCGATCGTTTCCGCATCTGCGATTAAATCCGGATCGACCCGGGCCGGAACGATGGTGACGTCGAGGATGTGATCCCGATGAATGTTCTCGGCGGTATCGTAGGTGGCGGTGTTCCCGGACTGGTCGCGCACGACGAGGACAGACAACTCGGCGGCGAGTTCGATTTTTTCTTCGAGGACGGCACGCGGGGCGTCAAATTGCGCCCAAACCACATCAGCATCGCTCGATTTCGCTACCGGGAGTTGTCCTTTGCCGTCGTATCCGAACTCGGCGGTTTTTAAAATGCCACCTCGTTCCGGCAAAGCTGCGAGCGCAGTGCGCAGGTCTTCCGCGTTCCCGATTATGTGAAAGGCCGCACAGGGGAATCCGTTTTCGGAAAGGAACCGTTTTTCCCGCTCGCGGTGCTGGCAGGTAACCACGGCCTTCGCTCCGGGCATCAGCGGAATCGAGGCAGAGATTTTGGTGAGAAGATCTTGTGGAATGTTCTCAAACTCGACCGTCGCGACATCCGCCTCGCGGAGAAACACCTCCAGCGCCGCCGGAGAGTCGAAAGGTTCCTCGATCACGAGATTGGACATGCCTGCCGGGCCGCTGTCAGGTGCCCCGATCCAGGAAATGACGCGATAGCCCATACGACGGGCCGCGATCGTGAGCATGCGCCCGAGCTGGCCGCCACCGAGAACACCGATGGTAGATCCGGGAAGGAGAGGAACGTTCATTCCGCTGGGGGGAGGAGAGGCAGTTCCATCGCTTCGACTTTCGCGCGGAGGCTCTCGCGGTAGTCCGTCAGTTGCGTCGCGAGCTGCTCATCCTCCATCGCGAGGAGGGAAACAGCAAAAAGACCGGCATTCGTGGCTCCGGCGTCGCCTATGGCAAACGTCGCGGTGGGGATGCCCGCTGGCATTTGCACGATGGAGAGGAGCGAATCGACTCCGTTGAGCACTCTCGACTGCACCGGCACGGCGAGAACGGGCACGATGGTGAGGGCGGAAGCCATACCGGGAAGGTGAGCCGCGCCTCCCGCGCCGGCGATGATGCATTTTAAACCTCGTTCGCGAGCGCTCTTTGCATAGGAAAACAGCAGTTCGGGCGTGCGGTGAGCGCTCACCACCTTGGCTTCATAGGGAATCCCAAACTCACGGAGCACTTCCGCCGCCCGCGACAGGGTCGGCCAGTCAGAGGTGCTTCCCATGATTATTCCTACGCGAGGAGATTCGCTATTTGATTGCTCGACCATGATTCGATCCATAAACTGGAGGAAAGAACCTGTCGAGCAAGGAATATTCGACAAGTATCCTCTTCCCCCCATCAGAAAATGAAGTCCACTGCCTCCCTTCCTCGAAAGATCCTCTCCCGCCTTCGCATCCCAATGATTGTGATAGTAATCCTCTGCGGAACCGTCTGGCTTGAGCATCTCGTCTCCCAGCCCAATCTGAGAGATTTCGATCCCGTAAAGGTAAGCGAGCGGGAAACTTCCATGTGGCGAAACTACTACGAGGGGCGCTGGAATCGGCTCGCTTGGGAAGCTTTTCGCCTTTCCTGCTCGGAGTATGGCCTCTCGTGGTGGGACGGAGGCAGAGCGTCCACCTATGCCGCGCTCGCCGCGCTTCATTTTCGGGGAAATACGAACGATCCCCGCTGCCAGCCGCTTCTAGAGCACTACTATGAAGTGATCGGAAACGGAGCTCCGGACGGAATCCCGGTGGCGGAAGCGGCCAAGTGGGAACTGGAATGGTGGCGGGAGCGCCGCCGGAAAGTTCCGCCGAAGGAATACGCCAAAACGATCGCCCACCTCGCTACTTTGCTCTACGGAGGCGACGAGTCTCACTACCTTGATGCCTCGGAAAAACGCGCCGCCGCGATGGCCTATCGGGATGCCCGCCGGGATGACAAGATGAAAGAGGCCGATTGGGAACACGTCGCAACGATGCTCCAAGCCGCCTACAGGAGCCTAAAAGATTCCCTCTCCCAGCAGAGCAGTGAAATCACGATGAACCGTGAGTGATGTAGAGCGCTCGAATCTCGACCTCACCATACTGTTCAGCGCCGTCACCGAGAGAGGGCGTCGACTGGACCTCACATCCAGCGCGGTAGTGGAGAGCATCGTTTTCCAGTGGCCACTCCGCTATTTGGGCATTGGAGAAAAACGCCCTTGCCCGTTTGTGGTCGATGATCACCATAAGCTCGAACGGCGTTCCCATGACATATTCCTCCTGAAGAACGAGCGGATCGAGTCCGTCACGAGTGAGGAGGAGCTGGTGCCCCTCCAGAGCCACGGTGATGATCTCCTTTTCCCCCTCATAGATCCCCGCCACGACCACATGGGGATTTGCCTCGGGGGCACCGTGAAAGGCCGCTGTTATCGTCAAGTTGTGGACGAGTCCGTCCCCAGAACCCCATTGAGCCAAGGTTTTTGTGCCTCTTTTGAGTTCCCGCAACTGACAGCGGGGAAATTCTGTTCCCAAAGGAGTGGCGTCATCACAATCGGCTCGAAAGACAATCGAATCTCCCGTCCCTGATAAATGGAAAAAATCTGGATCCTCAAAATTTCGCAACGTTGGCATGACCACTTCGTCGGCGAGCCCGTCCCCATCATCATCGATCGGAATCGTCAGGATCCAGTCCGCCAGCGAAAAAACATCCCCGGCGTAGTTCAGCGAATAGACGGGTGAACCGGCCCCAAGGAGGAGCAACCCAAGAGACACACCCACTCGGGAACAGACTTTCACAGACGCCGCCATTCGTATTTTTCCTGATCGAGCAGCTCATCGGCCTCCTTTGGACCCCACGATCCTGCGGGGTACTCGGCCATTTTCGGTGGGTTTGGCGATTTATGCCACGCGTCCTCGATCTGGTCGACATAACGCCACGCCATTTCGACCTCGTCTTTCCTCGCAAAAAGAGTCGCGTCTCCGGCCATCGCGTCGAGGAGGAGGCGCTCGTAGGCTTCCGGACTGCTTTTCCCAAAACTCGTCTGATACCGGAAGTCCATCTTCACCGCCTGCAGTGTTGCCGCCGGGCCAGGCCGCTTCGAACGCATTCCCAGCGAGATCCCCTCATTCGGTTGAATCCGGATCACAAGAACGTTGCCCGGCATCGCCTCGGCACCGGCCCCGGCATTAAAGAGCACTTTGGGCGCTTGTTTAAAATGGATCGAGATCTCCGTCCCCTTGCGGGCGAGACGCTTGCCCATACGCATGTAAAAAGGGACTCCCTCCCAGCGCCAGTTATCGATCATGATCTTGAGAGCCACGTAGGTCTCCGTCATCGACCCCGGATTGACCCGGTCTTCCCGACGGTAACCGAGCACCTCTTTCCCGTTCACCGTGCCTGCGGTGTATTGCGCTCGCACGACATTCCGCCCGACGTCCTCGGCATCTTTGAAGGGGCGAAGCGTCTTCAATACCTTCACCTTTTCATCCCGCACCCCATCAGCCGAGAGATCGGCAGGCGGCTCCATCGCGATGAGACTGAGCAACTGCAAGAGGTGATTCTGCACCATATCCCGCATCGCTCCCGCGTGATCATAGTACCCACCTCGCCCCCCTTCCATCCCCAGATTTTCCGCACAGGTAATCTGCACTTGATCGATGAAGCGGTTGTTCCAGAGCACTTCGAAGAGCTGATTGGCAAAGCGCAGGACCATGATGTTCTGCGCCGTTTCTTTCCCGAGATAGTGGTCGATCCGGTAGGTATGCTCCTCGGCAAAGGTATCTGCAACGACCTGATTCAGATGCTGCGCCGTCGCGAGATCCGTTCCGAACGGTTTCTCAACTACCGCACGACACCAGCCATTTTTTGATCGATTCAGTTTCGAACTACCAAGCTGTAGCAGAATATCGTCGAAAAATTCTGGGGCAGAGGCGAGATAAAACAGTCTATTGGGGCTCGCACCTGCTTTCTCCATCTCATCGAGACGTTTTTTCAAAGCCACGTACCCCTTGTGATCCCCGAACTCACTCTGGTGATAGGTGATGCTTTGGGAAAATTGTGCCCACAGATCATCATTGTGCCCCTGTCGAGAGACCTCCCGGTTCAACTCCTCCAGCCCCGCACGGAATTCTTCGTCCGTTTTCTCCCGACGGGCAAAACCCACCACCTGCAGCCCGGCCGGCAGATCACCGTCCGCCGCCAGATTATAGAGCGCCGGGATCAGTTTGCGATGAGTAAGGTCTCCCGTCGCCCCCAGAATGACGATAATGCACGACTCCGGATGATTCCGCATCGACAGATCCGCTTCACGAAAAGGATTCTCTTCCATTCCCGCAATGAACCCGCAAAAACTGATTCAATGCAAATGAATAGACCGGCGAAACGGATTCATTCGTCAATCCGGACTCTACCCTATCGGGCGAAGGTCTGGACCCACCCTCGCTCTCGCGCCGTCACCGGGCAGGGCTGCAAGAGATCGGTGAGAGCATCCTCCAACTCGTGAAAACGGAAGCGGAAGCCCAGTCCGTGGATGCGACAGGGCAGCCCGCGGCGTCCGCTCAGAGCGAGGTCGGCATCGGTATTCAGCAACGGAGCAGCCGCTTTCACCAAAAACGCCGAAGTCGGCAGTCCGCACGATAGACCGAGCGACTTGCGCAGCGTCCCCATAAATTCCGCATTGGTAACCGGCTGCAATCCTGTCGCATTGCAGATCCCTTGGACCGCAGGGTTCCGGATCGCTTCCAGAAAAAGAGCCATCATATCTTCGAGATGAATCCAGCTGATCCACTGACGACCACCCCCGATTGCCCCGCCGAGACCGAGCTTGGCGAGACGAGCGAGCGTCGGGAGAGCACCGCCATCACGCCCGAGGACAAACCCGATCCGCAGAACTGCCCATCGCATTTCCGGGCGAACGGCAAGCCCGAGAGCCTCCTCCCACGCGACACAGACATCACTGGGATATCCCTCAGGGACATAAGCGGACTCTTCACAGAGACGGTCCCCGGCATCCCCATAAATGGCGAGGCTACCCGCCTGGACCCAGACCGCCGGAGGACGATAGACGAGGCGCAAGGCCTCACCGAGAGCCAGCGTCGGATCGACCCGCGAACGCAGGATCTCCTCACGGTTCCGCTCCGTGGGGCGACGCTCGACCGGTGTTCCCGCGAGATTGACGAGTGCCGCGGCTCCCTCCAGATACCTCACCCAGCGATCATCCACCGTCCGGCCATCCCAGCCCACCGCCGTTCCCGCGCCCGTATATTTCTCTGGAGCCCGCGTCAGGATCACGACTTCGTAGCCCTCTCCCGTGAGCGTTTTCGCAAGCGCTTGCCCGAGGAATCCGCTGCCTCCAGCGAGGACAACACGAGGGGGAGAATTTGTGGTTTTCATCGTTTTCACTTCGGCAGGATTCCCAGCGTCTTTGCGATCTTGTCGCCCATCCGGATCGCGCTGATGGCCGACTTCGTGGGGAGACGATCCATTTTTTCGTAAAAATCGCTCACCAACTCAAAAAAACCGAGCAGCTCCTCGAGCTGATGTTTTGCATAAGCATCCTCCGGCTTTTTGCTTGATCCCGCCTCATTCGCGCAGGCCCGAAGCCGCACCAGAGATGGATCCACCTCGCGGCGTTTCCGCTCGGCGGCGATGACACGAAACAGTTCATAAACATCCCGGATCGACTCGAAGTGATCGCGCCGATCTCCCGGGAGATGCACCACCTTCACGATCCCCCAGTTCTGCAGTTCTTTGAGACTGTTGCTCACATTCGACCTCGCCACCCCGAGGCGTGCGCAGACATCCTCCGCATTCAGCGGTGCCTCCGAGATAAAGAGCAACGCATGGATCTGGGCCACCGTGCGGTTGAGCCCCCACTTCGTTCCCATCTCTCCCCAGTGGAGGATGAAGTGATGGGCAAATGGTGGCAACTCGTTCATTTCTTTTATTTCTGTCATTACAGAAACATCGGAAGGAAAATGAGCAAGGAGTTTTTGAGGCAACAGGAGGTCACCTCAACGACTCAACCTTTAATAACCGTATCTTCCCGGAAGGCGGTAGGTCCTGATCCCGCACGGCGTAGGAAGTAGACCGGAACTGTAAAGGAAATCTCTCACTGCCAATTCTCTTTGATAGGGATTGGTCAGATGATGAACAGGGTAGTATCGCGCCCACCACGAAGACCATTGCGAAGCATCTGGCGAGCCATATCCACCGCCGAGCGGCAAGGCTGGATGAACGATGGTAACTCGAGTGCGCACTGTCACCACCATCGGGGGCAGGGCACGAGAGCTCGGAACCGGTTCTGCCTCGGTTTTCACCGGGACTTCCGCAACTTTTTCCTCAACCATTGGATCGTCGACTATTTCATAGAGCATCCGGAGATTCGCAGAGAGAGAGGAAAATCGCTCTTTCGCAATCCCCCCACGATGCCGGAAAGTCAGGCCATAGTCATCGGCCCCGAGAATGAGAATCTCCCGATAAATCTTGCCACTTGTCGTTACGATTTTCTCCAAATCATACTCTGCCTCCGCCGATTTCCCGAATTGGAGAAATCCAAGAATGAATACTACAGTTGCGAGTTTGAGAAAATTCATAGTAATGAGATTCAAACACGGGAAATCTCGTCTGTAAATACCAAAATGAGTTGAGGGGCCGTCCCCTGCGTGTCGATCGGCGGCTTCCGGGGCAAAATCCCCCCCCTTGTCCGACACTGCCTGACGGGCCACCCTGCGATTGCGAAAGATGTGGTGGACTCAGCGATCCACTATCACTTTGTCAGCAAGGTCCCCTCGACTACTCCGAGTCGGGAGTCGAGGCGAAGTCGGCGAAAGATCTCGTCGCCTTCGCTTTCACTCCGGATCAGGCTCTGGTAGGCCCGGATCGTCTCTTCCGCCTCGCGGGTGTCCTCGGCGAGCAATTCCACCCGATAGTGGCGCAAACCGGCGGCGAGGAGATTCGGAAAAAATCTCGCTCCCGACTGGGCGCGGCCATTAAAGAGCGTATTGCGACAACCTACGTCGGCGGTGAGGCGATGCAGTTGCCCGACCCGATCCCGCAGTTCCACTTCGTGACGATCACAGGGCCGTCCGCAATTAGTGGCGTCGGTTCCTTTGGAAAGAAAGGCACAAAAGACACAGTGCTCCATGTGAAACATCGGCATGTGTTGATGCAAGGTCAGCTCGAACCAAAGCGGAGGTGCCGAGACGAGCAGATCGAGGACTTGCCCGATGTTCAAATCATACGAAATCGTAAGTCGCTCAAGGCGCTGTTCCGTCAGGAGACGGGCGGTGATGGGATTGGCTACGTTCAGAGAAAAATCCCCAATCAAAGTCAAGTCGGTGAGTTTTTGAAAATGGCCGACTCCGCCCAAGTTTCGGACGAGCACTCCGTCGGGCTGGGCATTTTCAATGACGCGAAAGAGACCGGTTTCTCCCGCTTTTTGGATCCTCGGGGTGGCGAGAAACACTTTCATCGAAGGCGCTTCGCTCCTGAGTCGTTCCACGAGGGGGCGATAGCGACGCACATCTTCGAGATCAACATAAAGAGTTTCCAGCTCGCATCGGATCGCGGCATCAACCTGGTCTTCGCTGCGGCAGAGCACTCGCAGATCTGCGATCGTCTCCGTCGCGACGGGTGGGAGCACAGGGAGGAGATCCGACACGGTCACACCGGTGCTGCGCCGCTCCTGATAGGGGTGAACTCGACTCGACTCCAGTAGCTCGACGAGACTCCGCCGCATCCGATTCAGTTCGCTTACCGGCAAGATCAATTCGCCCGGCAGATTCACCTCAAGTGACCCCAGCGTAAAAACGGTGCCGCCAAGCCGTCCCAATTGCTGCTCTAAAAACGCCGCAGTGAGCGGGCGCTGGGCAGCGATCTCGAGCGGCATCGATGACTCAACGGTGACTCCATTGGCAACATCGGTGAGCCGCAGGGGACTCCCCGCAGCCCCGGTGATCACCCAATGGAGCGGGCTCTGTCGCCGGGGCAATTTTTCGCGCCGAAAGGTGCTCTGGATCGTCGCATTGAGCTCGGGATCGTCGGTTTTCCAAAGTCGATGCCCCACCGCGAGCTGATCAAATTTGATTTTCCATCGTTGAAAGAAAAGTCGATTGCCGTTGACTTCATAGACGCGACCACCCTGTTCGTGATCGGGGTTGCCTCCAATGTCAAAAACGATGCCGTCGCCGTTTTTCACCGCGATCTCCCCATCAAACTCGACCCAATCCGGCCCGACTGCGCTGATCAGACCGACGAAGGCTCCGCGCTTTTTCCCGTAGCGGGCATGGACTAGAGTCTGATTATTGATCCCCTCAAGCCAACCGGTCGAGAGCCCTCGTGAAAAGACCATTTCCAGAGCGTAGCGATCCTCCTCGGACGCCGGGGTCTCGCTCCCCGCTACGACCGCATCGATCGCCTTTCGATATACTTTCGTGACTGCAGCAACGTATTCCGGTGTTTTTAAGCGCCCTTCGATCTTAAAACTTGTCACGCCGAGACGCATCAATTCCGGAATCTGATCGACCCCTGCCAGATCTTGTGGTGATAGGAGGTAGCGCTGGTCCCCCATCTCACGGGTCTCCCCATCGACGACGAGGTCATAGGGCATGCGGCAGGCCTGGGCGCATTCCCCACGGTTCGCACTGCGCTGACCGAGCGATTCACTGGTAAGGCACTGGCCAGAATATGCGACACAGAGGGCACCGTGGACGAAAGTTTCGATTTCGACGGCACCGGGATCGGTAGGGTGAAACAAACGAATCTCTCGAAGCGAATTTTCCCGTGCTATGACGGCACGATCCAAACCCAGTAATTCGTGGGCAAAAGCAAGTCCCTCCGGGGAAGTGATCGTCATCTGCGTGGAAGCGTGGAGATGCAGGTCGGGCACGATAGCTCTCGCGAGGGCGGCCAATCCGAGATCCTGCACAATGATCGCATCTACGCCGGACTGGCTGAGGAGCCGCAGTTGCTCTGCCGCATCTTCCAGCTCGGAGGGGAAGATGAGGGTATTGAACGCGACAAATCCTCGAACGCCATGCTGATGAAGGAAATCCATCAGTCCCGGTAGATCTTCGGCCGTGAAATTATCCGCCCGGATCCTGGCATTGAACCGTGGCATTCCGAAATAGATCGCGTCGGCCCCATTGGCGACGGCGGCACGGGCACACTCCCAATTACCTGCGGGGGCGAGGAGTTCTGTAGAGGAAGGTAACATCGAGGAAAGGGTATCACAGACCACGCTCCTCTTCCCTCGAAACTTGCGCGTAAGATCCTGCGAAATCGCATTTCCCGTTTGAAACCTCTTTTCGCCACTCCGAAGCTCTGGCATGTCTCGAACCTTGCTTATTGCCACTCACAACGCCCATAAAACTGCGGAAATGCAGGCGATCTTGGGAAGTTTTTTTGATACGATCACGGACCTAACTTCCATACCCGGCATGACTCCCCCAGTGGAGGACGGTTCCACTTTTGCGGAAAACTCGGAGATCAAAGCACTCGCCGCAAGTGTCGCGATGCCCGAAGCGCTCGTCCTCGCAGACGATTCTGGCCTGGAGGTGGATGCGCTCGACGGAGCCCCGGGGATCCACTCGGCGCGATACTCCGGGGAGGAGGGAACAGACGCATCCAACCGCGAGAAACTCCTTTCGGAACTAGCACTGCCCCGACACGCCAAGGCACCCCGAACCGCACGATTTCGTTGTGTCATCACTCTCGCAAAAGGCGGCGAGGTCGTGGCTCAATTTGACGGAACCGTCGAAGGTCGCATCGCCGTAGCAATGACCGGGTCCAAGGGCTTCGGATATGATCCTCTTTTCGTCCCTGAAGGCCACGAAAAATCATTCGGAGAACTTTCGCAATCCGTGAAAAACGAAATGAGCCATCGTGGAAACGCCCTCGCTGCGTTTCAGGGTTGGCTCAAAGACGAGGCCAACTCGATCTGAACGGGACAGTGATCCGACCCGATCACCTGCGGCAGAATTCCGGCCGATTTCACCTGATCGATGATCGCATCGGAAACGCAAAAATAGTCGATTCTCCACCCGATATTCTTCTCCCTCGCCCCGCCTCGATAGCTCCACCAAGTGTACTGATCTACCGCTTCAGGGTAGAGGTGACGAAAGGTATCGACAAATCCTGCCTCCAGGATGTCATCAAATCCGGCACGTTCCTCGTCGGAGAATCCGGCGCACTTCCGATTCTGTTTGGGCCGCGCGAGATCGATTTCCCGATGCGCCACATTCAAATCGCCTGCAAAAATGACTGGCTTGGTTTTTTCCAACTCCTTCACATAGGCAAGAAAGGCACCATTCCACTCGATCCGATAGGGCAGACGACGCAGTTCATCCTGTGAATTTGGGGTGTAGACGTTTACCAGGAAAAAAGTCTCGTGTTCGGTCGTGAGCACTCGACCTTCTTGATCGTGCTCATCAATTCCGATTCCGTGCCGAACGGAGAGCACGGGCCTACGGCTCAAGGTCGCCACACCGGAGTAGCCTTTTTTCACAGCAGGATTCCAGTGAACCTCCCACTCTGGACCGTCAAAGGCGCCCTCGACCTGCTCCTGAGTCGCTTTTACCTCTTGCAGGAGTATCATGTCCGGCTGGTGTTCGTCGAGAAATTCGAGAAACCCCTTTTTTAGGACAGCACGGATTCCATTCACATTCCAACTGATCACTTTCATGCAGAGGACTTAGGAGAGAGAGATCCGTTTTACAATGGCAAAAAAACTAATGGAACAGAATGAACCAACGATCTTCGGGGTTACCCAGTCGAGGACTTCGACGAACTCGTTTGAGAATCCATCGAACCCTAGAGGGGATTTCCCTTGAAAAAGATCGCCTTCGAGACGGTCATAGAAAAGACTCACTTCTCCCGTCACCAAAACATCCCTCCCCTGACTCCTCTCCATGAAAAAACCTCTCATTGCAATCACGATGGGCGATCCCGCTGGAGTCGGCCCGGAGGTGTGTCTTCAGCTCATCGCCAATCCGGTCGTGCGAGAGTTTGCGATTCCGGTGGTTTTTGGAGATGCCTCCGTGCTCCTCGATTGCGCCACCAAGACCGGACTGCCCAAGCCTGAACTGATCCTCCAAGAAGCGGAGTGGGCTGACCGTTTTCCCACCCTCGCACTCCCGGCGGTGCTCGATCTCCCGGTATTTGATCCCACCGGATTTGTCCCAGGAATCGTCGGAGCAAAAACGGGAGCGGCTGCCTACCACTATATCATCAGGAGCATCGAACTGGCTTTGGCAGGTCAGGTTGCAGCAGTCGCGACCGCCCCCCTGAACAAAGAAGCACTTCGTGCCGCCGGGATTCTCTATCCGGGCCATACAGAAATCTTCGCCGACAAAACCAGGGCAAATCGCGCCTGCATGTTCCAATACAGCGACGAGGTCCGCGCGAGTTTTGTCACGGTTCATGTGGGGTATCACGAAGTGCCGGGGCTGCTGACCCAGGAGAGAATCCTCGATGTCATCGAACTGACAGCGGCGGCGATGCGCCTGATCCGCGGAACAGAACCCAAAATCGCTGTCCTCGGGCTGAATCCCCATGCCGGCGAACATGGGCTTTTCGGAAATCGCGAGGAAGAAACGATCATCCTCCCCGCGATCGAACTCGCCCGACAGCGAGGCTTCACGGTGGAAGGCCCGCTTCCTCCAGATACCGCCTTTATCCCGGCAAAGCGACGCAGCACCGACGCCTTCATCTGCATGTACCACGATCAGGGACACATCCCGCTAAAAGCCCTGGCTTTTGATACCGCGGTAAATACTACGCTCGGACTACCCATCATCCGCACCAGCGTCGATCACGGAACCGCCTGCGATATCGCGTGGCAGGGGAAAGCAAAAGGCAGTAGCCTCTTTGAGGCTGTCCGGCTCGCCTCGATCCTCGCGAGAACGCCGGAATCCGATGGGAAAAAACCGTCGAACTCTTGACGCTCGAATCTTTCGGAGCAGTGACCTGCTTCAGGGGATCAACGACAAAACAGGGAAGCACAAAGAGGACTTGCCGTAACATATCCAGGGATTCAGGGCTAACCCGGAGTCCCCTCGACCGAATCGGTGTTGGAATCACGACGAGGTTGTGTGGACCGGAAATGCGAGGACGACGAGCACGTCACAAAACGCTTCGGCATGCCCATCACCTCTGAACGTTCCGTTGATCTTCTCGCAATAGGTGGGCCCCGCAGAGTCGATGGAGGCACTCTACTCCATCATCCGTTCCATTTCTCGTGGCAGGGGTGATTCGAATGATAGGACCTCCCCCGTCTCGGGATGTGGAAAGGAGAGGTAGGCAGCGTGCAGCGCCATGCGTTGTTTCGGCAAGGCCGAAGGATGATATTTTGTGTCCCCCACAATGGGGCACTGGATCTCGGCGAGTTGCACGCGGATCTGATGGCGACGACCCGTTTCCAAAGTGAGTTCGAAAAGCGAACGCTTTGGCGAATGACTTGGCGAATGCTGAAGGAGCCGGTAGTGGGTGATGGCCTCTCGCGTCTTTTCACTGGGCGCGGTGCTACGTACAAAAAAGGCGTGGGATTCATCGAGGTGACTTCGTAGGATCCCCGAATCCCCGGGCGGTGTTCCATCGCTCACCGCCAAATATCGTTTCTCTGCGAGATTCCAATTGTCCTGGAGAGTGCGTTTTGCTCCTTCGCTCCGCGCAAAAACCATCAAGCCCGAGGTCTCGCGGTCCAGTCGGTGCACGATCCATACACGGGACTTGCGGTCACGGCGGTCTCGCCTCACGTAGTCCATGAGCTTTGAATAGGCGGTCGCCTCCTCTTGCCCATTGTCGGTCGCAATCGAGAGTAGGCCTACGGGTTTCTCGATGACGAGGAGGAATTCATCTTCATAGCGGATCACCATGCCGGTGGGAAGCGAAGGCCCTTGCGGAGGTTTTGCTTTTGCGGTGACACGAAGAACGTCACCGGGATCGAGAGGATGATCTGAGCGGGTCACAATGACTCCGTTGACTTCGACGCCTTCATATTTTAACCAGAGTCGGACTTTCATGCGCTTCACCTCCGGAAGCCGGGCAAAAAGAAAGGGAAGGAGGGAAGCCTCCGTCTCAGCCGTGAAGGTCGTGGTCATTGCCAGAAGTACTGCGCGGAACCGCTTTTTACAAGTCTTGCCATTGCTTGTAGCCTGCCGACGCAAGCGCTCTCGTTTGGACTTGGTCGATTTCGGGTCCGCTTCACGCTTTCGCAGGAAGCTCTCGTGTCTCTTGCCGACGGAAACCTTTCAGCCGCAGCGAACCGTCCTTGTGGATTTCGAGCACTCCGTAACCGTTATTCTCCTCACCAGAGCCCTCGATCATCGCCACGAGGGTGACGTAGTCGATCCCTTCGATTTGTTGCAGATCATTGCGATGGGAATGCCCCTGAAAGACAGCGAGCACTTTTTCGGATTCTTCGAAGAGCTTTCTTGCCGATGCGGAATTTTTCACTGCGTGAGCTTTGTCGAAATCAAGCCGTTGATGTGCGAGGATGACAACCGGCCCCTTCGCTCGGTCGAGTTCCTCTTTGATCCAGGCGAGTTCGGCATCGGGCAGCACGGTATCCTGCCAATGAAAGTTCTTCCGCTCATAAGCAACGCCATCTTCCCGGTAACAAGCATCTAGGAGCAGAAAGGTGACCCCGCCTCTCTCGAACGAGGAATGCCCGCCTGGGGAACCTGTCAGGCTGGCAAATTCTCTTTTCGTCAGGGTGCCAACGCAGTGATTCCCAAGAACGTAGTGTCGAGGCATCGTCAGGGCCGCATAACGGCTCTCGATGCGGCGAAGCCATTCCATTTCGACTTCAACGGAATCTGCCTGGTCGATAAAGTCGCCCAGTTCCACGACTGCATCGGGGAGCTCTCGATTCAAAACCGTTACCGCCTCATCGAGTTTGCTCAGAGCATTGCGATAGTATCTCGTCTTGCCATCCTCTTTGTCCGCATAGTGCAGGTCGGTCATCAATCCTATCCTCACGAGGGGAACTGCTCCGCTGCTGGCGGCAAGGATCTTGGAGTGGCTCAATCCGGCGAGGCAAAGGCTCCCCCGATAAAAAAAATGACGACGTGAAAGCATCGGGAAACGATGGCGATGCCTAGGTCAGATGCGAAGGCGGATTTGCGCAGGAGCATCTCTCCCCATTCCCGCAATTGATCGCAAAACTCTTCCATGGATCTCGCAATCCGGCAAATCACGCAAGGACGCCCTCGAAATTCCTTGAACGTTGATCGCATTCTCTGGCATCCTCTTCGGAATGAAAATTGCCCTCCTGCTCTTGGCCCTTGTTGGGGCCCTCCCACTCAATGCCGAAGAAGAAAGCCTCCAAAAGTCGATCGTTTTGCACGCTTCTTTTGACGACGGTTTTGATGCCGATTTCTCCCGCGGCGATCCGGCTTGTTATCTGAAGGCCGCATCGGGTCTGGTACCCTGCACGGAAAATGAGGAACTCCGGCTCGTACCGGACGGGGGGCGCCACGGAGGGGCGATCCACTTCCCAAAAAAGGGGGCGACTCGTCCGATTTTCCGTGGTCCAGGAGTTCTCGGTTACAACGAAAAGAGCTGGAGCACGACGGTTTCGTTTTGGATGAGTCTGACCCCAGACGAGGATCTCGAACCCGGTTATTGCGATCCCATCCAACTCGTGGGGAACGATTCGAAAAAGGGATTTATCTTCCTCGAGTGGTCCAAGGACCACAGCCCCCGTTATTTTCGGTATGCGATCCGCCCTCGCATTGAGCTCTGGGATCCTGAAGGCCTCGGCTGGGAGAACCTCCCAGAGCCGAAACGCCCGATGGTGCAGTTGAAAAAAGCTCCGTTTTCCCGGGAGCAATGGACTCACGCCGTATTTACTCTCGATCGGATCAATGAACCTCGCGGGACTTCCGCAGGGGCACTTTATCTGAACGGGAAAAAGCAGGGGGAGATTCAGGGATTCGACCTCACTTTCGGGTGGGATCCCGAATCGGTCCAGCTCGTGCTGGGGGCTGCCTACGTCGGTCGGATAGACGACCTAGCGGTCTTTGACCGCGTCCTCACCGACGGGGAGATCGCCCGACTCTACGGGCTGGCCACGGGGGTGGAAGAGTTGCGCACAAAACCCTGAGCTTGCCTTTGGTTCGTACGGGGATCCGATGGAGATTTAGCGATGTATTTTCCCCTAACAATTCAAGAATCAGTGGCAAAACCAGTGATCCCGTTTCATAGTATGGAGCCGGGCCGTCGAGCCGGACTAGTTTGTTCCATTGCTGAACGTTGCCAACCTGTCTTCGGACAGGCACGCATCGTCCTGAGGTCATTAGTTAGGGTCCAGCCGACGGTCCGGCGATTTTCTTGAAAAATCCGCGGGTCTCTACTATCCAGTGCGAAACCGCCCTCCCGACGGTCGCTGTTTTTTTGGTCCGGCAATCTGGACCTGATAGGGTTGTGTCGTTGGCTTTACCCTGTTACGCAGAGACGTTTTTGCAATTCGAGAAAATGCCCTATAAATTGTCCGGGAGAAATTTGATGGAAACGTTACGGAAACCCTGGACCCGAGGATTCATTTTTCCCGGGATTCGTATGATCGCTCTTTTGTCTCTCCTCTGTGGCTGCATCGTGCAGGCCGATGAGGACGCAGACGAAAATCGCCGCAAGCTGTCTCTTTATTTTGAGGGGGAAGATATCTATCAACAGAGTTGCTTGCCCTGCCACGGACCGCGAGGGAAAGGGGACGGCCCGTGGGCAGAGGGATGGACCAAAAATCGGCCGCGAAATTTCCGAAGTGGGATTTTTAAATTCCGCACGACACCAATGGGATTTCTTCCGACAGACGAGGACCTGAAACGAACGATCACGAACGGTATTTCCGGGACCGCGATGCCGATGTTCCGGGGAAATCTCAATGAAGGAAATCTTGAGGCAGTGATCGTTTACCTGAAGTCATTTTCGCGGGAATGGAAAAAGAAGGAACGACGTGCCGAGCCAGTGGCGCTCTCGGAGAAACCGGATTGGATGGATGACTCGACGCAGCGCAAGGAACACGCGGAATTGGGGAAAGCTCTCTTCGCGACCTACTGCGCCGCTTGTCATGGTGCGGAGGGAAAAGGAAATGGTGCTGGTGCGGTCGGGCTGATCGACCAGTGGCAGTTTGCGATAGAGCCTGCGGATCTCTCGGCGGAACATTACAAATCGGGTGATCGGGCCGAGGATCTTTTCCGGACGATCTCAACAGGACTGGATGGCACTCCGATGGTGGGTTTCATGGGAGTGCTCGATGACAGCAAACGATGGGATCTCGTCGCTTACATCCGGCATTTGCAAACCATAGCCAAGTAACGGACGATCTCTCCTAAGCGACTGAGATCCTTCCGGAAAATGGGTCCATCCTTCGAAAAATGCTCCATTTTCGCAGGACCTCCTTCAGATTCCTCCAACCGTTTCCACGCTTTTTCCCGCTCGATCCTCTGGATTCGACAATCCCTCGCCGAAATGATTGGCGCTCCGCGAGAGAATCTGGTCTCCTTGTCCCGTGAAACGACTACTCCAATCAGTAGGGCCGGCGATCGTGGTCGCGGCGGTGGTGCTCGGTCCGGGAAGTATCCTGACCAGTTCGAAGGTGGGCGCAGGGTTTGGCCCTCTCGGGATTCCCGTGGTAATTCTTGCCGCGATTCTCATGATCGGGATGGTCGCTCTTGCTGCCCGCATTGGGGTCATCTACCAAAACAGCGCCTGCGATGAGATCGCCTCACGGCTCGGGCGACCGGTCGCCGTGTTGGTCGGCTTGATTCTCTTCCTCGTCGTGGCGCTGTTTCAATCGAGCAACAACGTTGCGGTGGTGGCAGGTCTTTCCCCTCTTGTAGAAATGATGACCGGTGGCACGACCCTCTCCCTACCGGTGAAAGTGAGCTTGGTGATCGGTTTTAATGCCTTTGTGATCGCGTCGCTCTATCTGATGCGGAATCTCTACAGCTCGGTTGAGAAGCTCATGAAAATCCTCATCGGGGTCATGGTCGTTGCTTTTTTGGTCAACTTTCTTGTCGCCTACCTGACGCCCCGCACCTTCGAACCGATCGCGAACCCAGCGAAAGGGGATCTCATCGCGCTGCTGGGTATGATCGGAACGACCTTTTCGGTTGGGGGGGCATTTTATCAGTGTTATCTCGTGAAAGAGAAAGGCTGGGGTCTCGGGGAAGTGAAGCGTGGAGTGATTGATTCGATCGTCAGCATCTCGGTGCTGGGTGGCGTCACTCTCGTGATCCTGCTCACCGCTGCTCGCGTTTTTTACGGCCATCCCGGCGAAGTGACGCTGAAGAGTGTCGATGATGTAGCTCGGCAACTGGAGCCGCTTTTTGGATCGTGGGCGACGGTGATGTTCAGTCTCGGCATCATCGCAGGAGCGTTCAGTTCGTTTCTCGTAAATGCCATGATCGGTGGCACGGTAATGGCCGACTCCATCGGAAAGGGAAGTCGGCTTTCCCAACCCTGGCCGCTGCATCTCACGACGGTAGCATTGCTCGTGGGCATGATTATCGCGATTTCCTCCATCGCATGGGGAGAGGAGAGCACCGTGACCTTGATTACCCTCGCGCAAGCCCTCACGGTACTGGGGATTCCCGCCCTTGCCGCAGCGCTCGTTTATCTAGGCACCCGAAAGGAACTCACCGGAGAACGCAAGGTGCCTTCTTGGATTCTTGTCCTGTCCTCGGCCGGTTTTCTCATCTCCTGTTTACTGGCCGTGAGAACCGCCCAGGTCGTCTGGGAAAAAATCGGCTAAAAGACACATGAAACCGTGCGACCGCTCTCTCTTCCTAGTGATCCTATCAATGGGGTTCGCGTTGTTCCCGGCAAAATCGGAAGCAGAATCGGAATCGGGATTCCGGCTCGCGACCTTTTCTGCTGATGTCACGCCCCCTCTGGGGCACACTCTCTTTACGGGGCGGTGGAAACCCGCCGAGGCGATCGAATCACCTCTCGAGGCGCGTGGGTGGGTGCTGCTCCCGCCAGGGAAGAGTGGAGAAAAACCAATTGTCTGTTGTGTCGTGGATTGGTCAGAGATCCGAAACGATGCCTATGATCGCTGGCGCGATGCTCTCGCGGAGGCGGCGGGAACCACCCGCGAACGAACTTTCGTATCGACGATCCATCAGCATGATACTCCTCTCGCGGATCTTGAGGCGCAGCGCATCCTCGAAGCAGCGGGATCAAAGCATCAGGTGATCGATCTCGAATTTCATGAAAAGATCGTCGTGCGGGTCGCTACTGCGTTGCGGGAGAGTCTTGCCTCCGCAGAGAAAATCACCCATCTCGGCACCGGGCGAGGTCGAGTCGAGCAGATCGCTTCGAATCGTCGCTACCAATTGGCCGATGGTACGGTCCGCTACAATCGCATGAGTAGCACCCATGATCTTTCCGCACGACGCGCCCCGGAGGGAGAGATCGATCCGTTTGTGAGTGCCCTTAGTTTCTGGAACGCCGACCACGCCATCGCGGTCCTCAGTGTCTACGCGACCCATCCGATGAGTTATTACGGGAACGGGATCGTTGGTTCGGATTTTCCTGGCATTGCCCGCGCCGCCCGGCAGACGGCGGCTCCCGGAACTTTCCAGATCTATGCTTCCGGTTGCAGTGGCAATGTCACGGCCGGGAAATTCAACGATGGGAGTCCCGAGAATCGACCCATCCTTGCCAAACGTCTCGAAGAGGGAATGGCTGCCGCCCTCGCCGCCACGAAACGGGTGCCGCTTTCTTCAATGGAATTTCGCCTCGAGCGGGTCCGACTGGAACCTCGCGAGTCACGTGGTTTTAGCGTAGCAGAGTTGCAGGCAGTGATCGCAAGCGACGGTGATGCACGGGCGCACGGCATGGCGGCACTCGGCCTGAGCTGGCGGGCGCGGGCGGACGACCCAGCATATGACATTGATCTGCCGGCGCTGAAATTGAACGATGGATCCGTGAATCTTCTCCTTTTGCCGGGCGAGATCTACGTGGAGTATCAACTGGCGGCACAAGCGATGGCACCGGATGCATTCGTGATGACTCTCGGGTACGGGGAAAGCGCTCCCGGGTATCTGCCGATCGAACGCGCCTGGGCGGAAAACGATTCGAATCTCGGCGATTGGTGCTGGGTCGCACCGGGAATGGAGGAACGCATGAAAGCGGCGATTCGATCTCTTTTGCAGAAAAAGGCTACTCCCATCCCGTGATCGCCGTTTGCCCGGTAGCGTCCCGGGTCGGACGATGCCACCATTCGCTTTTCAAAAGCCCCCATTCACAGGTGACTCGTCGAAAGACCAAGAAGCCGTTTTTCCCGAGTTCTGAATCGGGCGAGACAAGTGAACTCGCACCCACGTCACAGACGATTCGAAAGAAGGTGTAGAGCAGCGAGAGGATCACCCGACAGCGCAGAGCGGCGATCCGACCACCGGCGATCTGGAAATCGGCGAGGAGCCAATTTGCATTCGGAGTCGCCAGATCACCCAACTTAGTAACCAAGGTCGCGATGTCGTCCGCCGGGAAACAGTCGAGGAAAAAGTGAGTCACAATCAAATCAAAGGAACTTTTTGGGGCGCTCCAGAACTGAATGTCTGCCTCGACAAACTGCACTCGATCCGAAGCAACTGTCTTTTGCGCAATCGCCAGCATCCGGTGACTCGTATCCACCACCACGATCTCCGCATCCGGGAATCGCCGTATACACTCCGGGAGGAAACGGCCGTTCCCTTCGCCGACGAGGAGAATTCGGTCCGGCACCGGGATAAGATCGAGAAACGAAACACGGCAACGTTGTAATTTACCGCCCGCCGAGAAGAACTCCATCGCCCGGTAGAAAGGCGCCAATCGATCAAAATTCATCCCTTATGCATCCGCTAGGAAAATCGTTTTCCCTACGCCGATGATAGCTCGCAGGAGCAACCGAACCCTGCCCTCATTTTTTGCGAAAGCGAATGAAATAGTTTTCTGTTAGGAAATCAGAAATTTCAGAGACTTTTTCAAATCCGGAATCGAGAATCTCTTTTTCAAAAACTTCCTGGCCCGCTCGAACATGCGTGAGAGTCCAGTCCGAGCTCTCCCCTTCGATTCGAACAAAATCAATGAGAACGAACTCTCCTCCGGGTTTCAACGCCCGATGGAGAGACTTCATCGTCGAATGAGGAAACTCAAAATGGTGGTAAGTGTCGCAAATGAAGGCCAGATCGACGCTCGACTCGGGCAGCTCCAGAGAGTGATCCGTGCAGAGGATGGTCTCGATATTTGCCGCACCAGTCGCACCAGCACGGTTCCGAATGTGGGTGAGAAAGTTCTTGGCAATGTCCACCGCATAGACTTTTCCAGATTCACCGACCGCCTCAGAGAACGGAATGGTGAAGAGACCGGTCCCTGCTCCGATATCAGCGACCACCATGCCGCTTTTCATCCCCAACGCTTTGACAATGCGATCCTTCTTCAAAAAAACCTCCCGGCTTTCGGTCTCGAATCGAGTGGTCCATTCCTCGACCTTGAGATTGGGATCGAGGAATTTTTCGTTGATGCCAGCCTTGACACTTGCTTCCTGGGCGGGAGCCGTAAGGGTCATGAGAAAGGAGAGGCAAAGCGCAAGATTCGTTTTGGGCGGTAAATTTGTCATGGGCAGGAGGAGAGTGCTTTTGAAAGGTCGAAATAAAGGGATTTACAATACGGAACGATTTTCACTGACAGGCCCACACTACACCATGGAAGAATACCCTCGTCCAGATTGAAAACATCGTTGCCGACTCCGCCGCGACTGAGATCTGAAAGAGGATCGAAACCCTTATGAATCGGTTCGGGTGGCAAATATCCTGACTATCAATCCTATCATCTGGGCGAAAACGGGTACCGACGAGAACTCTTCCTGTTACCGCAGTTCTTCGTGTGCTGGTTGAAAATACCTCACAATCGACTAAATTCTCGAACCCCAAAATTTCTGCGGTTTCCTTTTCGATGTCACTTCCCTCTTCCTCCATTTCTGTTTCCCGTCGTCAGTTCCTCAATGGTCTCGGCGGGGTAGGTGCCGGGATCCTGCTCCCGCATTGCAAGACGATACCGACGGAAACCTCATCCGTGACTCTGCGTCAACCCCGGCTTCCTTGGCCAGTCGTTTTCAAAGGGGAAACTAAGTTTCAACGTCTCTGCGGCGAAGCGAAGAAAAAGAACTGGGCAAGTCTCCCCATCGGGAAACGGGTCGCAACGGTCGGCAAAGCCATCGTCGGGACTCCGTACGGGAACTATACCCTGGAGATCGACGATCGGATCGAGTCGCCTTCCGTCAATTTTGAAATGCTTGATTGCTGGACATTTTACGAAACATCCTTGGCATTCGCCAGGATGGTAAAGTGCTCCGAGTCCTTCTGGACAAGGGAGGGCCTCCTCCACTACATCGAGTTGGAGCGCTACCGCGATGGGAATTGTACGGGAAACTACCTCAGCCGTATGCATCACCTCGAAGAGGTCTTTTCGAACAGTGAACGTCGTGGGCTCGGGCAGAATGTCACCGCTTCTCTCGGAGGCACTCCCCTTCATCGGAATATTCGTGAGATGCAATCTGCGTGGAAACAGTATCGGTATCTGAGAAGTGATCGCTCTCTGATCCCCGGGATCGCTCAGGTGGAGGCT
>JAGPCC010000051.1 GCA_018058245.1 Verrucomicrobiales bacterium
AAGCGGATTGAGATCGATGTAGGCAGCCATCGTCATGAGTGCTTTGGAATCCCCCTCGACCAGAAGACTCTTGTACCGGTCTTCCCACAAAGTACCTTTGCGGCCCTGCCGACGGTTGTGCCACTGGGAGAAACGCTGTTTGAGGTCTTTCATAAATCCGGCGAGATCCCCCATGCGATTCCGATATCGATCCAGAATCTCCTCCTCCCATGCCGTATCCCCTGCCGCTCTGGCCCGCTCCCATTCTTCCTCAACGGTTCTGACGGTGAACGTGTCGTAAAGAAAGCCGATCCGTCGGAAAATGGTCTCCGCATCTAGGCTCACGACGGATTCCCGATCGGGCTCTTCGATGAGGAGATGAAAATGGTTGGACATGATGCAGTAGGTGACGACCCGCATCCCGTGAAAGGCCTCCAGTTTCCTCATCAAGGCCACAAAATGCTCCCTTTCCTCCTCATTCAGAACGAACCGACGGTCCACCACACGGGAGATGCAGTGGTAGTAGCTTTTCCCCTCCCCACGGATACGAGCTTGTCTCATGGCGGAAAGATGCACTAGGATGAAAGTGTTCGCAAGAACATTGTTCAATAATTTACCTGTCCCTGCATTTGTGTGTCCCTGCATTTGTGTCCCTGCATTTGCTGCCACTGCTATTTACCTGTCCCTGCCACTGTGTGTCCGTCCCTGCATTTGTGTCCCTGCATTTGCTGCCACTGCTATTTACCTGTCCCTGCCACTGTGTCCTATTTACCTGTCCCTGCCACTGTGTCCCTGCCACTGTGTCCCTGCCACTGCTGCCACTGCTGCCACTGCTTGTCCCTGCCACTGTGTGCCACTGTGTGCCACTGTGTCCTGCTTGTCCCTGCCACTGTTCGCGGTGAAGCCTCGGAATGCGGCGGGTCGAGGCGCTCTTTGATCGCGTTCGCGTCCTTGCGCAATCGTGAGGTGGATTCCCGCTCTTCCCGGGCTACTATGGCGGGAAATGATGATCTCTCTGAAACGTCTCTTGCCTCTCTTTGTGTGTAGTCTTTCCTTTTCCCCCGCAGGAGCGATGGATACACAGTTCTATGATGTCGTGATCTACGGAGGAACGAGCGCGGGAATCGTGGCCGGGATCCAGGCGAAGGCGATGGGGAAAACGGTGGTAGTCATCGAAACGACTGATCGCGAGGGCGGTCTCACGACGGGCGGCCTGGGACAGACCGATATTGGGAACAAGCAGGTCATCGGTGGTCTCTCTCGCGAATATTATGCTCGGATCGCTGCGTATTACGCACAGGATGACGCTTGGAAGTGGGAAAAGCGGGCGGAATACAAGGACTCTGGTCAAACCAGAACGGCCCAGGGGGAAGCGACGATGTGGACTTTCGAGCCCAGTGTTGCCCTGAGGGTCTATCGACAATGGATTGCAGAGACGGGAGTGAAGATCGTATTCGAGGAGCGGCTCAACCGCGAGTCGGGTGTGAAGATGGTCGGTTCGAAGATTGGGGAGATCACGATGGAGTCGGGGCGGAAATTTGCCGGGAAGATGTTCATCGACGCCACTTACGAAGGCGACTTGCTCGCTGCGGCCGGGGTGAGCTACACGATCGGACGCGAGGCGAATGCGCAGTATGGTGAGACCCTGAACGGGGTGCAGACGAAGATGGACCGGCATCACAATTTTGTCCCAGGGGTCGATCCCTACCGGGAAAAAGGCAACCCCGCGAGCGGGTTGCTTCCTTTTCTCGATCCTGAAGGTCCGGGAGAGGAAGGCCAGGCCGATGACCGCGTCCAGGCCTATTGTTATCGCATGTGCCTCACCGATCATCCAGAAAACCGGATTCCCTTCCAAAAACCGGAAGGATACGACGAAGAATGGTTCGAGTTATTGCTCCGGAATTTTGAGGCGGGCGAGAAAGGGATGCCGTGGATCAACTCTTCGATGCCGAACCGGAAGACGGATACAAACAACCGGACGGGATTCTCGACGGATTTTATCGGGCAGAATTATGATTTTCCCGACGCAAGTTATGCCGAGCGGAAACGGATCGCAAAACGTCACCTTTTGTATCAGCAAGGTCTGATGTGGACGCTCGCGAATCACCCGCGGATGCCCGAAGCGATCCGCAGCGAGGTCGCCCAATGGGGCATGTGTAAGGACGAGTTCACCGAAGGCAGTGGCTGGCAGCAGCAACTCTATGTGCGGGAAGCTCGCCGGATGGTAGGCGACTTTGTAATGACACAAAACCACTGTCAGCAGCAGGAGAAGGTGGCGGACGGCATCGGGATGGGTGCCTACACGATGGATTCTCACAACACACAGCGGTATGTAACAAAAGAGGGTTTTGCCAAAAATGAGGGCGATGTCCAGGTCGGTGGTTTTCCACCCTATCCGATCAGCTACCAGTCCATCGTTCCGAAGAAATCGGAATGTGAAAACCTGCTCGTGCCGGTTTGTTTGTCAGCCACGCACATGGCGTTCGGGTCGATCCGGATGGAACCGGTTTTTATGGTCTTGGGACAATCTGCGGCAACGGCCGCGAGCATCGCCATTGACGAAGGGATCGCCATTCAAAATGTGGAATACGGAAAATTGAAAAAAAGACTGATGGCCGATAGGCAGGTCCTCGAATACTCCGCTCCTCCCAAACCGCTCGCAAAGTACACGCCACTGGATTCCCTCGAAGGGATCGTGGTGGACGAGGCCAACGCAACCCTCACGGGACCATGGTCGCCTTCGAGCATCCGTCAGGGGATTCATCAGGGGTACCAACATGACGGAGGGACCGCCGATGGGAACTCGTCTGCCGAATTTTTGGCCGAACTGCCGAAAGCGGGAGCATACGAGGTCCAAGTCGCCTACATCGTCAATGCCAATCGAGCCACCAACGTTCCGGTGCAAATCACGCACGCGGGTGGCACTGCGGAGGTGAAACTGAATCAGCGCGATGCTCCCCAAGTCGACGGCCTGTTTACCTCGCTAGGAACGTTTTCTTTTGAGAAATCAGGAAAAGTCGTCATTTCCAATCGCGAGGTGGATGGTTTTGTGATCATCGACGCCGTTCGATGGCTGCCGAAGACGGAGTAGGTGGGGAGATGGGTGCGGTATTCCCTCCCCCTCAAAACAGCTCTCGCTGGAGGGGCGGGTCTTTCGGCTTTCGGAGTGGGTTAACGGCCGCTTCGACTTGAATACTCTCCGTCAGGGGCAAAAAGGTCCGTAGGTCTCCGGCGAAGTAGGCGGTGATCTGGTCCTCCTCGAGGATCGCAGGCATGCGGTGATGGATGGGCGCGACCACGGTGTTTGCCCCGGTGGTGATCATGGAAAAACAGGGGCCGAGATCACGAGACTCTTCCCAGATCCCGGCGATCCAGAACGCAGCGCCATCGGGGCGGGTGAACCGATAGGTCTGCTTGTGCCCCTGCGGCCCCGACCATTCGTAAAAGCCACTCACGGGAATGAGGCAGCGGCGCTCGGAAAAGACGCGCGACCACATCGGACCTCCGAGTTTATCCTCGCGGGCATTGTTGATCGTGCCAAGTCGGGCCCGCTCGAATCCCCAGCGCATCGTCACGAGGTCAAAGCCCGCAGTGATGACGGGTGCGGGATCGGTGCGGCGAATGAGCCGGACGGTGGAGCCATCAAGGAGCGGAGCGATGATCCTCCCGAGGTCGCCTTCCGGCAATCGTTTTACGGGGTGTCCGATCTCGTAGGCGTTGCACATGGGAGACTGGGAGACAATGCTGTCCATTTCTCTCCCAAAAGTCACCTACCGGAACTGATACGAATACAGATCGGCGTCGTGTAGAGAAAATCGCAGTCGGACTGGTTTGCCCGCGAGCGCGGAGACGTCACTTCCGTTTTTCCACTGTACGATACGGTCCACCGAATCCCCAAAAACTGGGGGGCAGTCATCGAGACTGAAACCGGGGATGGAAGTGCCGTCGACGTTCTGAATGGCCACCCGGAGATCACCTGCTGCGGACGAGGAAAAATTCAGGGTCAGTTCCTTGCCTGAAAAGATCACCGGTTTGGTGACTAGTTCGCCGCCGCTCATTTTTGCATTTGCCGAGACAAAACCGTCGAGGCGCAGGGTATAGCGACGCAACTCGTCCTGCTTCCCAGTCCAGTAGCCCTCGGTGGCGTAGATCGACAGCTCATGGGGCGCGCCGGGAAGTTTGCTTTTTGTTTCGAGGAGGTGCCAGGCGATGTAATTGTCGCCGTATTTCCACTGCCCGGTTCGCTCGGGACCAGGGCGAAGGAAGGCCTCGGGCCAGCGATGGAAATTCACGGCATCCCGACTGCTCATGAGCAATCCTTCGGTGATCGCATATCCATACCGGGGCGACGCGGCGGCACGCAGTTCGCGATGCTCGGGATCGGGCAATGCGCCCATCGACGGGGACTTCCCGTCTCGCTCAATGTAGCGCGCCGGGAAACCGATGAACAGATGCGGCGCCCGGTAGTAGGGCAGGATCTGGTTCACGTAGAGGTGCTCGGGCGGTGCGTCTTCATACTTCAGATCGTGATGCGGAGTCCAGGTAATGAGATCCTTTGAGGTTGCGGTGCGAATGTCCCGGATCCCATTGGTGAAAATCCTCCAGTAGGCTCGGTATTCGTTCCGCACTGGGTCCCAGAAAGCGAGATTCTGCGAATCAAAAGCTCCGTCAGTAATGACGGGCTTGTCATGGTGCATCGACCAGCGAATACCATCGGCTGATTTCATGACCAGCAGACCGGTCGGTTTGTTGGACCGAATGATGGCTTTAAAACGCGCCTCGGGCGGACAATTCGGGTTCTGGTCGAGGAATACGGCAGGGTGTGCTCCATCGGGCTGGGCTTCTCCCCACGGACCGCCGTCCCAGATGACGATGTTGTTCTTCTTGGATCCTTCGTATTCAAACAACCCCAGCTCCGGTTTTGTCCAGATGATCCCATCTTCGCTCTCCGCGTAGCAAAGGAATCGATTTTTGGTGTCGAGTTTCCCCTTCTCGACCATGATGTGCCACGCTTTGTAGTACATGCGATACTTTTCTCCATCGTGGAAAATGCTGTGATAACCGCAACCCGAACCCTCCCACGGACGGTCGTGAACGATGGCAATTTCCTGCGCTTGGGGATGGTGGAGGCGGAGCTCGAGGCTGCCACTGACCGACTCGATCAAGGCATCGTCGATCATCAATTCCCGCCGCTGGCCGATCTCCACCGGCAGCGCGTCCGCAGCCGAAAGGATCCCACTGAACGACAGCAACATAGTAAGCGACCCGAAGAATGTATTTTTCATATGCGAACGATTCGAATGGGATCGTAGCGTTTCCTCATTTTCTGTCGACCGTGCCGCCGGCCATGGGCATGGCGTATTCAAGGCAGCCAGCATAGATCACGGCCATGGGGAGGACGTCCCGGTTACGTTCCGACATACGGCAAAGGTTCGATTTTGCGAAAACCAGACTTTCTCCCCGGAACACTTTCTCTTACATTCGAGAGATGGCTGACTATCTCCTCTCGCTGGATCAGGGAACGACAAGTTCGCGGGCAATCATTTTTGACCGTAGCGGAACTCCGGTGGCGAAGGCGCAAACGGAGTTTGCCCAGATTTTCCCCTCTCCAGGTCTCGTGGAACACGACGCAAAGGAAATCTGGGCGACGCAACTTACGGTGGCGCAGGAGGTTCTCTCGATCGCTGGCCTGAAGGCGACGGAGGTTTCTGCAATCGGTATCACCAACCAACGGGAGACGACAGTGATTTGGGACCGGGCGACGGGGGAACCGGTCGGCAATGCGATCGTCTGGCAGGACAGGCGTACCGCAGATTTTTGCCAAAAACTGGCAGAGGAAGGGCACGGCGGACGCATTCAGGAGATCACTGGCCTGATCGTCGATGCTTATTTCTCCGGTTCAAAAATCCGCTGGATGCTGGACCATCTCACGGGAGTGCGGGAACGCGCAGAACGGGGAGAATTGGCCTTTGGAACGATCGATTCCTGGCTCGTCTGGAATCTCACGGGAGGACGCCTCCATCTCACGGATGCCTCGAATGCCTCCCGCACGATGCTCTGCGACATCACCTCCACGACCTGGAGCGAGGAAATGCTCGAACTCCTCCAGATCCCTCGCTCGCTCCTTCCGGAGATCCGAGACAGTTCCGAAGTCTACGGTGAATGCGATGCCGCTCTTTTTGGTGCCGCGATTCCCATCGCTGGAATCGCCGGGGACCAACAGGCGTCCCTCTTCGGACAGGCCTGTTATTCTCCCGGAATGGCAAAAAACACCTACGGCACAGGCTGTTTTGCGCTCATTCACACAGGAGATGCCCCCATTGTTTCGCAACACCGACTCCTCAGCACGGTCGCCTGGCGGATCGGTGGGAAGACCGAGTACGCCCTGGAGGGCAGCGTATTTATTGCAGGCGCGGCAGTGCAGTGGCTCCGTGATCAGTTGGGCATCATCCGGTCGTCCGAGGAAATCGAGACGCTGGCAGCGGAAGTGGCAGACAACGGCGGGGTCTATTTTGTCCCGGCCTTTGCTGGACTCGGGGCACCCTACTGGGATGGCTTCGCCAAAGGGACCATCACCGGATTGACTCGGGGCTCGAACAAGGCCCATCTCGCGCGGGCGGCACTCGAGGGGATCGCCTACCAGACAAACGACATTATCCGGGCGATGATGGACGACTCCGGCATCATTCTCACGGAGTTGCGAGTGGATGGCGGGGCATCGAAGAATCCCCTCCTCATGCAGATCCAAGCCGACGTCCTCGGGGTGCCCGTGGTGCGCTCCCGGACATCCGAATCGACGGCTCTCGGTGCCGCCTACCTCGCCGGCCTCGCCGTTGGCATCTGGAATGATCGCGAAGAGCTAGCGCAACTCTGGCAGGAGGACTCCCGTTTTGTTCCCGGACCGGATCAGGAGAGGATGCAGGGACAACTGTCGGCTTGGGAGGAAGCCGTCCGGAGGACACGGAGCTGAAGATCCGCCCGGGTTGGCTACGGTCGTTTTATTCTGGCTCTCGCTCAACGCTCCCTTGCATTTCCTGACTTTTTGCGAAACCTTCCCCCCCCCCTCCTTGATATGCGCAGCCTCCTACGATCCAAGATCCATCTTGCCACGGTAACGGAGGCAAATGTCGACTATGTCGGTAGTATCACGATCGACCAGCACCTCATTGAACGGGGTGGTTTCTGGGTAGGCGAGAGGGTTCTCGTCGTCAGTGCCACCACTGGTGCCCGACTCGAGACCTATGTGATCGAGGGGGAAGCAGGCTCGGGAGTCATCGGCATCAACGGCGCGGCCGCACACCTCATCAATGCAGGGGAAAAGGTGATCATCATGGGGTTTGAGATCACCGATAAACCGGTGCAACCGAAAGTCATTCTCTGCGATAGTGAAAACGGAATCGCCGAAATGCTCAGCGAACGGGCCGGGATGATTCTCGCCGAGTGACGCGGCGGTCGTTTACGGATTCGCCCAGGTTGCGAGGACTTTCTCCAGTCCGATGGTGACGGATTCTAGTCGTCCAATGTCCAATCTCGCAACGGTGTCCCCTGCCCCTCCGAAGGCCGGATCACGCAATG
This sequence comes from Verrucomicrobiales bacterium, assembly GCA_018058245.1. GTDB lineage: Bacteria > Verrucomicrobiota > Verrucomicrobiia > Verrucomicrobiales > DEV007 > Arctic95D-9. The sequence continues at coordinate 7,555 of JAGPCC010000051.1, forward strand.
GTCCCGTGTCGGTGGCAATGACGAGATCGAAACCTGTCTCCTGAAGCACCGAATATGGATTGCTCTCCGTTTCTGCAAAAATACCGGAGACCCCTTTGATCCCGGAACCGGAGGTGAACGCCGTCCGCGCCGAATCGACAAAATAGCGCGACTTCTCCGCACCTAGAAAGGCGAGAAAATCCCCCGTTTCTGGAAATTCGCCGGACCATCCCTTAGGGGGCTTCTGGCTACCGGGTGTATTGGAAAAGAAACCGATGGAATCCAAGAGGATCACGCTAACCACTTTTTCCTGGAGCGCTCGGCTGCTGTTGAGATAGACAAAAACTCCGCTTTCGCTTCGTTCCGGGCCAGACCGAGCCCCCCCCGCAAACGCGACAAAACGAACCGTTCGATCCTGTCGTTCCCCGGCAAATGCTTTCGCGATCGAAATGAGAGCAGCGACTCCCGCTCCGTTTCCATTCGCGCCGGGACTTCCCAGCGCGGAATCATAGTCCGCGCCGATCACGATGATTTCTTCGCGACGTGTTTTCCCCGGCAGTGTCGCCACAAGGTTACGGACGGGTTGCCCGCTGGCTTGATATTCCTGCCGTGTCACGGTATATCCCATGTTCGCCGGCCCGAGTGTCGACTCGATCCAGACGGCGGCACTTTCGAGCTTTTCGGGTTTACTCGAATCGCGCTCCCCGATGTTTTCGGAGAGGATGGTGAGGGAATGAAGAAGGTCCGTCTGAGATACGGGTCTCCGGTGGAGTGCTGCGGCATCGAGCCGAACCGCTTCATTGGGATCGATCTCATTCCCTGCCGAGGGCGAGTGACTCCGGTACAGGGAATAACCGCCCAGAAAAAGCAACCCGGCTGGAAGCGCGACAATCAAAAACCGAATCAAAAATCCCTCTTTCATAGTTCTTCTTCCCACGCGGAGAGCACTGCCTGTGCCGCCCGAAGATGCGCTCCGCCTTCGCCGAGAGCGCTCACCACTACAGCCAGTTCCCCCTGAAGCGCTACTCGCGCAGATTTCGAGGAAAGCAGAGGCTCAAGGGCATCTGCGATCGTTTCGCCTGTGGCCCTTTCCTGCAACAATTCTTTCACGACTTCTCGCCCCGCGATGACGTTCACGATTCCGAGATAGGGCACAGACATGACATAGGTGGCCACTTTTGCGGTGAGCCAGGCGACTTTGTATGTAAGACAATAGGGCAGCCCCAGGCAAGCGGCCTCGAGCGTCGCCGTGCCCGAAGCGATCACTCCGGTTCCGGCTCGCAGCATGATCTCGTGACTGGAACACTCCCCAACGAGGACACAATCGGATAACTCCGCCTCCTCAGTAAGTTCCCGAAGTCGATTCGTAAGCACCGGAGTCGCCCCTGTCGTCGCAAAACGAAGTTCCGGATGGCGCGATTTCAAAAGCTTCGCAGCCGCCAACATCGGGGGAAAGAGCTTCGCGATTTCCCGTTCGCGGGAGCCAGGCAGCAAAGCGACGAGCTTGTCGTCACGCTCGATCCCACGACTCTTGATCTCCTCGAGCGAGTCAACAAGAGGATGACCACCAAAAAGAGTGCGCAATCCAGAGGCTTCGTAGAGTTCCTTTTCGAATGGAAAAATGCAGATCATGAGATCAAGCAATCTCGCCATGCTCCGGATCCGACCCTTTTTCCAGGCCCAGACCTGCGGGCTGATGTAATAGATCAACTTCCCGCCATATCCATGCTTACGGAGCCGTTTCGCAAGACGAAGATTAAACCCCGGATAATCGATGAATACGACTCCATCGGGGTGAGTCGTGAGGATTTTGGAAACGGTCTCCTCCATCTTTCTACGGAAATAACCGTATTTTTTCAGAACTTCCCACAGGCCCAATACGGCCGCTTCCTCGAGCCAGTCCTCGACCTCGGGCGCTAGACGATTCATTTCTGGTCCACCCAATCCGGCAAAAGTCCACTGCCCCACTTCCGGCAATGCCGCGAGAAGAGCAGCCCCATGGGTGTCCCCACTGATCTCTCCAGAAACGAGGAATAAAGACTTCAAAACGCTTGAGGATTAGGAAATCGCGATGTCTTCAGGTGGAGTGAGGTCGTAGCTCCATTCCTCAAATGCGAATTTCCATCGGGTGCGGATCGCTTCCGCATGTTCGGGGGCGATGCGATGGACGTTGCGGCTGTAATCTTGCAAAGTGCCGACATACTTTCCGATTTCACTGAGCCCTGCCTCTTTTCCGTCGAGCTCCAACTGATCGTATATCCGAGCGATTTCCCCGAGAGGATCAGCAGTGATCTTTTCGTAGGTCGTCTCGATCAATTGATGAGCCGGGAGCTTCAGGCGATCTCTATCCTCAAGGTAGCGCCGCATGAGTCGCGCATAGGTTTCGAGAGTGTATTCCGGGATATCGACATTCTGAAACGGTTGCCAGGCAAACGCATTAAAAAGACGCGGGAATTTCCCACAAGTGGAACTGAAAACCGGCCAGGGATTTCGTACAATATGGATAAATTTGGCGTCCGGGAAAAGTTGAAGAATCATCTCCATCCGCGTCGTGGAGGGAGGGTTTTTAAAGAGAAGTTGACGCCCTTCTTTTACATAATGAACCTTTCGAATGAGAAACTCGTAATTTTTCCGGAAACGATTTTTTTCCTTCTCACTAACTTCTTCAAAAAAGAGCGATCGGTCACGGTGACCCGCCATATCGGCCGGCAGATAATAAATGCTGTAATATCCGATAGGATTGAGATTTCCGAGCGCCATCTCTTCCTCCTGCGGTTCATCGAGCGCGAGTTTCACATTGTCGTATCCCCGTGTTTCGGGCAGTGCGCGATCAATGATCTTTCGGGCGATTCGGACTTTGGGTCCGAGCATGTCGAGCGGCATGGCCGTTTCGGAAAATTTCAAATAACCGAACTGCGGATCACGACTCATCAGATTGTGGAGATGAGTCGTCCCGCTGCGCCAGTGACCGATCAGGAAAATCGGAGGTTTTGTGAGGGTTTGGCGATGGATCGCGCCGTTGTATTTCACCTTCTCAATCGTCGCGAGCGGAAGACGGAGAATCTGCCCGACCCATGCGATGAATCGCTGGTAGCGGGTCCGGGGATCTAATCCCGGAGTCAGCAGGGCATGACGCAAGAATACTCGGAGGCGAGCTCCGGCGAAGGGGTGCAACCCAGGAGCTTTTTCCCGTGCGGCCGATTCCAGCGTCCATTTTTGTCCCATAGTTGAGCGATCCTGATCTTAGCCGTGGATCTTCGACTCTGCGAATTGAAATTGTTCGCAAGGGAGGACTATCGGCCCTTGACTGTTCAAATGTTCCCCTGTATGAAAAATAAGCCATGACATCGAAAGAAGCGTTCCTCGCTCTCAACTTGCTCCCTCGGATCGGGCCCATCCGCGTACGTCGGCTTTTGGAACGTTTCGAACGTCCCCAGGCGATTCTCTCGGCAAAACGGAACGAACTCGTTGCCGTTCCTGGGATCGGAGAGGAAATGGCAGACCAACTCACTGACTGGGAAAATCGGATTGATCTGGCGGAAGAACAACGACGCATCTCCGATCACGGGATCTCCCTCCTCACGCTTGAGGATGAAGACTATCCACCGGCGCTCCGGACCATCTATGACCCGCCTTTTCTCCTCTATATAAAAGGGCGTATCCTCCCGGCCGACCGGGCAGCCATCGGGGTCGTGGGTTCGCGCCGCACGACTCATTACGGGAAGGAGCAGGCGAAAAAACTGAGTTTTCAACTCGCGAAGGCGGGTTTCTGTATCGTGAGCGGCCTCGCCCGTGGAATCGACACGGCAGCGCACGAGGCCGCTCTGGCTGCGGAAGGCCGCACTCTCGCTGTTCTGGGGTCTGGAATCGGGAATGTCTATCCGCCCGAAAATCAGGCCCTCGCCGACCGGATCTCGGAACACGGGGCCGTCATTTCAGAATTCCCCGTCCTCTATGTGCCGGACAAACAGTCGTTTCCCCTGCGAAACCGGATCGTCGCGGGGATCTCCCGAGGTCTCCTCGTCGTCGAGGCTCCGGTTCGGAGCGGATCACTCATCACCGCAAATCAGGCACTTGAGCAGGGACGCACCGTTTTTGCTGTCCCCGGACCGATTGACCGCCCGACCTCGGAGGGGTGTCATCGCCTCATCCAACAGGGGGCTACCCTCGTTTGCTCTGCCCAGGACATCATCGACGAACTCGATCTCGAAATCGGGTTTCTTGCCCTCGACGATACCCCGAGAGCACGGCCGGACTCTCCCGGAAAGATTGCGGAACCTCGCCGGGAACCGGAATTGAATGATGGAGAACGACTCATCTTGACCGAACTGATGGCCGGAGACGCGACCATTGATACCCTTGCCACCGCGACCGGAATCCCTGCCGGCAGAGTCAGTGCCACCCTCTTGCAACTTGAGCTAAAACGCCTCGTGAAACAGCTTCCCGGTAAATACTTCACGAAACAAATTTGACCTTTTGGTGAAAACAGGCCACTCCGTGTCACAGAAATCACTTCCCTTTACCCATGTCGAAGACCCTCATTATCGCAGAAAAACCAAGCGTCGCGACAGACCTCGCCCGAGTCCTCGGGAAAGATCCTGCCATCGGGAAGTTTGAAAAGAACGACGAATTTTACGAAAACGACCGTTACCTGATCTCCTCTGCGGTCGGTCACCTCGTCCAGCAGGCCCTTCCAACCACTGCCGAAGGAAAGAATCTTCCGTGGAATTTTGACTGTCTCCCGGTGCTGCCAGTCCAGTTCGCGCTCGAACCCAGTGAGCAGAAGGGTGGAAAGTCGCGACTTTCCCTGCTGAAAAAACTGATGAAGCGGAAAGACGTCACCGAACTCATCAATGCTTGTGATGCCGGACGCGAGGGAGAACTGATTTTTCGCTACATCGTGCAATACTGTGAAGTCAGCAAACCGGTGCGTCGCCTCTGGATGCAGTCGATGACCGATGGTTCGATCCGTGAGTCCTTTGCCCATCTCCGCTCTGATGAGGAGATGCGCCCTCTCGCCGATGCTGCTTATTGTCGTTCCGAATCGGATTGGCTCATCGGGATCAACTCGACTCGGGCGATGACGGCATTCAACAGCAAGTTCGGCGGGTTCAATAAAACGCCCGTGGGCCGCGTCCAGACTCCGACCCTCGCCCTTCTCGCAGAGCGGGAACAGGAGATCGAAGATTTTGTCAGCGAAGACTATTTCGAAGTGCACGGCAGCTTCGACGTCGCCGCAGGCACCTATCCTGGTCGCTGGTACGACCCCACTTTTAAAAAGTCCGAAGACAAACCTCATGCCAGGGCCGAACGCCTCTGGAACAAAACCCTCGCCGACGCGATCGTAGCTCGTTGTCACGGCAAAACAGCAGTGGTAGAGGAAAAGAAAAAGCCGACCAAACAAATCGCGCCACAACTCTACGACCTCACCAGCCTCCAGCGCGAAGCAAACGGTCGCTTCGGTTTCTCGGCCCGTCGGACCTTGCAACTCGCTCAGTCGCTCTACGAGAGACACAAGGCCCTCACCTATCCGAGAACCGACTCTCGCTACCTGCCTGACGACTATGTGACGCCCTCGATCACCACTCTGGAAAAGATCGCGGCGGCCTCGGGGCGAGCCGTTTCCGACATGCCCGCTTTCGCTGCCAAAGCGGTCCAGAGCAAGTGGGTGACCGGATCGAACCGCCGCGTCTTCGACGGTGGCAAGGTGAGTGATCACTTTGCGATCATCCCGACCGGACAGATCCCGCAAAATCTCGATGAGGCCGAACAAAAGCTCTACGACATGGTGACCCGGCGTTTTATCGCTGCCTTTTACCCACAGGCGGAGTTCGAGAATACGACACGGATCTCTTTGATCGGGGAAGACAACTTCAAGACCGAGGGAAAAATTCTCGTGGAAGCCGGTTGGCTCGCCGTCTACGGAAAAACCGTCGGAGCCCCCACCCCCGCAGCAGCCCCTGACGACGAAGAGGACGAAGGGAAGCGCAGCAACGGCGACCGCCAGATTGTCGCCGTGAAACCGGGAGAAACTGCGAAAGCGACAGAAGTCGATGCTCTCGCAAAAGTGACCCGTCCTCCTGCCCGCTACAACGAAAGCACGCTGCTCTCCGCGATGGAAACTGCCGGAAAACGCGTCGATGACGAAGATCTCCGCGATGCCATGTCCGAGCGAGGACTGGGTACTCCGGCGACCCGGGCATCGACCATTGAGGGGCTCATTCTCGACAAATACATTACCCGGGACGGTCGCGATCTCTTCGTGACGACTCGCGGAATGCGGCTCATCGAGCAGCTGCACAACATGGAGATCGGTATTCTCACGTCTCCCGAGATGACCGGTGAATGGGAATACAAACTGAAACAGATGGAGCAGGGCCGACTCGATCGTTCCACCTTCATGCACGAAATTAAGGCACTCACTGGAAACGTTGTCGATGCAGCCCGTGATTACGCAAAAAATGCGGTCGAGCGCGAGTGGCCCGAGTTCCCCGTTCCCTGTCCTGTCTGCGGTGCTGCCTCACTCGCCCAGGATGACGGTCGCTACAAATGCCGCCAACCCGAGTGCAAATTCACCCTTCCCAAAGTCGTCGCGAGCCGTCCGCTCTCGACCGACGAAGCAAAAACCCTCCTCAGCACCAAGTTGGTCGGGCCGCTCACCGGATTCGTGAACCGCTTCAAATTGCCCTTCGATGCTGCGATTGAGCTCGTAGAAGACAAAAAATCTGGTCTCAAAGCCTCTTTTGTCTTCGAAAAAACACCCGAGGAAGAAATCGAATCCGAGTCCATCCTCCCGGAAAACGAATTGTGCCCCTGCCCCCTCTGTGACGGCGGGAAAATCTACGTTACTCCCGGCAGTTACATCTGCAATCGCCGTGTCTCTGGGGACGGTTGCAAGGCTCGACTTTCGAGGGAGATGTGCAAGTTCGAGATCCCGCGAGAGCAGGCGATCAAGTATTTCACCCAAGGGAAAACCGACATCATCGACAAGTGGATCAGTAAAAGAGGTCGTCCTTTCCAGGCTGCCTTGACTTGTAATGCCACGGGAAAACGTATGCTGGGCTGGGAATTTCCACCCCGAGAACCGGCCAAAAAGAAAGTCGTCGGAGATGGAACCGCGCCCGCCAAAAAAGCGCCGTCGAAAAAAGCTGCCTCGAAAAAAGCGCCTACCAAGAAGGCTGCCTCAAAAAAGGACTAACCGCTTCGAGGGACCAATGCGAAGTCCTCGCTTGTCTCCGGCAAATCTGGGAATCGGTAGCACTGCGGCATCATTCCTCAACGATGGAGCGGGCCTTTGGCCCTTCACGATATTTTTCGAATCGTTTCCCTGGGGCGTTGCCCCAGGCTGGTATAGCGGCGGGCCTTTGGCCCTTCAGAAAATATATTCAGTTCCACCAGCAAGGGCCAAAGGCCCGACCCATTCCAGCCTGGGACGACGCCCCAGGATACAACGCCCACCCCACCAGCGAGGGCCAAAGGCCCGACCAATTTCAGCCCACCACACAAGATCCACGCCTCCAAACCGGCTGAATGCTCGCCCTATCCCGCCGACCGCCCCTGGCATTCCCAAATGTGGAAACGATTCTATCTCGATTTAACGCGACTTTGGATTGATTGGAACAATAGACCTTTCGGGCTGGGAGCGTTCGAACGAAGAAAGCGTGGTTCGAGTCAAAATTTCATGAGTTTGTGCAGTGTGTAGAAGCACAAATAACGGAAAAGTTGAAAAATTTGGGCCGAATCCCCGTTCTCCGCAGCCGGGCGGGATAAGTCCGACAGACTCCCCAATTACCCTTCTGTATCACCCTTCTGTGCCACCTTCCGGCTCTGCGCACCGTCTCATCCCAACTTCTCTTTGAGAGCCGCTTTCACCACGGGCGGAACAAATCGGTCAATGTTCCCACCGAGTTGGGCGACTTCTTTTACGATGCGGGAGCTCAGATAGATGCTTTCCTGACTCGGCATCATGAAGATCGTCTCGAGATCGTCGTCTAGACTCCGGTTCATCAGCGCCATCTGGAATTCATATTCGAAGTCCGAGACCGCCCGAAGCCCCCGGATGACGGCTTGGGCTTTCTCTTTCTTGAAAAAATCGACCAAGAGTCCCTCAAAAGACATCACCTCGACCCCTTTAATCTGTGCCGAGGCACTTCGAATCAGATCGACCCGTTCCGCCAAGGAAAACAGGCCGCTTTTAGCGTGATTCACGGCAACCGCGACGATGACGCGGGAACACAACTTCGAAGCCCGTGCAATGACATCGAGATGCCCGTTGTGAACGGGGTCAAAACTTCCGGGATAAATTGCAGTTTTCATGGGTGTTCCGTTAGGTTTCGTCAGTTAGACAAGAGTTTGAACGCAAATCTCCAAATTATTCAAAGACATTTCATCGTATCCCATTATTATTTGACCCATGACTTTCCGCAACGCTTGGGTTTCTCTAGCGATTCCAACACTAGCACTGGCTTTGGTCTCTTGCGAGACCGCCGGAAACAAGGACGCAAACGGCAATAGTGCGGCGACCACGGGGAGTGCCGACTCGATGAGCCTAGCAGGTTTCTTAAAAACCGACTACAAACCGCTCATGAAGTGGCTCGACGAAGAACAATTCGATATCGACTACAAGCACATGACGCCTGAACTGATTTTCAATCAGGTGCCTCTCAATGATATTTTCTACGAAGTTTCCAACCTGCCTACGGCGGCACCACCTTTCAATTTCTCCGGGAAAGATCTCACCCGACGTGAGGTTCTGAAGAAGATCGCCAGCCATTGGAAATTAAAAATGTCATTCGTGGTCGACGCTTCCGGCAAACCGACGGCCGTAAAGGTGGAAGGCTGATCGTCTTCAGATCGCGTAGACTTCGCGGATCACTTCGCCGAGGATGCGGAATCCGTCGGCGACAATCTCTTCGGGTTGGGTGAAACTCACCCGGATGCACTGTCGAGCATGGTCCCAGTCGCTTGTATCGAGTCCGTAGAAAAAGTACTCGCCGGGCACGATGATGAGATTTGCATCCTTCAGCCGCCGATACAGTTCCCTACAGGAAATCGGCAATCGATCAAACCAAAACCAGAGAAAGAAAGCTCCTTCGCTCTCATGGATACGCCAAGGTACCTCCGGCGGTAGGTGCTGATGCGCGAGGGCAAGGGATCGCTCGGAACGCTCGCGGTAGTAGGGCATCACCACTTCCTGGGCGAGGCAAAGAACTTCCCCAGACTCAATGATGGGCCGAGCCATTGCCTGCCCGATATTATTGTTGGAAAGACCGATGATCGCCGTCATCGAGCGAATCTCCGAGATGATCTCTTCTCGCGCCACCACGATGCCCGTCCGTGTACCGGGAAGCCCCAGTTTACTGAGACTGAGCGTCAAAATGATGTTCTCGTCCCAGACGGGGGTGGCGTCGTGAAAGATCACCCCGGGGAACGGGAGACCGTAAGCATTGTCGATGATGAGAGGGATTCCCGCCGCTGCCGCGAGTTGTCGCAGTTTCCCGATTTCCTCATCCGTGAGCACGTTACTACTCGGATTCGTTGGTCGCGAGACCGCAATGGCTCCGTGGGACTCATTCAGATCGAGCGAATCGAAGTCGATATGATACTTAAAACTCCGTTCCCCGATCAGCTCGATTTTCGGCCGACGACCATCGAACATGACATGTTCGGAGACAGCCTGATCACCATACCCGATGTATTCAGGGACTAGGGGAAGGAGTATTTTTCGCACCGTTCCATCGACCATCTTCCCGGCAAAGCGATTCAGGAGAAAAAAGAACGCGGTCTGACCACCACTCGTGATCGCGATGTTTTTCGCGCTCAACTCCCAGCCATATTCGCGATTCAAAAAGGAGGCGAGCGCTTCGCGAAATGCAGGATTCCCCGCAGGTTGATCGTAGTCCGCCATGATGCGGTCGTATTCATCCGGAGCCTCAAAGAGCAATTCCTTCATCCGCGCCCGCCAGATCGCCTGCATCGCCGGGATGTGAGCCGGGCTGCCCCCGCCCATCATGCGCACCTGACCTTTCCCGAGCGCGAGGGCCTCGCCCAGGTCATCCATCAATTCGGTGATCCCCGAATGCTCCGTGAGATTGTTCGCAAAAATTGATTTCAGGTAGGGGGCCTTCGATTTCACTCTCCTATTTGCACTCAACCCGGCTCTCTGGCAAGGTCGTATCCCTGCAACTACCATTTCCCTATCAAAACTTTCCCTACAGCTCCGCCCCTCGCTCTCACCATCGCCGGGTCCGATTCCTCTGCCGGTGCCGGGATCCAGGCGGATCTGAAAACTTTTGCTGCGCACGGAGTCTACGGTCTCAGCGCGATCACAGCGATCGTTGCCGAGGTTCCGGGTGAGGTCGCTTCGTTCCAAGCCGTCGATCCAACCCTCTTGAGTCACCAACTCAACAGAGTTCAGTCCGCCTTTCCCGTCCGCGCGGCAAAAACAGGGATGCTTGCGGAGGCGTCGCTGGTGGAGACTCTAGTCTGTTTTTTCCGAGAAAACCGCGACATTCCGTTCGTGATCGATCCGGTGATTCGCTCCGGCAGCGGCACGCCCCTCCTGAACGATGACGGAGTTTTGGCACTCAAAGAGTCCCTCCTCCCCTTGGCAACGCTCGTAACGCCCAATCTCCCCGAAGCGGAGCTTCTCCTTGATTTCCGAATTCGCTCGGAATCCGAATTTGCCGCATCCGCGCGGCAACTCCATGAGCGCTATGGCACTGACTTCCTCGTCAAAGGCGGACATTTCGGAGGAAATGGGAACATCGTCGATCATGCCTGGATCGGTGGCGAGGCCATCTCTTTCCCCCACCCCAGGCTCGCCGTGCCGGATCTACATGGAACCGGTTGCACCCTCTCGGCCGCGATCACTGCCCGCCTCGCGATTGGGATCGACCTCATCACGGCAGTGCGCGGAGCGATCGATTACCTTGCAGAGTGTCTCCGGCAACACTACTCCTGGCCCTCCTGCGAAGGCACAATCGAGGCATTGAACCATTTTCCGAATGGCGTAGAGTTCAAGCGATCATGATCCGAGGCCTCCTGCTATTGTTTCTCGCTATCGGCACCGTCTCTGCGGAGACGAGTCCCAACGCAACCGTTCCTGAAATCCCGCTTCCTCCGGCGGCGGCGATCTCCAGCCCCGAGACGGATCATCCGAAACGACTCCGGGAACTGATCGACACCCTCGACCAGGCGAGTATGCAGGAGGCGTTTCGGCTCCTCACGCAAGACTACATCCAACACGAGGTTCTCGACGATCTCGAAGTCAATCGCTCTGCACTGCAAGGGATGCTAAACCGTCTCGACTTCGGCGCGATGCTCCTCACCGAAAAATCAAGATCCGAGCGGAATTCTCCGTTTGTCTTCCAGCAGGCGAAACTGACTCCGCAGATCGGTTACGTCCGCTTTGGGCGCTTCGTAGACTCCGAATTGGAAGCCTTCGATGCCGCCATTGCTGGATTTAAGGAGGAAAAGGGACTCACCCACCTCATCCTCGATTTGCGATCGCCCCAAGCCCAGGCCGAGTTCGCCATCGCCGCAAAGATCCTCAGCCGACTCCGTCCTCCGAATGAGCTTCTTTTTAAAATCCGCCGTCCCGGAAACGAACGCCCCAGTCTCTTTGTCTCGACCGCCGTCTCGGGGGGATGGACTGGCGACCTCATCCTCCTCGTTGATGGCGAGACTGGTAACGTCGGCGAAATCATCGCCGCAGTGCTCAAGCGAGAAACCGGATGCCTCGTCATCGGGGAGCAGACCCCTGGCCTCGCGGTGGAGTATCGAGACGTGCCCGTTGGGGAAGACCGCATCCTGCGATTCGCTGTCGCCGAAGTCGTGCTGGAGGATGACACATCCATTTTCCAAAAAGGGATCACCCCGGACCTCATCAACGGAACGGTGCCCAAAACAAAATACGACATCTACCGCGCGGTAGACAAAGGCACTCCGCTGAGCAGTTTCCTCTTCCAGCAACAACGCCCGCGTATGAACGAAGCCGCTCTCGTCGCCGGGACGGATCCGGAGATTGATTATTATCTCCTCCTCAGTCAGCAAAAGGCCACACCCTGGGACCGGGCGCCGATCCAAGATCGCTCGCTCCAGCAAGCTCTCGACCTCCTCGAAACAACACTCTTTCTGAAGTCTGATCCCAAGAAGAAACGGTAATGCGCGACCCAGTCGATGAGTTGCAGATCCTCGAATCGGCCGGACTGCGCCGACGTCTCCGCCGACTCGAAAGCCCCCAGGGGATCACGATCAATCTCGCCGGACATGGCACCTGCCTGAATTTTTCCTCGAATGACTATCTCGGCTTGGCCGACAACGAAGAGCTAAAAATAGCCTACCTGGAACACATCGGTCGATACGGCGGAGGTTCGGGCGCATCCCGACTGGTCTGCGGAACGATGGCTCCCCACGAGGATCTCGAGCAACGTCTCGCGGAACTGAAAGGAACGGAAGCCGCGCTGACTTTCACCTCTGGTTTTGCTGCCGCGATCGGGACTCTACCGGCACTCTGCGGAAAGAACGACTTCATCATTCTCGATAAACTTTGCCATGCCTCCCTCATCGACGGAGCGCGTCTGAGCGGTGCGACTCTGCGGATTTTCCCTCACAATGACCTCAATCGTCTCGAAAGCCACCTCCGCTGGGCTGCCGAGCGCGTCCAACGGGATGGCCGAATTCTCGTCGTCACGGAATCGGTTTTCAGTATGGACGGAGATCTTGCTCCGCTCGCGGAGATTTGTGACCTAAAAGAAACGGTTGATGCGCTCCTCCTCGTGGACGAAGCCCATGCCTTTGGAGTCCTCGGTCCCGCAGGTCGAGGGCTGGGTGCCGCTCTCGGCGTCGATACTCGTATCGATCTTCAGATGGGGACTTTCAGCAAAGCGATCGGTCTTTCGGGCGGATATATTTGCACGACACGCCCTTTGGTCGATTTACTCGTGAACAAAGCCCGTAGTTTTATCTACTCGACTGCTCCCGGCCCCGCCCTCGCCGCGACCGTAGAGGAGACGCTTGATTTTGTCTCGGGACCGCGAGGTGATCGACTCCGGGCAAGACTCCAAACCAACCGGGAAGCCCTTTCGCCAGGAGCACCCAGTGCCATCATTCCCCTCATCCTCGGAGAAAATGACGTGACCCTCGCTGCCTCATCTCACTTGCAGGAGAGAGGATTTCTCGTCCCAGCGATCCGCTACCCGACCGTGCCCAAAGGATCCGCAAGACTCCGCCTCACCCTCTCGGCTGCTCATACCTCCGCGCAGATCGACTTACTCAAAGACGCCCTCGCCGGATGCGGAATTCCCGGCTACGCTCCCCCTCTATGAAACTGCCCGCCCTCACTGCCGCTCTTCTCACGATGCACACCTTCGTACCCGCCGCTCCCCTCGCGCCCATCCCTCTCTGGCCAGAAGGGGTTCCCGGTGAGGCCGACCTCAAACTTCCCGCCGAGTCGATCGAGTTGAAGGGCGACGCTCAGATTCAGATCATGTCAAACGTGAGCACGCCCTTTCTCACGATGTATCCCGCGAAAGATCCAAATGGTGCCGCCGTGCTCGTCTGCCCAGGCGGTGGTTACAACATCCTCGCCTATTCTCATGAAGGAATCGAGGTCTGTGAATGGCTCTCCACTCTCGGCATCAGTGCAGGGCTCCTGAAATACCGGGTACCTCGCCGCGACGGCTTGGAAAAGCACGATGCTCCTCTCCAGGATGTAGATCGGGCGATCGGCATCATGCGCACCCGCGCCGCAGAGTGGCAGATCGACCCAAATCGCATCGGAATCATCGGTTTTTCGGCAGGCGGCCACCTCGCCGCGATGGCTCTGACCTCGGACGGCAGCAGGACCTATCCCATCGACCCGAAGTGGGACGCCCCCAGTTGCGTTCCGAATTTTGCGATGCTCATCTACCCAGCCTACCTCCAGGATGAAGCCAATCCCGATCGGCTCTCACCCGAACTCAAAATCACGGACAAAACTCCCCCTGCTTTTCTGGTGGTCGCTCACGGGGACCGGAAATTTGCCGAAGGCAGCGCTCACTTTTATATCGAAATGTTCCGCAAAGATCGTCCCTGTGAGCTGCACATCTTCGGAAAAGGAGGACACGGGTTCGGTTTCAAAAACACCAAGGAGGAAATCCGGCAGTGGCCAACCCTCGCGGAGAAATGGATGATCGCGATGGATCTCCTGAAAAAACCTTGATTCTCGTCCCTGCGATCGACCTCAATCCTTCGCTGCGACCAACTCAGACAAACGACAGTGCATCTCATCGGGAGTCGCGTGGTAGATTTCGCGCCCTCTCTCGAAAGCGAGCGTCTCCAGTTCACTCCGCCGGGTCTGGGCGAGATCAATAATTTCGGCAGTCTCTTTCGCATTAAGGTGAAATCCCGTTCCGTCTCCG
>JAGPCC010000052.1 GCA_018058245.1 Verrucomicrobiales bacterium
AGGAGTGAACAAAATTTCGTCGATTCATGAGCAGAGATTTGCAGGACAAAGAAGGAAGGTCAATGATTTTGGGTTCGAAATTTGAGTAGAGTGCGCTTACCCCTTACTCCTTCCCTGCCAGCTCTCGACGTTGACCCAGAAAATAGAGCCTTTCCCCCGGCAGCGATCGCGTAACACCGGGTCGTTTGCCCCCGAATCTTTTCCCGAAAAAGCGGAAAAGAGGCTTGCCCTTATCGTCCGGGATCGCTCACAATCTCTGCCGGGAAAAAGAGAGCCGGCCCGCTGCTCCCGACCGACTTCCACGAGCAAATGATGAGAACCGAATCGACTGGACAGCATCGCTGGTTGAAGATCGCCCTGGCTCTTTCGTTATCGATTCCCCTGGCGATGCCGCACGCGATGGGCGGCGGTGGCAACATCTACAAGCAGGGCACGGAAGCGCCCCGGCTTGAGTCGATCCCGAAAAACCTCAAGCTGTTGTCCGCTCTGGAAAGCACAAACTCGGTTGCCGTTCGGGTCATCCTCGCGGAGGAAGACCGGGGCGAAGAGAAGACGGAGGGCAAGGCGGCCTTCCACGGAGTACTAAAGAGTGTGCGCAAGTTCGTCCGGGTGGAGGTCAAGAGCGTCACTGCGCTCGCGGTGCCCTCGTCAGTAAAGGTGACCTATACAGTCCAGAAGGGGGAAACGACGGAAACGATCGAGGACAGTGTGCGGTTCAACGACGACAGCCTTTCGTATGTGGTGGATTTCCGGGGGATTTTGGACAAATACGGCAGAGAGGTGACCGATACCAAGGAGATAGTAGGTGGCAAGGTGGGTCAGGTGGGAATCCAGACGACCTCGACGCGAGTTGAATACCCACCTGCGGAGATCCTCGCCATCCATCTGAGCGTGGCCGACGCGAGTGGCGCGCCTCTCTACATCGGGGCCTGGCCCCAAGCTGCCTCAGAGGTCGTCGTTCTGCCGGATCGTCTCCGGGAGCGGGTATTCACAGATCTCCAGGGAAGGACGATCACCGGCACGGTGCAGTTCGTCGGGACGGAATCGGTTACGATCCTTTTCGAGGGTCGAAGTATCGACGTGAAAATCGCGGTCCTCTCAGAACCGGACCGCGAGTTTTTGGCAAATCTGCGCAGGGAACTCGAAAATCTCGACAAGGAGCCCAGCCCTGCCGCAGAGGCGACCACCCCGAAAAAAACGGAGTAATATGTCACAGGGTGTTATTGCGCCCGGAACCCGCCGCACGAATCGTAATGACCTACAAATTGATTGCAGCAACGGACTGCTCTTTGTAATCTTCGCTCATGATTCCTGACCGTTTCCTCTTGCTATTTGTTTGTACTTTGCTGGCGCCACTCGACGCTCCGGCCCAGGCTCCTGTGGCAGCGGAAGTCGACCGCCGCCTTGCCCTGATTGATGCGGAACTAGCCATGGCCTTCGAAGATGGAGTGAATAAGGCTTTCAATGAGCACGTCCGGAGCCTCGATGTGAAATACTTTCGAGCTATCGAACGGGTGCTCGAATCCGCCACAAAAGCCGGAAAGCTGGAAGATGCCCTGGCGATCCGCGAGGAAAAAGACCGCTTTTCCGAAGCTTCCGGCGTACCCGAGAGAGACGCTGCCACAGATCCGGCTGAGCTCACTCAACTTCGCGCGACCTACCGCACCCAGCTTGGGAAACTGGAAGCCGACCGCCGTCTTGCCGCCGCGCCTCTCCTCGCGGAACATGACGCCAAACTGGAAGCCTACCAGACGCTGCTCACAACCGAAGGGAAACTCGACGAGGCACTCAAGGTCAAAAATGCCCGTGAAAATGTCACCGCAAAACTCTCACTGTCATCCGCCACAGCGAGCCCTGGCACACCCGCGACGGCTTCAGGAGAAAGTGAAAAAGGCTGGAATGTTGTTTTTGACGGAAATGATCTCAAGCTCTGGAAACCCCGGTCCAGCTCCCGCAATTTCCAAATAACCGACCGGGCTTTCGCGGCACGCATTGTGACGGATAGTCCTGATTATCTCTTTTTTAAGGGCTCCGGAGACGTTCCCCAGATCCTGAAAAACTTCGAACTCAAAGCAACCATCAAGGCGGATCCTGAGGCCAATTCAGGCTTCTATTTTCACCTCGACGGAGATGATATTGAAAAGCATCCGGCAAGTGGAATCGAAGTGAGCCTGCACAAGGGAGCCAAGCCGATGAAGTATCCCACCGGCTCGATCTACAACGTGACGGAAATGGCCCCATCAAGTGTGAATCAGGCAGAATGGTTCGAACTCCATTTCAAGGTGGTGGACCAGAACATCACTGTCTGGATCAATGGTGAGGTCTACCTGGAGCATGTCGCC
The DNA here is from genome assembly GCA_018058245.1 of Verrucomicrobiales bacterium. Taxonomy (GTDB): domain Bacteria; phylum Verrucomicrobiota; class Verrucomicrobiia; order Verrucomicrobiales; family DEV007; genus Arctic95D-9. The sequence continues at coordinate 2,343 of JAGPCC010000052.1, forward strand.
ACACTCGCGACCGGTCCCGGCACCAAGGGTATCCGTTCAGAGGGAGGAAGACTCGCGATTCAGGCGAACTCAAAGGACGGGGCCTACTACTTCCAGAACATCTCGATCAAACCGCTCGATTAAGGAATCCGGCACATCAGTCCCTGGACTGAAAAAGAAGAATCGAAACGGGAACGGGTCCGGGAGAAAAAATGAAAGAGAATTTCAATTCTAAGGCTGCCCCCAAGGTGCCACGGAATTCAGCCCACCGGCAATGAAAACCCCGCCACCGAGGAACACAAGCAATGTTCCTATTTCTTGATCTCAGCAGGATCCACTACAATCGAAAGCGTGAATTGGTTCCACAAAATGTGATAGCGGAGCGATTTGATTTTCCCCGACAACATCACTTTCTCCCCGATGGTCACGGTAGCCAGTTCCGGTTTCATCTCGGGCGGAAACCCTCCGAAGAAACGAATGTGGTATCCCTCGCGGTTCTCGATCTCGCTGTAAATTTGCAACTGACCTCCCCATGTCGGAACATCGCTGACGGTCAATCGCATATCCGCGACGTAATCTCCTGACTTGAGCTTTTTGTCGAGGATATCGTTCACCGCATCCATCTGTAGCTGGGACCAAGTTGTTCCCTTGCGGGGCATGGAGTCTTTAGGAATCCAATCCAGAAGTTCTCGATAATTCGAGATGACAGTTGGCGCATTTCCCTTTGGAGGAAGCTGGGCGGAAGCCTGGGACATCCAGAGGACGGTCCAGAACGAGCCGACATGGAGAGCGATGGCCATGCGTTTCATGGAGGGGTATCAAATGGTGGAAGTTCGCAAGTTATCCTATCGGAAAACCGGAGAGGAGCGAGAAAAAAGGTGAACAGGGTCCGTGTCCGCATCACATCGGCTGATTTTCTTGAAAAAGTCAATCGCTGATAAGAGATTGCATTTTTGCCCTTCTGGATTCAACCACCGGAAGGCCGGGGATAAAAGGGGTGCGGCGATGACTTCAGTTCATGATTTTGGGGAGACCGACGCAGGACACCTTTATTTCGTCATGAAGTTCATCGATGGAAGGGAGATCCAGCAATCCATCGCGCCAGAAGCATTGGAATGCTGGAGTCGCCCCAGGGGGGCGGGTTACCTCCCCGGAGACAAAAGAACGTCCTGATGCTGAGCGGAACCGATAGTTCACAGCGCGTAAGGATCTGCACCAATTCAGCGTAATTATTCGGATCTGTAGTTGGTGCGTTACGGTCTCACCGCACTGGCGCGCGGTGGAGGCGGGAGACATTGATAACGAGGTTCTCCGCCGTTGAGTTCGCAGCGACAGTCCCTACGGCGATGACCCGGTCCATTTCCGCTAGTCCGGCGATCCCCTTGAGACTCTGCGCAACAGGGTGGCCTTCGGCGTCAGATACCTGGAGGGTCAAACGCATCTCCTTGAGCGCCGCCGGATCGGCACAACAGGCGTCCCACGGGGACGAGCACTTATCTCCGGGATCCTTATCGCAGGTCTCCATTGCGAGATCGCCGACAACAACCGAGGCAAAGCCCTCGGCGAAGGGGGACATTGTCCCTGCGACGATGCCCTCGACAGTGACCTCCTCGCCCCGTTTCGCGATCTTTCGCGCCTCAACAACGGAGATGGCACCGGCTGGAGCTGTTTCAGAGAGTACCGAAGCGATCGCCGGATGAGGAGGAGAGCCCGACGTCACTTCGGTAGACGGCTTCCCCGATTCGCCACAGGCGGCAAAAAGGGAAATAGCGGCAATGAGGGGCAGTTTTGCTACTGTATCGATTTTCATAATAGTTTTGGGTTTGGTTGGTTTGGTTTGGTTAAGAATTTTGACGGGGGCGAAAATCACCGGGATCGCAGCGCGACAGGAATCGGCGCTACGAGACATCTCCAGGCGGGCGGCAGAGCCCCGAGAGTTCCGAGGAACAGCGCCGCACCGAGTCCCAGCGCGAGCACTGGCGGTGAGAGCGTGAGTTGAAAAGTTCCCATGGCAAAAGGGACTCTCACTCCCTCAAGAACCGCAAGCGCGAGAAATGAAGCCAAGAGGGTTCCCAGCAGAGTCGAGACGAGGCTCTCCTGCACCAACGAAAACAGAATCGCCGGTCGCGAGAATCCGATCGCCTGCAGGGTCGCGAGCTCCCGAATACGTGAGGCAAAAGCGGCATAAAGCACATTGATCCCGCCGAACACCGCACCTGCCGCGACTAGTGCCGCCGTCAGCCATGTCATCATCCGGATCGGTTCGTAGAATTCCGAGAGCTTTGCGTAGTAGTCCGTCTCCCGAATTGCGACGAGTTCGAGATCGAGCCGCTGTTTGGCAAACAGGTCGGCTTCGGCATAGGTTTCCGCTCTCTCCATTCGGACGACCACGCATGACAGAGTGTCGCGGAGGACGAGCGTCATCAAGTCGGAGCGGTCCATCCAAATCTCAGACTCCATCACGGTTCCGGGAGCCTCAAAAGTACCCGCGACGGTGAGATTCGATCCTTCAAAACGGAGCATTGATCCACTTTTCAAATCACTTTCAACGATCCCGAGGGCGTGGGCGGCAAGACGGCCGACGATGACCTCGCCGGACCTGGGGTAATGGCCGTTAGTGAGTCTGACCTCGCAATGGACCTCGAAGGCGGAGGGACTGATTCCTCTCGCGAGGGCCCGTGCTCCGGTTTTTCCGACTGTATCGAAAATTCCCATGTAGTGGACCTCGCCTGAAACCGCAGCAACCCCCGCACGCGTTGAGATCCCGCGCACTCCGGCCGCGATCTGCGACTCGGAATCCGCTCTGACCTCGCTACGCTCCACGCTTTCTTCCGAACCGGCACCTAGGAAAATGACATTCCGGGAAGAACCACTCCCTCGGAGGAGCCCGTCCATTCCTGCGTTGAAGGAACCTGCCGCGAAAAGGAGAAATACGACAAGAGCGGCCCCGCTCAGCTTTTGCAAAAGGCGCACGGGATCCCGCAAGAGATGACGAATGGCGTAGGTGAATGGGAGCATGAAAGGGAAAAAATAGGCTCAAGCGGCGCGCAATGAAGCGATAATGGGGAGTCTGGTGGCGACCGCGGCAGGCCAGAGGGAGGCGATCAGGCCGAGGAGGATTGCGATACCGAACCCGCCGAAGATCGTTCCGGGACTTGGTTGGATCGCGAGAGTGAGCCCCTCGTTACCAAGCGTGAATCGCTTCACTTCAAAAAAGGCCCATGCCGCCCCGCTGCCGCAGAGTCCGCCAAGAAGTCCCAGGACTGCCCCCTCACACAGCATCATCACCGCGATCGATACTCTTGAGAATCCTATCGTCTGGAGCACCGCATTTTCCTGCACGCGGCCGCGAACGACGAGGAGCAGGGCATTCGCAACGAGCGCGACAACGGCGATCACAGCCGCATATCCAAGCCAGCGGGTGAACCCGACCATTTCGATGAGATCCTTTGCCGTCTGGGCAAAAAAGGCTTTTTCGGGCTTGGTATCGGTGGGTGCCGTATCATTTTGAAAAAGTTGATCGATCGCTACGGCGACCTCATCGGGATCGGCTGACTCTTCGACCCTTACACTGAACTGGGTGACTACTCCGAGTCCGAAACGAGAGGATTGCTGCAGGAAAGCCAACGGTACGTATGCGACGCTTTGATCCTGCGCCGAGGGTGAACGGATGATCCCTGAGACCTTTACCCGGATTCCGACCGCCTCGAATTGATCACCCGGTTGAAGTCCCCGGCGGGCCGCAAAATGCTCGCCGATGAGAGCCCCGTCGCTGCGTCCTGTCCAGTCATCGAACGAACCGGTCACGATCTCGAGGTCAGGATTGAAACGTCTGAGTTGCTTCGGAGGGACCCCGCGGAAGGTGATAACATCGAGACTGGCGCCGCAATTGTTCACGACGATCTGCACCGGAATCGCTTCTACGACACCAGGTATCCGCTGGATTTCTGCGAGGTAGTGCTCGGGCAGACGCGAGGTCGACGGACAGAAGCGATTCTCTCGGTAGACAACCAGAGTTGAGTCGCCTGCGCCCTCCCTCGTGATAACCTCAAGGGATTCCTGCAACGTCGTCACGGCCGTGAAAAGAAACATTCCCGCAGTTACTCCGGCGATCGTGAGCAGACTGCGGACGCGATGTCGGAGTACCTGTTTCCCCGCGAGAGTCGCATAGTGAAGAAGTATTCTCATTGTTTATGCCAGTGTCATAGGCCAATTTCCGACAAGACGTCCCTTTTCGAGATGCAGGAGTCGCGAGGCGGCATCGGCTGCCTTTGCATCATGGGTAACCATGACGATGGTCTTCCCGTGGTCAGCCGAGAGTGACCTCAACAGGCCGAGGATCTGGTCCGCATTCTCCCGGTCGAGGTCTCCGGTTGGCTCATCCGCGACGAGAAGTGGTGGATCGGCGACGATCGCCCGGGCAATCGCGACGCGTTGTTCCTGCCCGCCTGACAATTCCGCCGGGCGGTGACTGGCCCGATCCGAAAGACCGACGATCTCGAGTGCAGCCGTGACCCGTCTGTGCCGTTCCCGTCGGGAGAGCTCTTTCCTCAAGAGTAGCGGCAGCTCCACATTCTCGAAGGCGCTGAGAATAGGAACGAGATGGTAGAGTTGAAAAATGTATCCACAGGAGGTCGATCGCCATTTTGTGAGTTGCCCGCGCGACATCGCTGCGAGGTCGTCCTCACCGACAAAGAGTCGCCCCGAAGTGGGGCGATCAATGCCCGAGATGAGGTTCAGTAAAGTGGTCTTCCCCGATCCTGACGGCCCCATCAGAGCGAGGAATTCGCCCGCCGGTACATCGAGATCGAGATTCTCCAGCGGCGTCACTTCGATACGGCCTTTGCGATATGTCCGGTTGAGTCCGCAGCAGCGGATAAAGGCGGAATCATTCTTGTCGTTCATTTGGGCAATGGGGTGGAGGTATCGGGAATGGGCTCGACTCGAACTCCTTCTTCAAGGTCGGGGTCAGGGTCAAGGACAACGCGATCCCCGGGAAGGAGCCCCGCCACGACCATGCGATAGCCGTCGCGTTCCTCCTGTCCGAGCGTCAACTCGCGTGACTCGACAACCTCTCCGTTGAGAGCCATCACCCGGGCCGACAACTTTGTTCCATCGAAATGAAGGAGAGCCCTGACAGGGACAAAAACCGTTACTCTGCCGGGGTCACCTTCGCCTGCTGCATGGCCCTCTTCGGGGCCTTGTAGAAATTCGGCACGACAGAGCATCTCGGGCCGCAGGCGAGAATCGGGCTTCTCCAGGAGGACCTTCACCTGGAGCGTATTCCGTTGCAGGTCAGCCTCTCCGGTAACATGGGATACCGTTCCCTGGATCGACTGATCCGGGAGAAAGTCTGATCGGAGTTTCACCGCCTGACCGGGGAAAACTCCGGCGGCCTCCGCGAGCGGCACGTCGATGCGCGCCTGAAGCGTCTCAGGGCGGTAGATCGTTGCGATCGTCGACGAGTCCATATCGTCCATCGCCACCCTGCTTTTTCGTCCGGGGACCGCAAAGAGGCGCAGGACGATGCCATCAACGGGTGCCCGAACCTCTGTTCGATCAAGCGCGAGTTGACGCCTCGCCAGATCGGTCACTCCCTGTCTGATTTTTGCTTGATGGGCCGTTCTCATCGCGACGAGACGGGCATCTTCACTCTCAAGCTCGACCCGTGAAATTTTAAGAGCCTCAAGCTCGCCCTGAAAAGTTTGAACACGCAGCACGGACTGGCGGACTTCTTCTTCGGAAACTGCGGCTCCGGAGATTCTCTCAAGCCGATCGCGCCGGTCTTCGAGTTCGAGCAATTTCAACTTCCCGGCCGTCACTTCCTTACCTAGCGTTGCGATTTGCGCGGCGACGGAGAGGATCGCCTTTTCATTCGCCTCGGCCTCGGCCCTGAGTGACTCGAGCATCCCTTGCGCTGTGTTGAGGTCCAACTCAAGGTCGTCGCGGACCAATCGAGCCATGATCTGGCCCTTCTTTACGTGCGCTCCTTCCAGAATGTGCACCTCATCAATAAATCCGTCGACGAGAGCGCTGACCTTGATCGGGAATGGGCCAGGTTCGATCCAGCCTGAAGCCTGGAAAGAAACGGCCCCGTCCCAGGGATCGACCGGTTTCACCTCGGAGGATCCCGTGATAGATCCCGGGCCGGGCGTTGCAGTAGTGGTCTTTACTGTCACGACGGACTCGACTTTCACGGGGATTCCCGAATCAAGCCGGTCTCCGAAAAGGAGAGCTATGACGATGCAGAATCCGACGAGCAGGAGCCACGGAATCGCCCTGGAAATCCCTACGGAGAAAGATCGGGAAGCGTCCGCAGCGGAGCTTTCAGGGTCGGTAGGGAGATGGTTGTTTAGAATCGATGGTTCCAAGTGAGTAGAGACGGGTTTGAGAGTTCGGTGAAGGTGCTCGCAATTTAAGAGCGGAGCAGGATCGTGTCGCAACGGTTCGACACCATCTACCGAAACTGATCAAACAAGTTGTCGACTCACTCGAATGAGGAGAATCCTCCCCGCAGGACCCGGCGGATCCGGTGATCCGGCAGAAGTCGATGGAGTATCGAAGACGGCCTGCTGCTCAGGGGCAAGAGCAATTATCGTGTACCATTCGAAGTGGGTGAACTTGGGGACCTTGACACCGGAAGGCAACAACCAACCCTCCCTATTTTCCGAAACAGCGACACAGCATCCGGGACGCGAGTCCGTGCCGTCCTCGTGGGTGCAACAGTCTTCGGTTGTGATCCGGCGGCTGGAATCGGCAACATCCAGAGGGCAGGAATCAAATGTGGCAGCGCAGTGGAATACCGGAGTCCCCTCTCCAAAGGCGAGGCCAAGATAGGCCCCACTCAACAAAAGGATGAACTTACTCCAGAACATTTTTGAAACTACTCCCTTGCTCCGGAAATTGCAATTCCCGTTCTCAATCTCTCCGAAAGATCGGTCCGATACAATGCTGTTGTAGAATCTGGTTCGATGCTTGAAACAAGGGGAACGCCCGGAAACATTTGATGAGAACCTGGCAGTGGGCCTGAAGAAAGACACCGAAGCGCGCTGGACAAAGTAGAATCACGTAACACACTTCGGTTGGAAGAACCCGGTTGGAAGAACCACGCGAAAGTGGATCTAAAAAGCAAGTTGATCATCAAATCGGTGACCACTTCCGCCAGCGTCCACGACAGCCAGGTGTTCAAGGAGTTGCTCAACGAGAAAGGCCAGGTGGTCTTGGCTGACTCAGCCTATCACAGTGAGGAGCACGAAGCGTATTTACTCAGGCTCACCTGGCCAACCTCATCTGCAATATGGACCGCTATGCCTGCTCTGTACGCTGAGTGCGCCCGATCCCATCAAAACGACGAAAAAGCAGATGAGCCGGGCGGATGAACTCCGGATTCCGACTGGATTCAGCCATCCCACGTCTGAGCTAGGGGGAGGTTCGAGAATCATCCGGGTGACTCGACCCGAGATCACACCGCCAACGACAAACACCTCGGGGGCAGCCGGGAAATGCGCCACCGTCGCATTAAAATACGGGGTATAGAAGGTGCTTCCCAGTGGCATCCCCTTTCCGATTTTCTCCGAGAGGTATTTCATTCCTTTTTGGTAAATTTCGCTCTGCGTTTTCCCGCACATTTCCAATGAAAAAATCGCTGCAGCTGTGAGCGATTGCCTGCCATCAACATCGGCGAGACGATATCGAAACGAACCCTTCGGAGCCTGACGTTTTTCCAAGTAGGAAACCGCAGATTCCAGAGACCGATCAACACCAGTAAACTCATTTCCAGTTTCTTTCGTCATCACAAAGAGTTCCCCTATCGCTATCGTCGCGATGCCGTGCTCGTAGCATGCATGAGTCCCTGCCCCCCAACCGTGATCATCTTCTTGGAAGATTCCTTCGCCGTTTCGATCAAATACATCGCCACTTTCACGATTGCGTCGCCGTAATTTTGAGAATCAGGCGTCTCTCCATGACCAAGAAGAGCAGGAAGATGATCCCCAGGGTCTTTTCGATGAGAGCTCATTCGGTTTTGCTGTTGCGGCAGACATGGGCGGACAATCGAAGAAAAGTGATCGATTTCAGCGATTCACTTGCGAATGATCAGCCATCGTGAGGGGGCAGGCACGACACTCTCTGTGACGACATTGTCGCAATGGAATGGACTTTCGCATTTGATGCTTCTTTGTTTTATTGTTTAATAGTTTTAGAATTATGAAATTAAATGATGCAGTCGACGCCCTCGGGGCGCTTGCTCAACCGGCAAGGCTAAAAGTCTTTCGTTTGCTCGTGAAATCCGGAGAAGAGGGGATGTGCGCCGGGGATCTGTCGAAGCGACTCGACGTGCCAAAGCCTACCATGTCGTTTCATTTAAAAGAGCTGACCAATGCCGGGCTGATTTCCGCTACACGCGACGGGCGTGCGATCACCTACACGATCCGGAAGAAAGGCATACAGCAGTTGATGACCTTTCTCACAGAGGATTGCTGCCAAGGAAGACCTGAATTGTGTCTCCCAAAAGCCTGTGCTGAACAAGAGTGCTGCGATTGAGAGTCTTTATTTTTATCGATAGAACAGGAATGAGTATTAAAATTGGAATTAATGGATTTGGGAGAATGGGACGTCTTGCTTTTCGGGCCGCCTTTGACAACCCGGAAATTGAGATTGTTCATGTGAATGAACTCAGAGGGGGCGCGAAATTGGCTTCTCATTTGCTTCAGTTCGATTCGGTTCACGGGCAGTGGGATCGGAACATTGAAGCGACGATGAAGGGCTTTTCAGTGGAAGGGAACGAGGTGACTTTCAGTGCGCACGACTCGCCTGCGGCAATCGATTGGGCTGCGCACGATGTTGATGTCGTGATTGAGAGCTCAGGACAATTTAAAACGACCGACTCGATTCAACCTCACTTTGACAACGGCGCAAAGAAAGTAGTGGTTGCCGCTCCGGTGAAAGAAGGGGCGTTGAACATCGTCATGGGGTGCAATGATCATCTCTATGAGCCGGAGCTGCATCATCTCGTTACAGCCGCGTCCTGCACGACGAATTGCATCGCTCCAGTCGTGAAAGTGATTCACGAACAAATTGGAATCACGCACGGACTCATCACGACGATTCACGATGTCACGAACACTCAGGTGATCGTCGATGCGCCTCACAAAGATTTCCGCAGAGCACGCTCGGCGCTCAATTCGTTGATTCCCACGACAACCGGTTCGGCTACGGCGATCACGATGATCTATCCTGACCTTGCCGGAAAGCTCAACGGAGTCGCTGTTCGGGTGCCGTTGCTCAACGCGTCGCTTACGGATTGCGTTTTCGAGGTTTCCCGGAAAACTTCAGTAGAAGAGGTCAACGCGATGATCCGGGAGGCAGCAGAGACTGAATTGAAAGGGATACTCGGTTACGAAGATCGACCTCTGGTATCGGCGGATTATCTAAACGATCCGCGTTCCGGTATTGTGGATGGTCTCTCAACGATGGTCGTCGATGACACTCAGTTGAAGCTGCTTGTCTGGTATGACAACGAGTGGGGTTATGCGAATCGGCTTGTTGATCTCGTCTCTAAAGTGGCTCGTACGTTATCAGCCTGATGAACACTCGTGACTACGCTATTGTAACCGCCGCGTATTGGGGGTTCACGATCACGGACGGAGCGTTGCGCATGTTGGTGCTGCTGCACTTTCATGAGCTCGGGTATTCGCCAGTTCAAATTGCGTTCCTCTTTCTGCTCTACGAATTCTGCGGAATTCTTACGAATTTGTTTGGCGGATGGATTGCTTCGCAGAAGGGTCTGAAGTCGACTCTCTATGCCGGATTGGGGCTACAGGTGATTGCGTTGATGATGCTCTCGTTTCTCGACCCTTCTTGGGCGGTGACGCTTTCCGTTGGCTTTGTGATGGCTTCTCAGGCGCTCTCGGGGATCGCGAAGGATCTCACGAAAATGAGTTCAAAAAGTGCGATTAAACTTCTGATTCCATCAGGCACGGAACCGGATCATTCGGAGCGACTTCTCTTCAAGTTTGTCGCGATTCTCACAGGATCGAAGAATGCGTTGAAAGGCGTAGGCTTTTTCCTCGGAGCGGTTCTTCTAACATTGTTCGGGTTTTCTCCGGCTCTCTGGACGATGGCTGGTGGACTCGCGCTAATCCTCTTGATCTCGCTCTTTACTCTAAAGGGCGACATGGGAAAATCGAAGGAGTCGATCAAATTTTCCAAACTCCTCTCAAAGTCGCGGGAGATCAACTACCTCTCAGCGGCCCGTTTTTTTCTCTTTGGATCACGGGATGTCTGGTTCGTGGTAGGACTTCCTATTTTCTTGTCAGAAGTGCTAAAGTGGAGCTTTTGGATGACCGGGGCTTTCATGGCGGGCTGGGTGATTGTCTACGGCTGCGTGCAGGCTGCTGCTCCTGCTTTTGTGAATCGAAAAACAGGCGGAGTTGCGGTGAGAGGCGCGAAATCGGCTCTCGAGTGGGGATTCGGATTGGCGGTTGTCACTGCATGTCTCGCCCTTGCCGTTCAGAATGACTTTTATCTCTCTGTCACAGTGTTAGTCGGGCTCGCTCTCTTCGGGATCGTTTTTGCGGTGAACTCCGCAGTTCATTCCTACCTGATTCTCGCTTACTCTGATTCAGATAAAGTGGCACTGAATGTTGGCTTTTACTACATGGCGAACGCTTGTGGGAGACTTGTCGGGACGCTGCTTTCCGGGGTGATGTATCTCCAGTCTGGACTTGCTGGATGCCTCTGGACGAGTGTCGGTTTCATCATTGCCGCTGCGGCATTGACGGTGGCACTGCCGCGTAAGCAGGCTGTTGTCGAAGGTTAGTTGATCAGTGCTCTTGCTCGTCTTCGCTGAGATGTGTGACGGAATCGATGAGGAGGCAAAAAAGACAAGAGAAGTTCATGCGATGATCAATACGTTTTACCCTCGGGAACGACCGGAGCACCAGCAGATTCGTTGAGCACGGCGTCGAACTCCGTAGAGCATTGGGTCAAATGCTGCATCAGCGCTCCAAACTCGCTGCCATGTACGACGAACTGCGCGCCTAGGTCGATGATGGTTTGCGCATCGGCGGCGCTGCCGACGGGGCGGCCCCAAGCCTTGCCGTGTTTTTTGCAGGCTGCTGCGATTTGTTTTTGCACATCAAGCATCACGGGATCGTTCACACCGGGCGTGCAACTAAGGCGCAGGGACATGTCGCCCGGGCCGATGAAGAGGATGTCGACACCGGGAACAGCCGCAATTTCGTCCACATTGGCAAGCGCGGCGGGCGTTTCGATCTGCACGGTGAGGAAGGTCTCGCGGTTCGCTGCGTCGGTGTAATCGGCAGGCTTGTTGATCCAGTAGCCCGCATCGCGGCCACCGCCGCAGAAACCGCGATCACCGAGCGGCGGAAATTTGATCGCACTGACCAGCGCACGCGCTTCTTCTGCACTGCCGACATGCGGGATCATCAAACCGGATGCGCCGTCTTCGAGGTGGCGGTAGAGTCCGTTCTTTTCCTTCGTAGGCGGGCGATACATGCAGTCAATGTCGGCTTCATGATGACGACCGAGCATCGTTTCCACCTCACGCGGATCCCACACGCGATGCTCGCCATCGAGCCAGATGCCGTCGTAGTGAAAATGAGCGGCGATGTGCGGAAAGCTGGCGATCGGCGAGCCGACACAGCAGATGCGGGCCACACGGCCGGCACGGATTTTGGCGAGGACTTTGGATTTTCGCATGGGGACTCAGTTTGAGGAAGGCTTCTGGTATTGAGTGAGCAACGTGATGCTGCCGCCGATGCAGACGATGCGAACGGGTTCGTTGCCTGCGGAGAGGCGTTGCCCGGTTTTGGGTGGAACCGCTGAGAGCAATCCCACGCAGGCGAGAAGGAATAGGAGAATGCGCATGACGGTCAGGGTTGCTTCAGCCAGTCCAGCGTGATGCGGCGGATACGCAGGCGGTTCAGCGCACCGACTTGACTGTCGCCCGCGCAGTACCCGATGAGCATGGCGTCGCCGACGAAATGGATCGCAGTGTAATGATAGAGGCCGTCGGGATCGTTCTCGATGAGCTTGCGCTGCGGCCAGGTCTTGCCGCCGTCGGTGGAGATGGCGGCGACGAAGGGATTGCGCTTCTTCGGCGGGAACGGGAACAAGCCGGAGTGGTCGTTGTAGATCGCCAGCAGATCGCTGCTGCCGGGCAGGCGCTTGATACTGGCAGGGCCGTTGGGAGACTTCATTTCCGTCGGCTCGGGCGGTGTGAAAGTCTTGGCCCCATCGCTGGAGCGGAAGCCGTATTGCGCACCTTGATCAGTGCGGCACCAGGAGAAAATCGAGCCATCGGCCAATTCGACTACGCCCGGCTCCTGCAGGCCGCTGCCGCTGCGCACCGGCATGGCCCACCAGCTTGCGGATTCGGTCCAGGTCGTGCCTTCATCATCCGAATAGAGCCATGTCGCAATGGCACGGGCGTCCCACGACTTGCTGGTGTGTGGATCGGTGCCGCGTGAGCGATGGAAGGCGAGCGGGACGATGAGGCGGCCTTTGCTGGTCTCGATGACGCGGTCGTTGTTCATCACGAAGTAACCGGGTGCCTGCTGGATCAATCGCGGTTCGCTCCACGTCTCGCCCTCATCGGTGGAAAGGCGAATATGCGGGCGGCAATCAATCCAACTGTTCTTGATGCAGTAAAACATCGCCAGCTTGCCGCTCGCGAGCCGCAGCAACGACACGCTCATCACATTGTCGCCACCGGTGTTTTCTACCACAGTCACAGGCGCACTCCAAGTGCGGCCTTGATCATCCGAATGGATGCGGACGATGCGCGCCGGGCTTTCATCCGCCGCGCCGCCGTAGAATTGCGAGTAGCAGAAAAGGATGCGACCCGACTTCAGCGTGGCGAAAGAGCCTTCCGAGTTGCGTGGATGCTCGGGCGTCGGATCGACGTTCAACGTGATGATGCTTTCGGCGCGAACCGTGCAGGTTAGGAGAAAAAGAAGAGCGATGAGTTTCATGCGGATTGAATCGGTTACCACTCGCCTTCGCGGCTGTTTACTGATGAGGGAAACTAATAGGGAATTGCTTTCTCATCCCTTCCGAATCCGAATCCGACCCCACCGGACGGCCGGGATGGAGGGGGAGGAAGGAGATGAGGAGGTTCATTCTCTGGAAGAGTGGCCGAAATGCGCTCGGTGGTCAATCAATTCAGACGGCAGTTTCGGGCATTCTTTCGTCATTCATTGAAAATACAAGAGGCTTGGGCAGGATACAGTAGGTGACCACTCGCATCCCGTAGAAGGTGGCCAAGTGAGGCGTGCAGGCCGGACTTTTCTGCAATTCTTTCTCACCGGGCGAGTAGCGTGAGATCGTGGAGGGTGTGCGGCAATCAGCCCGGTTTTACAAGGTGCGAAAAATTTCGCACTAAAAAGCTTGACTGCATTCCTGTAAAATGCGAAAAACTTCGCACCATGGCAGATCAATCAAAATTGAGTCGGCGGGAATACGAAGTCATGAATGTGCTTTTCCGTTTGGGTAATGCCACCGCCCGCGACATCTGGTCGGCGCTCGGGGAAGAGCGAACCTATTCGACGATTCGAAAGTTGTTGAGTATTCTGGAGGAGAAAGGGCAGGTGACACACCGCAACGAGGGCGCGACTTTCCTCTATTCGCCCCGGCAGAGAAGGGAAACTGCGGCACGGAGTGCCATGTTGCGCGTCGTGAATACCTTTTTTGATGGATCGGTGGAAAGCGCGGTCACGAGCCTCCTGGGCGGACGAGACGCGCAACTCACCGACGATGAACTGAGTCGGATCGAAAGCATGATCGAATCCGCCCGCTCCCGCCAGAAAGGAAAAAACAATGAATGCTGATCTCTCTTCGTTCTATTTTCTCACCGAAGTTTTTCTGAAATCGGGCCTCGTTTTGCTGCTGGGAATGGCAGGGGCCCGGGCATTTCGAAGAACGTCTCCCGAGTTTCGGCATCGGTTCTGGATGCTGCTTTTTGTCCTCGTTCTCATCGCCCCGGCATTGTTGCTGCTGCCGCGCTGGGGATTGGTTCCACCCTTTTCGTCTGCCGCGGAGAATCCCCGGCTGATTCCGCAGGCCTTCGAAGTCCCGAGGGGGCAAACGAGTCTCGAAGCAGGAGTGGCACCGGAACCGGAAAGGGTGGCGGCAGGAAAGCTCGATGTGCTGCTTCTCATCCCGATGGTATGGGCGGTTGGCGTGATCGCCCTGTTGCTTCGTATGATGACCGGTTGCCTGCGGGTGTCACACTGGCGTCGCCGCGCCGATCAGCAAACAGTTCCCGTTTCCATTCGAAACCGCGTGGAAGAACTGCGGCGGGAATTGGGAATTTCGCCCCATGTCGCCGTGATTCTTTCCGACAAAGTGCGCTCCCCGTTTGCCTGGGGCTGGTATCATCCCCTGGTGGCATTACCGGGAGATGCGAAGACCTGGAGAGTCACTGACCTTGAAATGATCCTACGCCATGAACTGACTCATGTGGCCCACGGAGATTGTCTCAGTGTATGGATTTCAGGTTTTGTCACCGCTCTCCATTGGCCCAATCCTCTGGCGTGGTTTGCCTCCCGACACGTCACGGAACTGCGGGAGCAGATCTGTGACCGCGAAGTCGTGAATGCCGGATTTGATTCCGGATGCTACGCCCAGCTCCTTTTCAGCCACGCCCGTCGGCGGATGGCGCCATTTCCCCTCTCCGCCACTGCGGTGGCTCGTCCTGGAACCTTAGAAAAACGCATCGCCATGATCCTGAAACCCAACCTACCGACCTCTCATCCAAAAAACGGCCTTCTTTGTCATCTGACTCTCGCTGGACTTCTTGCGACCTCCGTCTGTATCCTGATTCTGGGAGTAGCACGCCCCGGAATTGCCGACGAGACGAAGGTCGAAATACCAGCAAATCAAAAGCAAATCCATATCACCTCAAGATTTATCGAAGTCGCTGAAAATTCAAAATCAGAGAGGTCGCCCCTTCTCAAAAAAGTGGATGCCATTGTCCTTCCTTCTGTCGAATTCAACGACACGCAGCTCCGCGATGCGCTCCAGTTTCTGCAGCAGAGATCGGAAGAACTGGATTCTTCGACTGTCGATCCCACACAGAAGGGAGTGAATCTGATCCTCAAAGGTGATGAGGGTTTTCAGAAAACTCCCTTGAGCTTGAAACTGTCGAATGTTCCGTTAGCGGAGGTACTGCATCATGTCGCGCAATTGGCCGGGGCCGAAGTGCGTGTAGATGGGAACGCGATTTTTTTCCAGGTCCGACAGGGTGAGACCGTTGCGGGAAATGCACTGCTTCTTGATGATCCGGCGCTTGAGACGAAGATCGT
Organism: Verrucomicrobiales bacterium; assembly: GCA_018058245.1. Classification (GTDB taxonomy): domain Bacteria; phylum Verrucomicrobiota; class Verrucomicrobiia; order Verrucomicrobiales; family DEV007; genus Arctic95D-9. The sequence goes on from JAGPCC010000052.1 coordinate 17,648, forward strand.
ACAGAAGCTGGAAAAGATGATTCTTCCCTCTGTTGAATTCAGTGAAACGCCACTGAAGGACGCTCTCAATTACTTGCGTATGCGGTCCGTTGAACTTGATCTCGATACGAGCAATCCGAAACAGAAGGGCGTCAATATCATCCTTGTGGGGGACAAAGACGCAAAAGAGAAGGAGGAGAGAATCTCGCTCCGGCTGAAAAACACTTCCTTAGGGGATGTGCTCCGATATGCGGCCGATCTCGCCGATCACGATCTGCGGATTCAAGGGAACAGCATTGTCATCAGCGCGAAAGAAAAAGCAACGAAAGAATAGAGTCTTGCTTTGAGAACAAAAAGGTCTTTCGGGGAAGCAAGACTTTCGATCTAATCGATCATTTTTTGCCGGAAGCGACGATGAAAGATCTCCTGATGGAGCTTTTCCTCGGAAAGATAAAATTCGTAACTGGATAGTTCTGCGTTGGTGAACTTCTGGTGCAATTGCACGCTATCGTAGAATTTTCGTGGCACTACGAAAATGTAGTTCTCGCGTGTTTCACGTCCGAGAAATCGAATGGTGTAGACGGGGGGATGTGTTTTTTCCTTGGGGTGGCCAAAAATATTTTTATCGAAGCGATCGGTATATTTTAAATCTGGAACTATCTGCTTGTCAGTCATCGCGAAGAGCGTGTCTTTCGCGAACGCCTTATGGGCGTCGAAGTACTGGTTGAAACCCTTTTCATGGTTACTGGATATCGCCTCTCCGTTGTTGGTTGCCTGGACAGTGCGAGACTCGCGATTGGAAGTGTCCGCAGGGAGTTCTTTTGTAAAGAGCACCTGGGACAGTTCTGGATCACGAAGCGCTAGAATTACGACGGCAGAGGCGAGCACAAGTATCACCACAAAGAGAAATCCGATGATGCATCCTGGTTTTGCCATTGGTCCGTTGGGTTACAAAATAATACTGCATACGTTGCCTTCGCTTTTTGCAAGAATATTTGAGTCCTGTGAAAAACGGATGAAACGGCCCAGGGTGGCTCGTGAAGATCGTAGAAGGACGTGATCACTACGGGCGATGGTCTCGGCAGGGACAAAATTTTCACGAAACCGTGGCAGAACCCCGCGAGGATTACCCAAGGAATCTTTTATCGCGGTCTTTTGACGGAGGACTGGTCCAACCATTCAATCTGGGCGAGAGTGATGACTTTCGGGCGATTCGAGTCGCCCGCCGGGTTCGAACGTCACTTGATTGACCGCCTCATGATTGAAAATACCTCAGCGAAGCTCGCCACGTTTCTTGAGCCGATTCCTCTGCTCCTCTTGCTGATCCTGCACGGGTTCATCTACAACGAAATCGGTGAACTCTCCGCCGCTCGCGGCGTGGACTTCGGGCCGCTCATTGAGACGCCGTGGGATCTCTCGGTCCCCTTCCTGCCCATTTTTGTGATCGCCTATCTCTTTGCCTGGGGATTCCCGGCCCTGCTGATCGGCTATCTGTTGTTTGCGACGAAGATAAATCCGAAGGTTTTTCGCATCACTTTCATCTCGCAGCTGGCCCTCATGCTGAGCTGCTACGCCCTGTGGATCAGTTTCCCCGTCAATTTCACGCTCACCGTCGACGACGCCCGACTCGCCGAGAAAGGCTGGCTGGGACAATGGGTCGCTTTTAACTACAACATCGCCTCGGACTGGAATGCCTGCCCTTCGTTTCACGTCGCCGGCCCCTGGTTTCTCTATCGCACGACCAAGGTCATCTGTCCGCAACTGCCAAAATTTTTCCTAGTCATCGTTCTCGCCATTTGTGTCTCGACGGTCCTCATTCGCATTCACTTTCTCGTTGATATCCCCTGCGGTTTCCTGATCAGCGAAGCCGCCATCCGTCTCGTTTTCATTCCACTGTGGAAACGCAAAAGCTTCGAGACGTTTTCGGCCCGGGCGATGTGGAGTTGGTCTGCCGCGATCCTCGCGATCGGTTGGTTGGGATTTGCCTATTTGACCAGTCAATAGGACGAGGGATACCTACCTACGATCCTTCGATCCATCCCGGTCGATTGAGACGTCTAGATCCGACATCCTACGAAGGTCTCACGTGGGCGTATGGGACAACGACAATCCATTTCTGTCACTCCGTCGCAGTGGATTGATCCCGAAAACTCTACCGCCCCTGTGCCGGACCGAGTTTCGGATCATCGAGATCGAGACGATAGAGGATCTGGTTGTAGTCGTGTCGAGGTGTCTGTCTCGTCTCAGCGGAAAAAGACTGGGTATAGGTTCCTTCGAAGAGGAGAATCGGAGAATCCGTCGGGGTGAATTCGGGATGAAGGCGCGGATTGTAAAAGGTAAGTTTGCGATGGCTCACCACCTTCACTGCTGTGCCCCAGGGACCGAGCGGAGAATCTGACTCGGCATACCAGAGTTCACCGAGGAAGGACGGATCTCCGCTGTGTTCTCCGAAGACGGTGACCCAGCGTTTGCGATAGTCATTCCACGCGATCGAACCGCGATGCGGAATGATCTTTCGGTCCTCCGCACTTTTGAGCGACTTCTGCGGTGTGAGCGACTCCCACTGCGTGCGGTCTCGCCAGGCCTCGAAGGTCGCGGGCATTCGAATCGAAGGGAAAGGATCTCCAAAAAGGAGCCAGCGTTTCCCTTCCTCGTCTGTCCAGAACGAGGGGTGACCCACGGGCTGAAGTTTTGGTTCGGAACCGCCCTCCTTTTTATCCCAGAGCACTTCGACGGATTCGAAATTCGCGGTCTCGTCGTTCCAGACACAGAGCCCGACACGGTAGGAAGTTAACGGAATTTCGATCTTCGAATACACACCAGCGAGCTTTTCCTTACCAGCGGCATCAGGCAGACTCACATACCCACTGATCCAGGTGGGGCCGGGATCTTCGGGGGCAACGTTGGCAACATTGCGAACGCGGCCTTCGGCGTCGCGAAAGTACTGGAGGGCCAGTTCCAGCGGCGGTTCGAACGAAGTCAGAGGTTGGACTGCCGTTGTCGCGCTCACCATGTGAAAGAGACCCAAGGGATAACGCGGCACGATCGTATCGCCCCAGGCCCAGAACATTTTGCCTCCATGGACGTAGTTCTGAACGCTGTCAGATCCGAGGATGCCGCTCTCCTTCCAATCAGCGTGATCACCGAGTTTCTGGCTCTCGCCGAAGATCCCACCCCCGGTGAGACGACCGAGACGTTTTGCGACGATCGTGCGAGTGATTTTGAATTCGTATTCCCCGCCCGGTTCCGGAGTGAAGCGGAAGCCGCGTGAACCAAAGCGATCGGCCTTTGCCTCATAACCATCAGCGGCCACGGTGAACCACGTCTCGGTCCCGAGCAACTCGGGTAGGTCGAAGGCAACGACCCCGGCGTTGTCGGTGAAAAAAGAAACGTTGTGTGTCGTCCTGAGTTCCACCAGCGGAACGGGCCAGCCGTTTTCCGCATCAACAACACGGACGCGGCAGGGTTCGATGGCGGAGGCGAGGAGTGGGAGTCCGAAGAGGGTCAGGTGGAGGAGTAAAGAGGGTTTCATCTGGAGAATTGTGGTCCTGGCAGTCTGACCGAAAATTCGGCGAAGCCAAGGAGGGGGATTACAGGGAAGTCGATTGCGAGACGATACGGGGAGAGAATGCCCATGCTACATAATGATCCCTTTGGCGACCTCGCCGCCAGTCTCGGTGAGGCGGAAATTGCGACCGCCGTAGTTGTAGGTGAGCCGTTTGTGATCGAGTCCTAACAAATGCAGAACAGTGGCGTGCCAGTCGCGGATGTGCAGGGGATTCTCGACTGCTTCGTAACCAATCTCGTCGGTCGCTCCGTAGTTGATTCCGCCTTTGACACCGCCGCCCGCCATCCAGAGCGAGAAACCTTTGTGGTTGTGGTCTCGTCCGTCGAGTCCGGGCGCATAAGGCGTACGACCGAACTCGCCGCCCCAGACGATGAGGGTGTCCTGGAGAAGTCCGCGACGTTTCAGGTCGGTGAGGAGTCCGCCTACGGCCCGGTCGACGGATTCGCAGGCGGCCTTGAGGTTCATGGTGATGAGGGCGTGGTGGTCCCAGCTTTCTGGCGAGGCGATTTCGACAAAACGAACCCCTGATTCAACGAGTCGGCGCGCGAGGAGACATTGCTTCGCAAACAGATCTTTGCCTTTTCCAATTCCGTAGAGTTCGAGTGTTTCGGCAGATTCCTCGGCAAGATCGAGCACGCCGGGCACCTCGCTCTGCATGCGATAGGCAAGCTCGAAGGACTCGAT
>JAGPCC010000053.1 GCA_018058245.1 Verrucomicrobiales bacterium
CTTTGACTGGCATAGTACGTCCTTCCACCACGATCTCACGCTCGGGATGCTCCTCTTTCAGGGCGGCTCCGGTGGATCGCATGCAGACTTCCGGAGCATGACCGAAGACATCGTGAAGGAATCGTGAGTTCCCCGGTTCGTACTCAAAATAGAAAAAATCGAGAGATGGTCCGCCTCCTCCGGTTTGCCCGGCGGGAAGAAAAACGCCGCACTGGCCTTTCGAAAACGTCAGCTGTTCGACTGCACCGCCAAGCCGGTCGGGCTGGTCGACGAAACGATACCCGCCGGACTCCCGGTTCGCCTCGTCTAGATCGAGCGTCAGGACGGGTTCCGCGGCCCAGCGTTTTTTCTCTGGAAGTGATCGGAGAAAAACAAACATTTCTGCGACGAGGATCACAGCTGCGGCGATCCACCAGAATCGAGTTTTCAGTAGGGCTGCAAAAGACATCAAAGATGAGATATTAGAGAACGCTTCGACGACAACGTTCGAATTGCGTTCGACAAGTCAGTTCACCGGACTGATTCGTCGCGCCGGGACTCCAGCGACAGTGGTGCCTGCCTCGACCGGTTTCACGACGACCGCACCCGCGAGGCAGCGGCTCGATTTTCCGAAACTCACCCCCGGCCCGACAAAGGCCTGTGCTCCGATCCAGCAGCCGTCTCCAATCGTGATCGGCGCGGTCATCAGGTCGAAACTCTCGCGGGAAAAGTCGTGAGAACCGGTGCAAAGAAATACCCGCTGCGAGAGGCAGACATCGGAACCGAGCGTAACATGATCCAGACTCAGGATCTGGACCTCATCTCCGATCCAGACATCGTCACCCACCGAGAGACGCCAGGGAAAGCTCACATTGACGCGGGAACGGATTACGACTCCATCCCCGACTTCCGCGCCGAAAGCCCGCAGCGCGGCAACTTTGATCGAAGATGCGATCGGAAACCACGGAGCAAAAAGAAGAGACCGCACTACCCACCAGAGAGCTTCCCTCCAGCGAGGAGCCCCTCGGTCAAAGGAGGTGTTGTTGTATTGAGAAAGATTCATGAAACATTGTTCTCGCCGTTCTTCTTCGGGCAAAGTCTGCGTTCCAGCAACATGAGTGAAAGCAGCAGTTCCGCAAATGTCCTCTGCAGGGCGTAGAACCATCCTGCACGGCCATCAAACAGAGCTCCTTTTGCGAGGAGCGTGTAGAATAAAGTCAGGGGGGCTGCGGGGAGTATCATTTTCCTAATCCGGTCAGGCAGACCGGAGGGTGACTCCTCCGCCTCAAGCTTTTCGACTTCGAGAACAGCATAACGGATCTGTGATTGGAACCAGCGAGAGAGCGGCTTTCGGTCATCGTGGTCGATGCGGGTCGACATCATTCCCGTGGGTCCGATGACTTTGAGCAACTGCGTGTGGCCGTCGGCTCGATAACGGGCGCAACGTCGATCAAAAAGAAGCGCTCGCGGAGGATATATGGAGCCGCGAAGTGGTTTCCCGAAGATAAGAAATCGAAACGGGGCAAACCACGCTTTTTCCGCGGTATCCGACGGAAGGGCCCTTAGTTCGTTCACGAACTCAGGATTCACGACATAGTCGGCATCCAGTGAAAGGATCCAGTCTGTCGCCGCCCCGTCGATTCCGAAGTTCCACTGCGAAGTGTGATCATCGAACGGTCGCACCACCAGTTCTGCATTCGGGAACTGCCTGCAGATTGTTCCCGTGTCATCCGTGCTTCCGCTATCTACAACGAGAATTCGCTTTGCCCATGTGAGACCTTCGAGACACCGGCGTATGTTCGGTTCCTCATTCCAGGTCAGGATGACAGGGGAGATGTCGGAAAGATTCATCAGTTCAAAAACTCGAAATACCGTAGCGCAGCAGGTAGTAGATCGCCGCCAGTTTCTCGCGTCTTTGAGCGCCGCGACCCCACAGGGAAACAGGAGTCTGCATCTCTTCAAACGACGCAACAAATTCCATTTCGGGGAACTCGCTTCGGAAGACGGCTTCCGACCGCTGCACATGGAACCAGTTTGTCACCAGCACGACACGCTTTGCCTCGATCATCGAAAGAAATACGGACGAGAACCGGGCGTTTTCGAAAGTCGATTCCGCCTTCGGTTCGATGAAGATACGGGAGGGATCGAGTCCGGACTCTTTCAGTCCGGCGCTGAGATATCCTCCGTCCCCTGTCACGATCAGGGGAGTGTCCGGATAGGTCCCTGCGAGCTGTGCAGCGACGCGGACCCGCGCGAGATCACCTCCGCCCAGCACTACGATGGCATCCGGAGTCCACAGGATCGTTTGCGGCTCTGGAGACGGCCATGGCCACCAGAGAACCCATCCCGCGAGAAGCGCGGCAGGAAAGAGAAGGAAAAGCGAAATTCGAAGTCGCATCAGAAATTGATTCAAATATCGTAGCGAAATACCTGGGTTTTTCGACCGAAGTTCGTGCAATCGATGATCTCACGTTCTTCGTTACTTATTTCGAGTTATCGACCGGAGCTCTTATGTCCTACTGGACACACGAAGGTTTTTCCCCACCTCCCAGGATCCAGGCATACACTTCCTTCATTTGCGTGGCGACCTTGTCCCAGGTGAAGTTAACTTCCACGAGCGCGCGTCCGGCCCTGCCCATCCTCTCGCGGTCCGCATCGGACATGGCGAGGAGCTGCCTCATGCCGTCTTCGACCGAGGCGGCACCGGTCCCGATTCGAATCGCGGCGGAGTGCGTGAATCCTTCGGGAAGATTGCATTGATCGGTCATCACGACGGGGAGTCCGTAAGCCCACGCCTCCAGCACCGCCATGGGGAGTCCCTCGCTGAAGCTGGGAAGGATAAAGGCATCGGCCTGGCGCAGGAGTAAGTCCTTTGCCTCCCCGAAGACCGGCCCCGGAAAGACAACATCGGTTTGCTCTTCAGTGCTCAGTGAGGACGATGCATGACCGACGGAGAGACACAGTTTTCCGCAGAGCTGTTTCAATTCCGCTTCGTGACTTCCCTGATCCCACCCTGCGATGACGAACTGCCAATTCTTCCCCCCTTGAACTTTCGCCTCACTCCAGGCTTTGAGGGCGTTGACGAGACCTTTCTTCGGATGCAGGCGTCCGAGAAAGAGAAGGATCCTGCGGCCTTCCGTTGATGCCGCCGAAAGACCGATGTCGGGTAAATCCACTCCATTGGGGATAATGCAGACTGTATTCTGCAAACCAAAGGCGCGAAAGTCGGCGACTTCCTTTTCGGTGTTGGCCTGAAGGCAGGCCGCATCGCGGAACATTCGTTTCTCGTAGATGGCTGCGGCGAGCTTCTTCTTCCAGCCGGAGTTTTGAAGCGTCCATGGTTCGAGCATTCCATTTGCTGTGACGAGAAACGGTTTGCCTGTTTTGCCATGCCAGCGATGAACTGCTACCGAGGTATACATCCAGAGATGTTGAAGGTGGAGCATATCCCGATCCGAGCGAACGAGATCCTCGACCCATCCAGGGGAATAACCGAAGGATCCCGGGCCTGTTCTTTTCCGGAGATGACACGAAATGTTTCCCCATTGTGGGCCGTCCTTCTCCCATCGATCGTCTCGAATTCCCCATGCAGCGATGTCGACCTCTGCATTCGTCAGCGCGAGTGCAAGGCAGCGTTCAATTTCGAAGATGCCTCCGGCAGTTGATGTAAGCGAATCGCTGATCAAGCCGACTTTCATGAATGGAGAGAGGAGGTAGTTTTTATCGGAGTGTTCAAGAAGGTCTTTGTTTTTGAATGTAAATTCACCGTCTTTTTCCTGTATCCCCGCCGAATGCAAAAAATGTGGCGATCCTGGTCAGAACCCGCCCGGCAAACTTGACATGTTTCATTACCCGGGTGTTTACCCACCCGCGAACCTTTCCCCGTTTGCGAAGAAACGTGGAAGTAAACATGCGGAAGGCGGCTGCTTCCGGGGCAAAACACTCTCAATGAAAAGCGAACATAGCGAAGAGAAATCCCTATTGTTCATGTCCGATCCAGGACTGCAAGAGACATCTGGATGCAAGAGATGGCAGCAAAAACATCGGGTAGAAATTGCTCTTCGAGTTCATCGTGTTGTGTAAAACGAGAACGAAATACGGGTCGACTGAGTGATTCAGTGATCGTGGCCCACTTTATTCCGGTTTGTTCTCTGGTTTGGGAAGTGGAATAAAGGGAGCCGCATTCAGTAAATTTTCAGCCCCTTCAGAATCCCTACGAACTCGAGTGAGCTTTTTCTCCTCTGGAACGGGTTCAGGTGGTATTGGGTATGTTGGTGGATCGGGGGCCTGGAGATAATTTTCAGTGTGTGACGAGCTTTTCTTTAAATAGCGTTTTTGGACCAGGAAGATAAGTGATCCAAATAGGAAAGGATAGAGCACCAGAAGCGTAACGTCACGACCGAGATTAAAGGTGAGTACGAGACCGAGACTGTAAAGTAGAAGACGGCCCGGATCATTTCGAGCACTGAGATCCTGCCTTGCAAGGATGCCAACCCATATGGCCATGATCAGCGCAGCAGCGATCGGCCCGAAAAATCGACCGAAGTTTGTCAGCCCTTGTCCAATCATTCCAGTGGAGACTGAGGCGACGACCCCTGCGGAGGAGGCTCCACCACCAGCAAAACCACGTGCCCGGGCGTAGTCGATTCCGATGAGAGGTTTCCCCGGCCAGAGGGATCGAGGAACAGGATTCACCAACTCCGCAAAGTAACGTTCTCCTCCATTCGGAGTATAGGTGCCCCTCTCGATGAATGAATTGATCCATGCGAGCTCTTCGAACATGTTCAATCCGAGGTGCTTGTTCCCGGCGTTTTTTTCGTCAGCTTCCTCCGCCGGAGCACCATCCGGAGAATCGACTGTTGTCTCAAACGCGCTCGCAACACTCTTCCCTTCGCCGCGTGCTTTCATTACCAGAGAAAGCCAGCTTTCGAGAGCGAGGAATGCCGCCGCGAGGATCGCAAAACGGACGATCACATTTCCTCGCAAACCCAGAAAAACCCAGGCAAGGAGACCGGGTAGCACCGTCGAGAGCATCGTGTTCCGGGTCCGATCGAAAAGGAAATAGGGAAGCGCAATGCTACAGATCAGGAGCGCGATGAAACGTGTTTTTCGATTGCGGGAAACAGCTGCAATAACACCAAAAGAAGCGGTTAGAAATACTTGCACATAGCTGGAAAGCGAGAGAATAGCATCGATCCCCCCTCCGATGCGATCGCGGCCCCATGGTTCGGCCTTATGGCCAAGCCATGGGAAAAATAGACCCACGTAGTCAAAATTCGTGCGCAGCATAGCCAGCGCCATCAGTGGGATCCAGGCGACGACCAAAGCAACGAGGAAGCGATCAATCGATTGCTGGAAAGCGCGGGACTCGATTTCCCGTCCCGCCGCAAAACGCAATATTTCGCTGCGCTTCTGTTTGAGTTTACGATTCATGCCCCGATGAACATGAGGTACAAAAAAGGTAAAGGAGGTGACAAAGAGAGCGACCTCCCACCAGGCTGCCGCGAGAGTTTCATCTCCGAACTTCAGCTTCATCAGTGAATAATCATTGTAGATCGCGTCTCCGAAATACCAAATGAACACGGTCCCAAGAACAGCGAGGCCCGGTAGTCCGTACCCGATCTGAAGCTGTTTCCAGAACCAGGCGCCAGTTCCGATAGTGAGAAGAAAAGCCGCCCAAAAAGGAAATGGGAAGTGAGTGAGGGAAAAAGAGTTCATTTCAGATGGAAGCTGACGTTAGGCGGTTTTGTCTGGGGTACCGCTTTCCTCGGGCTATCGCAATTTAGGCACCCAACGAGCGGGCGGAATGCCGGATCTGATCGGTAAGTGAGTAAGCTTCCTCCTTCGGAAAAGGATTCGACATTTCTAAAATTTCCTGCTGAAGCAAAGCGCCAACAGGTAGCGTAAACTCTTCAAATGAGTTCACTCTCGCAACGAAAATCGTCCACCCCTAATCCGCCAAGCCCGCAGCCAGATCATTCAATCCGAATGCGGGTATCTCTACTTTGGCGAGTGGGAGTGCATTACGAGCTTTCAGGATTGCCCGTGCGATAGTGGCCGGTTCCAGATCGTCGAGAAGCCATCCGTTGACTCCGTGCGTGACGGCGGCCCCACACGATTTCGAGGCCAGGACCGCTAGGCCGTGCGAGAGCGCTTCGAGCTGCGTCAGTGCATAGCCGTCCGAGATCGTCGGGAGGACAAACAAGTCCGCCGCTGCGTAATATCTCCCGACCTCACTGCGTGCAACAGGCCCGACCCACTTTACATTTGGCATATGCGCCCAGGCGGATGGATCGATTTCAGCCGGTCCCGCTAGAGTCAGCGAAATCGCTTCCTCTTTCAGAAGGCGCATTGCTTCCAGCAGCCGGCCGACTCCCTTTCGCAGATTGATCTGCCCGAGAAAAAGAATTTCCAACGCCACTTCCTCCTGACCAGCGCCCGCCGACCCGCTGCGATCCGCCATACGCCCAACTCTAGACCCTCCGCCCTCATACACGAGCGGTACCACCGACATTTTCTCTTCGGGAACTCCCTCCGTGAGGAGGCATTGTCGTGACCATTCCGAGTTTACAATGATGCGGTCGGCGAGGTCGACCTCGCTCCTCCAGTTCTCCCAGTAGGTCTCGGGGGCCGGATTCCAGGAGGTAGCAAGGTTCCCGTATCTCTCCCTCTCTGCAATAACGATTCTTTCTTCTTCCGGACCCGGGTCGATTTGACCGAGGACCGTTTTCCATCCCCGTTGTTTGGCGACTCGGAACAATTCGCGAGCGGCTCCGCTGTAGCTGAAAAGAGTGCTCGTTCCCTCGTCGTTCCCGCCTCCCGATTTCGTGTTGGGAGAGCTGGTGTTCCGTGAAATCTGCGATATGGCTCGGGCCTGGAAAAGGGTATTTCGCTCCAGAATCGTTTTCCAGGCATCGTGGCGACGGGTCCGATGGGCGATTTCAAACCCGATCATTTGAAGATTCGGAGCAAAGATCTTCGCCTCTGCGAGATCGGGATGATAACGATCACGGAGGCGGCGGGTTGCCGGAAGTTTTCCCCAAAGCGAACCCGGCCGGATCCACGCATCCGTCACCAGGCGGTCCAGTCTGCCATCCCCGAGCAAAGCCCGCGGAATCGCATAGTGCTCACGCGCACCGATTTGACAGACAATCCACATGTTTTTTCAGGAAGGGGAAGGAGACTAACAAGCGGCAAAGTCCCTTGCTTGAGCATGAACTTTCATTGTGAGATTGTCTTCCTTGAAGCAGGTTTGGAAAAGGTCTTCGGGTCCGATTCTCGTTTTCAATTCAGTGAGAAACCCTTCGCCCACAGCCTAACCGTTCCGCTGTGCTGCAATTGTCATCCGCCAACTGGCAACCTTTTTTCTGTTTTGCTCGGTCCGCTCCCGAACTTCCACCATAGCAGCATCGCGATCGCGATACATCCGGTAAAAAGGCTTAAGAAACAGAGCCCTCCTTTCTGGCCGGGTTCGAATTGGTGTCTTTTCAAAATCACGCCACTGAAAAGGAATAGCATCGGAAAATGCGCCACTTAGAGAGCATAGGAGATCGAGGCGAAAAAATGTCCGAACGGTTCGAAAAAACGGAAGAACTGCTGTTTCGCGGGTAGAGCAAGCATTCTGATCGCGAAGCTCAGTCAGAGCGGGTTCTCCAAAAATTAGCAAAGAATAGTAATTGCGCTGCCCCCCGCGAAACTGATCGAGTATTTCATTCCGCCGCGTCATTTGAACGGTAAACCCCGCCGCAGCTCCGGTATCTCCAGTATTTCTCTCAGGTTGCATCCAAAGGCACTTGTGGGGTAATTCTCCTCAAGAAACTCGGCACTCACTCTTCCCATCGTGAGTCTCTCCTCCGGCCTCAATGCCATCAGCTTGATCATCGTGTGTGTGATTGCTTCGGTGCTACCCGCATCGAAGGTCCAGCCGTTTCGTCCCTCAATAATCAATTCAGCGGCCGCCCCCACATTGTTTCCCGAAAGGACCGGCAATCCGCTGGCCATTGCCTCATTAATCACAAGACCCCATGGCTCTTCCAAGGCCGGATGGACCAAAGCTTCCGCTCCCGCGTAGAATCGGGGAAGCTCCTCGATCTGCCGGAACCCCGGAAAGAATACGGTCGGCGAGATCGCCGCATTCAGCTGTGAAGCGTCAAGTTCCCAGGGAGCGGACTCTTTTACAGCCAGGTCAAGACTGTGGCATTGCGAAATGAGCTGCTGGCGCAGCGGCCCGTCGCCAAGGAGGCAGAGATGCCAGGGAGCCGGAGATTCCCGGTCCTCCTGATATTCCGTGCTTCGTGCTTCGTTCGAAACGGTCGAATTTGTATAGCGGGCATAGGCCTCGATCAGGCGCCCTAGATTTTTGCGTTCGATGAAGCGATTCGAAGCGAGGAAAAACGGATGCGTCGATCCCCCGGAAAGTGGTTCGCCTCCGCTCACCTGCTCCCTCCACCGAGCCGCCTCAGTCACAAAGTAGGCATTGTCCACCACATTGTAGCCGAGCCGTATCCTCGCTTCGGGAACACCGAGCTTCGCTAGGTAGCTCCGGTGCGCAGCGCCGCCAACGAGGGCGCCATGGACGTTGCGCAGGATCAACGATTTGATCCGCTCCCTCCACCAGCGCCGCGGGCCGTCATTCTCCCGGGTCTCACTCATGATGATTGCCTTCGCACCGTGGCGGCGGCACCAGCCGAGACTGACGCGAGCGTCGATGGACCCCCAACCGGGAACTGCAATAGCGTCGGGGTACAGTTCGTTGAGACACGTGACCAACCTGCGTCGGCATTCTCCCGAGGGGATCTCTTCGTAGACGCGTCCGGGGAAAACCGTCAGGATCTCTTCCATCCCGCCTCCGTTCGTGTCCGTTCCGCCGAGGCTCTCCCGCCAGTCGTAGGTCGTGTCGAGGCTTGCGGTTTGCAGTCCTATCACTTCCCACCCGAGCGGAGCCAGCACCGCCGTCACCGCACGCAGACGCGCGTGATGGTAGGGCCCGAAACGGGCGAAGTGGAGGAGGAGACGCATGGGCCAGAGGAAGACGATGACGAGGCGGAGGGTGAGGGGGCCTAGCGCAGTCGCCGACTCTTCCTGATCGTTTCACATTTAACGGGACGTCGCTGGTGTCGATAGATCCAGCAGTCTCGTGGAATTGTCAGAAGCCCCTCAAGAATCCCGTTGAATCTTCGAGTGCATATCGAATACCGCACCCGATTCAACACCTGAGCGAACCCAAGTGGCCAAAACAAAACTGGATAACGTAAAAATGCGAGTAGACCGATATTTCTGATATGAGCCGCATTAACTCCACGACTGGAGTGATGTCCGAGTGCTGAGTCATGAAACACACGCAGTTCACGGACCATAAGAATTTCCCATCCTTGATCCAGTAACTGGAGTGAAACATCAGTTTCTTCCATACCATAAGCATGACGAAGCGGTAAATACCCGCTCGTTGAAAGGAACTCCTCTCGCCTGATTACTGCTCCGCTATTCTCGAATGAGGATACCGGTTGAACAGCAGACTCCAATATCGGCGGAGCACCGCTATGGCTCGGGAGCGAGACCGCTGCGGCGAAAACGGCTGCTTGTGGGTGTTCGAGCGCAACTCTTTCAAGGCGGCTGAAAAAATCCGTATCTTCAGGCCATGAATCGTCATCAAGGCATACGAGTAGGTCCCCTTGCGCTAAACTTGCGAGCACGTTTCTTCCACCACCCGGCCCACGGGTATGCTCGGCCACGACCCATCGAACACGGTTGGAGAATTCTCGATGGAGCATCAACGGTGTTTCCTGATCACCTCCGTCAACGTGGATTATAACTTCGTGAGGGGGAGGATCGCAGGCGAGGATCCTCTCCAGCGTTCCGCTTAGTTGCTCGGCGCGCTTCCAGGTTGGGATGAGGACACTAATATTCAAAGGAATGTGAGGAATGATCTACCACAACGGGTTGAGGGTTTCGCTCAAACGAACCCGGGAAACTTTTAATTCGAAACAAATCCGGTGAACAGAAGATGGTCGGTTACAGAAAGAATTCAGTCTCAGGTTCACGAAGCCTGTCTGTTTTGGACCGACCTGCTGATTTCATTCACGATATCCATCATTCCCCGGGTAAAAGCATCCTCGGCAAAGAGGGTGAAATCTTCAGAGGAAAGAAACTCCCTGCCTGCTTGGCGCTTTCCTTCCCATTCTTCTTTTGTCATCGCGCGCAGGGCTGACAGTAAAGCAGGGAGGTTCGAATACTCCCGCGCATCAACAAAACATGCCGGAGGAACCGAATCTTGAATGTGGTCATCGCCCAGATAAACCGGGACGGACCCTCCGAGTAAGGCGTCAAAGATTTTCTCGGATATGTAACCTCTATTGCCGCGAAAATTTTCCGCGGCAATAACAAAGCGAAAGTTTCCGAGTTCCAGGCGTTTCGAATCCAATCCGAGTGCTCGCTTCGCGCTGCATGGCGATTTGAGCTGACATGAACGTGTCCACGAAACGTTCTCCCCGTTCCATCCCTCGCCGAAGATAGTCAAGTCGGCGGGATTTGAGGCGGCGAAGTGTCGGGCCACCGACCGACGCCACGAATACAGTTCTCCCTTAGCCGGATGAAAGAGAAATCCGGCTGGCAGATGCCATCCGGAGAAACACGGGCCTATCCCGGGTAGTCCGGTCAGCCCTTCCTTTCGTGTGGCCAGCCATCCCTCGTGTCGGTTGGTGTTAACCATGACGGCAAGTTTTCGCTCATCAAACTCCAGTCCCTCCCTTCGGCTATTTCCGTCGACAGGGAGCCGATATTGGAAGTGGCTGCTTTCCGGGGAAGTATTCTCAAACGAGATCGAATGGTCAAAGAGCGCACGGTTTTTCGGTTGAAACGCAGCGGGGAAGAGAAGGGGGGACTCCAGGATCTGGAGCACCGAAATTGCGTTTTCGTGACCCACTCCTAACGCCTTCCTCCACGCGGATTTCGTTCGTGGTAGATCGAGGAACCAAAGGAGGTCGGCGGATCCCGGCGCAACGAGGTCGTGCGTATCGAGGTGAATACCGTTCTCTTCGGAAAGTTCCTTCCAACGGCGAAATGCAGTGGTGTAGACGCACCCTTCTGCCCCCTCGAACATGCGGTTTTCCAGCCAGGTGTTCCAAGGTGGGAATATTGCAACGCGAATCATTGGGACGTCAGTGTTCGGTAAAGCCTCTCGTAGGCCACTGCCCCTTCAGAAATGGAGAGCCGATTGACCGCGGCGCTGCGGGCCTGAGCACCGTGAGCTCGGCGCTTCTCAGCGTTTTTAAATGCGTCCATGAGACTATGCGAGAGACCTGCCGCGCCGTTCTCGAGGGGGACACTCCATCCGGTTTGACCTGCCTGGACAATTTCGGTGAGTCCGCCGGTGGCAAAAGCGATCACCGGTAGACCACAGGCACCGGCTTCCGCCGCAGTCATCCCGAAGGTTTCCATTAAGGACGGAGTGCAATAGAGATCGGCCGCCGAGTAGATCGCCGAGAGGAGGTTTTCCGAACCGACGAAGCCGCATTGATGGATCGTGACTCCATAGTGCTGTTGCGGAAGAGTCCCGGAGCCGTAGGTGACCATCGTGCACCGGTTGCGGACCTCTTCCGGAAGGTGTGTCAAGGCATCAAGGAGGATCTGCATCCCTTTGTTGGTGTCTCCGAGGTCCGCGGCTCCGGCACAGATGACAAAATGGTCTTGCGCCACTCCGAGAAGGTCTCGGCAAACCTTCTGGTCGCGCGGACGAAATATTTCGGTGTCAATTCCGGGGAAGATTGGAAGATGCTGCCGGAAGGGTCGTAGTAGTGCCGCGTTCGAAGAATGGGATGCCATCCAGGCGCTGTTCGGAACAATGGTAATGGGACGCCCGGCCAAAATCTTCTCTTTCTGAGCGAAACCTTGTGCGGCCAAATCACGTTTGCCCGGCCGACGAAGGACCGGGCAATGACGGCAGCGTTCCTCGAAACGGCGACATACATTCGTCTGGTGGCACCCACCGGTGAAGAACCCTGCGTCGTGAAGGGTGAATACGATGGGGGTATCCTCCGGAATGGCGGAAAAGACGGCGGTCCAATCCAGCCATTTTGCAATCCAGTGAAAGTGAACGAGATCAGCCCCCTGAAGTGCTTCGGCGATTCCACCATGGACGAGCCTTCGCGTCCTCGTGAATAAAGTTGCCCCGGGAGCGCGAGCCTTCCACACTACCTGATCAAGTAACCGGTCCCCGTAGTGCCGCCATGACGAACCGGTCGGGTTTAAGCGCCGTGTCTGCGGGAGGGAGGAGCCACCCGTTCCGTGGAGGAGATGCGAATCCACACCGCGACGCAGTAGCGCAGCGTGCAGCCGCAACGAGGCAAGGCCGGCGCCGCCGGAAAGTTCGGAGGCCAGGTGGATGATTTTTGGAGACATTCTAATTGATGCCAAGCTCCTGCCCACACTTTCCGTTTTGGGCAATGGAAAATGAATATCAGCAGCGTTTGAGATCGTTCATTTGAAGAGTAGTAATGCTATCTTGAAACCTCGGCGTCCTTTGTGTTAGTAAGAGATTCTAAGTAGGCAGCCTCAAATCGGCGAGCGACGTTGTTCCAGATGAAATTATCCGAAATTAATTTGAGGTTAGAACCGAACCTCGTTGAGACGTCGGGTGACGTCAATATTAGGACGAGCCCTTTACTCAGATCGTCAGCAGAAAGAGAAACGTGATGATCTCTTTCTGCGGTCGATTCCAGCAAGAGTCCTGCCTCGCCACGACCAAGCAACTCTTCGAGAACCGGCAATTTTCTAGCCACTACGGGCTTTCCGTATCGGCCGGCTTCCATAAAGATCAGGCCGAATGACTCTCCCTCGGAAGGCACGCAAAGACAGGTGCAGGCAGCGAGAGCATCGTGCTTTGTCTCCTCGGAGGCAAAGCCGAGATCCAGAAAATGAGGCATGGGGTCAGCCGTGCAGGCTCCCGGCGGCCCCATGCAGACCAGGTTGGCCTCTGGAATGTCCTCTCTCAGTAATTTAAAGGCCTCCACCACGAGCGAATATCCTTTGTCGTGGTCTTTCCTTCCAACATAGAGAACTATCGGGCCGACGATGCTATATTCATTCCTGAAGCGCTCGACATTTCCGTTGGCACGATCCTCGATCCCGTTTCCCACTACCTTCAGCGGCACTTTGTAACCGAGATTCCTGAAATGCTGGGCCTCATATTCGGTGTGGACGAGCAGGCGATCAGCGAGAGTAAAGAGTGAGTGGTCCATGGAAGCATCACCGAATTGAAACGGATGACACGTCGGCTGAACCAGGAAGGGAACTTTCAGTTTTCGAGCTGCAGTGTGAGCAGCGAAGCCGACAAGTGCGGTGGCCTGACCAGCGTGATGAATTACATCACAGTCTGCATAACATTCGACCGCTGACCTTTCCACGATCATGCGATAAAGCCTGAGAGCAATCGCCCTAAAACCCCGTCGGTGGAGAGTCTTCAAGATTATCCAGCGAAGTATGCCTGTAGCGCGCTGAAGCTTGATATGGCGGATATCAATTCCAAGACGGCTATTCCCTTCTGCCACTTCATCCCGGAATAGGAAATCCCGACCTGACGGGAGAAAGGTTGAATATCGTGTGACCACCACGACGTCATGCCCGCATGCTTTCAGGGCGAGGGCCAGATCCTCGGCGTGTTTGTAGAGACCGCCGGTTCCCGGAACGAACATCCAGATGGAGATTCCAATTTTCATTGTCTACGTTCGTTCCTACCGTTCGGCGAGGGTTGTTTCCTTCGGGTGAGAACCTGGACGACCTTTTTCATTTAAGAAAGTTTCCCGAAAACTCACGTGAGGCGGAAATCACATCCAACATTACGTCGTCGCGTCAACGGCTCGGGAAATACCGTCCTCAAAAATTTGCTGAATGGCACTCGGATCGAAGAATGTCCCCGCCGCCGCCCGTGCTCCGGTGACGAAACGTGATTGTACAGCGGGATCGCGCAAGCTTTCGAGTGCGATGATCACTGCGGTAGGATCTTCGTTCGTCACGGCAAGGCCCGCATCCGTTGCCCTCGCAACAATCACGGGCTCGCAATACTCCGGCCCCCAGACAATCACGGGACGCCCAAATTGACAGTATTCGAGAAATTTTGTCGTAAAACTTGTCGACATCATGATATGCAATTCAGGCGCATTGGACATGACAGTCAGGAAGGCGTCACCGCTCCTAAGCTCAGCCCGGTAGGCATCATGGGTGAGACTGCCTTGATATATTCCCGTTGCATTAGCCCAGGCAAGATCTTCACTAGACCAATCAGGTATACCCCCGAACAATCGTAATTCAACGTTCGGATTGGAGACGCAGGCCTTGGCCAATTCGAGAAGTTTCCGGCCATAATAGCCAATGAGTGTCCCGCCGTAAATAAGCCTGATCGGATGCCCGTCTGTGAGCGCTTCCGGTACCGGAGGTGCTTCAGTGTTCGATGAGGGGCACGGGAAGAGCCTGGGTGAATCGGGATGCTGAGGAAGAAAACGTCGAAATCCGTCGCTTGTGTAAAACGCCACTTTGCTGTGGTCGTGCATACGCAGCAGTCGGTTTTCAAGAATGGGAAGAAATGGCTTCCATGGCGCCTCAAACCACGCCCAGAACTGTCCCCGCGGCCACCAGTCCTGGAAGTTCGTCACGAGCGGTAAACCTGCCTGACGTGCAACGAGATAGGCACACCAACTTATCGAGTTGTCCGGGATGGTTAAAACCACATCTGGTCGAAAGCGCTGAAGATTTCGCCAGACCTGAGCGAGAAACACGTAGGGTTCAATGAGCATTTCATATTGCGCAACGAGGAATCGAAAGCGAGTGCGAGAGAGCCGGCGAAAGAGTTGAGGCTGCCTGAGATAAATCCAGTTATCCGCGGACCCGACGCCATTGTGAGGTTTGTCCGTCGCAATAAGTACTTCGTAAGCGATTCCTTCGTAGAGGTGCCGTTTCAGCGCTAGGGTTGCTCCACTCGAATTTCCAGGTTCTGTCCACCCGATGTAAAAAATTTTTACCATTTCGGATTTATTGTCCCGTGAAACGCGCAGACTTGAGCCATTTTTCCGGGATCGAGCCATGAAAAGTGTGTATCTATTATGAGACGGGTTCTAGTTCCCTCCAACACTTCCCGGTATACCTGTGCTTTCGGCGCCCGTTGGAAATCGATCAGAAAACGCATCACGAAAGACGGGGAGAAGCACAGCGAGAGACCCTGAGACTGTCAAATGATCATTATCGTGATAGATTGAAACTCCGTTGAGATCGGGGTTGTAGTATCGATGTGACTCATCAAGTAATGCGGGGGCCGGATCGATAAAAGTGGCCGGAAGCCCTCGTGACGCAATGTCAAGGAGCAGTGAATTGGATTTGCGATGATCTTCAACCATCCTGACGTATGGGGGACTTGATTCCTTGAAAAGAGCAACGCGAGAAAGCATTCGTGAAACGTTCACATCCGAATCGGGTATATCGAGGAGCACCCAAACTTTGAATCCCGAATTATTTAGAATTTTAATTGTCGAAACCAGTGATGACTCCAGAAGTGCGGCATCGTTGATCTGGTATTTTGACCAATAGGCGGCCAGAATTATATCTGTGACGCCTAGTTCGGCAGCCTTGGAGATCACCGCAGCGGAGAACTCGGGAGCTTTTTCGTTGAGCCCGTTCGGGGTGTCGAATGCAGCATCGATCAAAGGCGGGGTTGACGATCGGGTAATGGAAACACCAATAACACCCGCTTCACGACAGAATGCATCCAAAGCAGGGGCTGCATGCCCCGCATGACTATCCCCCCAAAGGAGTATTCTCGGACTGGAGGGATCGGCTTCATTCCCAAGTCGACCGATGAGTCCGGCGCGAACATCTTCAACGGAACTGTCCAAAAATCGGTACCCCGGGCGATCTTCACTGGTCCCTTGATTCCTCATCACAAGTGGCGGCATCCGGGACGGAAAGCCGTCATTAAAATAAATCGAATACCCGAAAGCCAGAGAGGACATCAGACATATTGCCGCAAAAGTGATAATGCCTGCTGGTGATTGAATTACTTTTCCATTCCGGAAAGGAAGCTCAACAAATTTCCATGAGACTATCGCGGGAAAGAATGCAAGGACTACGAGTCCAAGTCTATGGAAAAGTGAAGTGTGTTCCACAAGTTTCCAGTAGTTTCCGAATATGAGCACCGGCCAATGCCACAGATACAAAGAATAAGAAATAAGTCCGACGAAAACGACCGGCCGAAGCGTCAGAATTCTCGCGGGACTCGTGAGTCGGCACGCGGAATTGACGCGAATATTACACCAGATAAAAATCGCAGTTCCAAGACACGGCGGCACAGCGGCAAAGCCGGGGAATTTAGTATCGCTCGAATAAGCGAAGAAGGGGACTATGATTCCAAGTAAACCCACCCAGGAAAGCACCTCTCGTGTAGCCGCCTGAACGGGTAATGCAGAAACCGGAAGTGTTGCGACCAGTGCGCCGCAGAGTAATTCCCAGGCGCGCGTCGGTAAAAGATAGAAAGTTGCGCCGGGACTTCTTGTCATACCGAAAGCGGCAACAGATAGGCCTGCCACTACACCTGCTGTAAACAAAAGCCTTAGGACGCGAAGGTTTTTGATGGATTCAAACCGAAATAGCAGGATCAGTAGGAGCGGGAAAAAAATGTAAAACTGTTCTTCAACCGCGAGTGACCAAGTGTGAAGCAAAGGTCTATCTTCTGAAGTCGGTCCGAAATAACCTCCATTCGCAGAGTCATCATGCCAAAAGTAGATGTTTGCAGCCATTAGTGCCTGCGATATTGCAGACATACCCAGCTTTTTAAAATCGATGGGAAGTAAGATGAACCACGCAAATATAAGAGTTGCAATAACGGTTACGTTGACTGCTGGAAGGATTCTGAGCACTCTGCGCGACCAAAAAGCGAGAATTGAAAATTTCCCGAGGTTGAGATCACGAATTATTAGCGAGGTGATCAAGTATCCGGAAATAACAAAAAAAACATCGACTCCAACAAAACCACCCGGAAGACCGAGTTTCCCATGGAATCCGACAACGGCAATGACGGCCAATGCTCTGAGTCCGTCGATCTCGGGTCGATAACGAAATGGAACTCCCTGGTCTCGTTCGGCAATTTTAAAGGTAATCATTCCGTCTCAACCCCTTAGAGAGTGAGGCACAAGCAAGCGCTCATCCCAATTTTCGTAAGCCGCATCTGTTTAGAAAACTCGCAGTTGTGGCTTTCGCTCCGAAGAGTAGGTGCGTGAATTTCCCTCTTAAAGTAAGGTGATACTTTCCACAGAAGAGAAGAAATCTCTTCCGTTCAATCCGGCACTTCGGATTCATGTTAAATAAATAACCGTACCGTCGCTGATACGCTTTGATGGCGCTCGAAAAGAATTCAAGATTTATATCGGAGAATTCGAACTCACTGCTCGTCGAGGTCCACCCGACTGTTTTGCGCTGAAGCTCAAGGATGACCTGGGCGTGCGCCTTCGCAAGCAGTTCGAGCGGCGTAATCTCCGGAAATGCCCTCTCGATGGCATCCATTACAGTGTCAAATGGCAGGCGGTAGTAGAACGGACTGTGTGTCGACCGCCCCAGGCGATTTCCATCGCTACCAAGATAGCAAAGCGCTCTCAGCATTCCGCCAAAATCGATGCAGCGGATGTTTTCCTCCTTAGCCAGTTCGCAGCAGAGGATTTTAGCGGCCCCACCCAGAGACAGAAACAAAGTATCAATCTCTTCGCTGCGTATGAAATTCCTTAGATCCTCTTTCAGTAATTCCAAATTGGAATCAAGATTCCCGCCGTTTTCTCGTGGTTGATGAAAGAATGGCTGAAATCCGACCGGCCAGAAATTCGAGGCGGCTTCCTTAAATTCCTTTTTTCCGCACAGTCGCTGTAGGATGGACGCTTCAGCACCACAGAACCCAATCCTGCTTGTCTTGCAGAAATTGTGAAATTCAGTCTCGACCCATGTTAAAAGTATGTAAGATCGAAGTTCGTCGGGATTCCGGAAGAGGTCAGGATTGCGATTAAACTCGATCTCTGATAGGAGGTTGCGCATGGGCCAGAGTCTTTCGTTAAAGTCGACGTAATCCGCGTTCTCGACAGCCGACTTAAGTCTTTCGGCCCATCTGCTCGTGATACCGGGACATCCCGTTGCCTCGGTTCCGGATGAATGCGAATTGAAGCCGAATAGATCCGAGTCGGGTGTGTTGAATTGGCTCGCAAGTATAAGCGCGAGATCCAGATCGCCCACTCGAACGAATGAAAAAGACTGCCGTGAAAGGAGAAGGAAAGTAAGCCTGCCAGCCTCCTCAGTGCGTAAGGCCAATTCCAACGGACTTTCCGGCTTTGAGCCGAGAGCGGACGCCGGCGGTGGGCCGTAAGTATTAACAAGTTCTGCAAGGAACCGCATTTATTCTGTTGTGGTGAGAATCGCCAGGTAATTCTCTTTCTCTTCGATAACCGGCCGCTTTATATGTTCGACTCGGTAACCAAACTCACTGAAATGGGCTTCGATCTCGCGGTCGGCGAGGGCTCCTGACCCGTCGCAGTCAGCTTCGAAAATCACGATGCGCGGGGGGTGAGTAGTAAACAAGTTTCGTGCGCCGCGTAAAACTTGGGGTTCCCATCCTTCGACGTCAATTTTCATTACGGTGGGGCTTGCGTGGCCGGAACTTTGGAGGAATTGATCAAGTGTGGTGATTTCAATAATGGTGTCACCGGCCGCCTCGTCGTGAGTCAGTCGTCCAATTCCTGAATTTGATAGCGGGCCGGTTTCGTAGTAACCAGAACCATGAGTGTCTCCTAGTGCTCGAGGGACCAATGAGCAGATTCGGTCTTGAACTCCGTTAAGCTCCAAATTGTGCGCAAATATAGACCTGAGTTCATCACTTGGCTCAAATGAGACCACGGATTCGCACCCCTGAGCAATCGCGTAAAGCGAGAAGTAGCCAACATTTGCGCCAATATCAAAGAAGACGTCAGTGGATCTAAGATTTTCTTTTAAGATAGACTCGATCTCCGGTTCCCAATGTCGCGTAGTGAATACGGTATTTTGAATATAGTCTCTGCGATCAACAGCAAACCTGAACCCGGCATTTGTCTTTACGGCGATTCGCTTAGGGGACCAGATGTTCTCAAGCCAACCGAAAATCCTAAGCTTACACGGGTGGTTAGGCGCAAAATAATAGGCGCGAAGCAGGTCACTGAAGCGAGAACTGTATGAGTGCGGTTCTAATTGCATCAGGTTTCAGATTATTCTCTGAAGGCACGGGAACTCCAAAGTTAGTATTAATTCGTCGAACTCAGGGAAAGTCGTTGGTCGCATTCCTGAATTGTACTTAAGCGATGAGCGATAATTATTGTCGTAACATCTCCCTTTAGGGAATTAATCGACTTCATGATTTCCGCCTCAGTAGAGAGATCGAGAGAACTGGTTGCCTCGTCGAGGATAAGAACCTCGGGTGAACTGTAAAGCGCTCGAGCAAGTCCGATACGCTGCCTTTGCCCGCCAGATAGTCGTATTCCACGCTCTCCCACTTTCGTCTTGAACTTTTCCGGAAGCTCGGAATTAATGAAGTCAAAAATTTGCGCTGCCGTACACGCCCGCTCCAGAGCGGTCGTGTCGATCTCTTCTTCGGGTATACCAAAGGCGATATTCGCAGCAATGGAGTCGTCGATGAGAAAAATTTCCTGGGGAACGTAGCCAACACCACCCCGCCAGGCGCGACGGTTTCCCGAATCAAGCGGAACGCCGTCAATGAGAATTTGGCCTGCCGATGGCGTGTGTAGGCCGAGAAGGAGGTCGACTAAAGTAGATTTTCCGCAGCCTGTCGTGCCGACGATTCCAAGGGATGAGTTTTTGGGTATGGTTACGGAAAGGTTATCAATGACTCGCTTTTCCGATCCCGGATACGAGAACGAAAGATTTTGCATTTGAATGGATTGAGTCCAGTGGAGGGCCGGAGGTCTGGTCAGAAACCCGTCGATGCTTTCCGCTTCTTTATCTACTGCTTTTTCGGCTGCGAGGAATTCATCGAAAACTTCGTCAAGCGAGTGGCGCATTATCGCAAGTGTTTGAGTTTGGCCGTAAAGTAACTGAATCGCAGGTAGGAGGCGATAACCGGCGAGAGCCATAACTCCAAGATTCGGAAGTATAATTGATAGATCTTGACCGCGGGAGGCATAAAATAGTACGGCAATGACAACACCTCCGAACGCCAATGGTTCGACTAGGTAGCGTGGTCCGTTGGAGACGATCCCTACCCAGCCCATAAACTTCGCCTGCTTGCGAGAAAAGGATGAGAATCGTTCGATGAATGCCTCTTCACAGCGGTGAACCTTAACGGGCTTGATTCCACCAAGCATCTGCTGCGCCTCAGTGTAGATTCCACTGTTGGCTTCATGCAGTCCTGCTGATGTGCGGCTTCGCCAGGTGCTGAATGCTCGAAAGATGATAACGTAAAAAAGCCCGAGACCAATCGAAGCACTTGCTGCGATACCCGGATGTACAAGAAAGAGCGTTCCAATCAGTAAAATAATTGTCGCAATTCTTGCAAAGCTATCCAGCAGCGGAAGAAGAATTCCGGTGGTGAAGTTCATCACATCACCAACAATTTTTTTGACTAGAATTGCCGAGTTTTCGTGTAGAAAGTCAGTGTATGGTCGCGTCGCAATACGCCGTAGTAGCCCAGTACGAAGCCAGTGCCCGAAGCCGTGCGAGTATCGAGTGCGAATAAATTCGGCAAATAGATTTATACCGTTCGCAAGAAAAAGCATTAACAAAGCAAAGACGCCAGCCAGAGTGAGGAGCCTGTGGTCATCCAGTGGAGGAAGAAAGTCAAGGATGCGATGACCGATTTCCGAGTTGCGCAAGCGTGCAGGATCAGCCGCCAGTGCAAGGAATGGGAAGATCGAGGTAACTCCGATTACCTGAAATAATCCCTGAGCAAACGAAAGTGCTGTTACGACAAGAAGTTTCTTCCGTCCGTACGGCCGGGCAAGAATATAGACCTTTCGAATTAAGTCCGATGTGTTGTGAAGAAATGCGGGCACGGAAGTAAGAGCAGTTAGCGGTTAACGATATTCGAACGACGGAAGTCTTATCTTTCTCAATCTCCGATCTCCACTCTCTCCCTCCGATAACTCCCGTTCAGAATCGCCGTTCACCAGGTTTTGTTTTCGAGGCACCATCGGACGGTCTTTTTCATCGTCGCCTACCGTCCCGCCTCCACAATCTGCCGCACGGTCTCCTCGAGGCTCACGGTGATGTCCCAATTCGGATAATGCTCCCGCATTTTGCGCAGGTCAGAGAGGTAACAGATGTGATCGCCGATGCGGTTTTCATCGACGTATTGAAAGATCTGTTTTTTGCCGGAGAATTTTTCGGCGAGGGCGAACGCCTCCCAGATCGAGCAGGAGTTGCCGCGGCCGCCTCCGATGTTGTAGACCTCTCCGGTGCGGGGGGCTTTGATGAATTCCCCGATAAACGCGGCGACGTCGTGGGAATGGATGTTGTCGCGGACCTGTTTGCCCTTGTATCCGAAAACCTTGTATTCACGTCCTTCGAGGTTGCACTTCACGAGGTAACTCAGAAATCCGTGGAGTTCGACTCCACTGTGGTTGGGGCCGGTGAGACAGCCGCCACGGAGGCAGCAGGTGGGGAGTCCGAAGTAGCGTCCATATTCCTGCACCATGACATCGGCGGCGACTTTTGACGCACCGAAGAGGGAGTGTTTGGACTGGTCGATGGGGAAGTCTTCGCCGATGCCGTGTTCGTAGGCTGGATCGTCGTAGTCCCAGCGGGTTTCGAGTTCCTTGAGGGCAATGGTGTTGGGC
>JAGPCC010000054.1:0-18539 GCA_018058245.1 Verrucomicrobiales bacterium
GCATGCACCTGCACCGCCTCCTCGCCGGGGATCTCTTCGACCGGGACATGGTATTCCACCGCCGCTTCGCCCCGCTGTTTGAGGAGCAGCCAGATGGCTTGGGCCGGTACGTTCTGTGCTTCCGGTGGATCAAAGAAGGGACTGATAACGCAGGCATTCGTGAATGCGTCGGTTTGGATCTTGATGCCCTCCAGCGTCTCCAGCACCGTAGATCTGCCTGGCCCGCTGAAGACTGGAAACATCCGCACGGCACCTGCTCCGCGGGGCGCCTTTGTCGCTCCCCATGTCCGTGTTTGTTTGGTGACTTGCGCCAGGAATTCCTCCCAACGCTGGGAGGCTGCGCCTTCTTGGCCAGCCGTGGCAGCGAGCTCGTGCAGAAAGCCAATAGACGCGTCCAACACTTCCAGCGGTGCCCCGCTTCCTTCGTGAAAGTCCAGGACACCGAAGATCTCCAGGTTGCGCCGATACCCGTCGTCCGTAAGGTTGGCCGATGCCACGATGAGCCTTGTGTGTTTTGTCCACTGCAACAGCGAGACTTTCGCGTGCATGATGCCTTGCGCGGGTCGCGCCACGAGCACATCCCAACGCAGGCTGCGGATAATATTGCGAGCGTGTTGCTGATCCACCAGAACTACGGCACAGACGAGCTGGGCTAGTTTTTCCTCGCGTTCGATGAGGTAGGCAGGCCCATCCTCCGCCGGGTCAGTCTGCAATTCGATAAAACGTCCCAAACATTCTTCTTCAAAAAACTCAGCCTTGAAGGTGAAGGTCGTGGCGACACAACCGAGTGCCTCGCCCGCGTCCTTAGGTGGGGTCCAAGCGTCGAGCAACTTGCCGGTGCCAGAATTTTCGGAACTACTGCGTTTCATGCGGGTAAGAGATGAAGATCACGAGCAAAGGAAGACAATGAGCGAATGCGGTAGGCGTGAACGTAGCGACCTTCGGTGCCTTTCCCCGGCAGCTTGCAATAGAGCGGACGAATCATGAGACTGCCATCGTCAAAGCGCTCGAACCAAGGCGTTTTCCCATCGGGCAATTTTCGAAGTTGGATCTGTCGATGATGTTCTGCAAGCGCCGTCACCCAGTCAGCGGTGGTGCCTGGTTTTGCCAAAGAGGCAAAGGCCTCCTGAAAGCGAAGTGCTTGCCCGAGTGGCTCCAGTTTGTCTAGCGCCGTTCGATAAAGTTTCGCTACTTCACGCCGGGCAGTCTTCACCTCTCGAAGCTTCGCTAATGAAAATAAGTCGGTCTTGGTGTCGCGTCTGGTCAATTCCACCAGCACGGCGTCGAAGGCATCTGTGCAGGAGCGGGCGAAGGCTTCATAGGCCACGATGCCCATGAGGAGGGCCGCCAATCCTTCGGATGGGTTTGCCGCAAGCAACTCGGTGTGAAAGGCCCGCTCGTCCTGCGTTTCGGACCACACTCGCCTGCCGGGCCGCGACTTGAGAAAGCGTAAAACCTCGCCACAATGCCCGTAGTTGTCGAGAAGGCACTTGCTGAGAAAAGCAGCCTCGCGTGGACCGACATTGTGGATGTCCAAATACTGGCGAAAACGAGACCAGTCGGTCTTCACTACGGTGCTGCCACGCTCAATTGCAGACTCCACCGCCCGCCTCCAGTCGCGCCGCAGTTTGCCACCGGGGCCGTTATTACTCTGGCTCGTGAAACCTTCCAATCCCTGGTCTTCTTCCCAGACGAGCAGCAGTTCATGCCCCGTCTCAGCAAGTCGCCCCTCCCTCTCGATGCCCAGCGTCCGAGCCAGCAGACGATACACGCCGTGGAAACCGAAGACCGAAGGCGTTTTCAGATAACGCTTGGCCGAGAGCGGCACTCGATCCGCCACCGCCTGACGTGCTTTCAAACTGCCCGGCAGACCGGCAGTGTCGGCCTGTGAATCAGACGCACGCACCAGTCCCTCCACCACATGCCATTCGAACGCCAGCCAGGGTTCCGTAGTGACCGGACCATCAATGACTTCCTCAAGTCCCTCACATACCGCCAGCGACGCGGCGATGATAGTGAGAAAACGCACACGTTGTTGTCGCTCACGCACCCCGGGAACCATTTGCACCGCCAGCGCATCGGAAATCGGGTATAACCCGAGTGGATCCGTCCCGCCCTCTGCCGATTCTGAAGGATCGAGTTCGGAGAGTAACGGCAGAAGGGTGGAAGAAGACATGATCCAAAAAATTCAGGGACGCTACCGCGATAGGGATCTCGATTCAAAGGGGAAATGGCGGGGAATTGATATGGGTCCTTCGACTTCCCGTGGACCCATATTCTTCATACTCGACAGACTGATACCGGAATCGAACGAATTCTATTGGGGAATCAGCCCTCCACCAAGGCACCTGAATCCGATCAATCTGAGAGCACGATTGCAATTTGCACGAACAGGGAAGGTGATTTGCGGGAAAATAGGCGTCCCTCGGGCCTGAGAAGACCTTTGAAACTGGTGTAAGTTTCTTTAATTAAATCAGTTACGATGACTTTCGCTCTATTGGCATCTCTCTTGCGTTGTATATAGGCAGATACCTGTCACTCAGACAGGGAAACAAAAACCAAAACCAAATACTACTATGATCAGCTGGGCAATTACTCTCTTTATTATCGGACTCATCGCGGTCGCTCTCGGCTTCGGCGGGGTAGGCAGCATGGCCTTGAACATTGGATGGATTCTTCTGGTTGTCGGGGTCATCCTCGCTATCATCTATGCCATCACGGGACGTCGTGTTGTCTAACATGACAAGCAGAACCAGGGAAAACAATTTTTCCCGATGAAGCAGGTGTCCGGAAAAAATTTCGGCACCTGTTCTTGTGTCGAGAGGTTTTTCATTGATCCAAGTGGGGAACAGGGTGATATCGGATGCGGATCACTGTGAATCCGATGTTTCTGCCGAGGAAGTGTATGCAGCCCGAAGTTACCAAGCAACGCAGACGTAGGTCGGGCAAACTGCGCATCGCAGTGGTTGCGATACTCTTCGGTCTCACCGTCGTGATGCTTTTGGTAATCGCCTTTGTCTCGTGGCGATCCCGCGATGGACTGAATCGAGCGCAGGAGAGAGTACGCGAATTGGGGAGGATCGATTTCCAAATCTCCGAGGTGAGGCGGGTCGTGTTCGACGCTGAATCAGGACAGCGAGGATTCATCATCACAGGGATCGATGATTTTCTTGAGCCATACAATCGGGCTCAATTTGAGAAAGATTCGATTCTGAAAAATTTCCAAGAACGGATCGGGGGCTATGCGATGATCGAAGCAGATCTTCCGGAGTTGCTCGAACTGATCTCACTCCGGGACAAGGATCTGGAGGAGACCATCAAGGTGCGGCGAGGTGCCGATCTCAACGAAATATCGCGTATCGTGGCAGCAGAGGATTCCAAGATCAAAACGGACAGGATCCGGGAGATCCTGCGCAACATGCGCAGCATTCTTCGTTCGGAAATGGATTCCGCAGGCGTCGAGTTCCGCAGGAGAATCGATCGAGCGGCCCTCGTCATGAACTTTGCGGCGGGGGCGGCGCTCGCCCTCGGTCTGCTCGGTTTGATCTTTTTGTTAGGCCATTTGCGTGATCAGATCCGATACATCGAGTTGCAACGTGACAAGGAGTCTGCGGAACGGTCTGACCGCGAGAAGAGCCAATTTTTAGCGAGTATGAATCATGAGATCCGCACTCCTTTGAATGCAATGTTAGGGTTCTCCGATCTGCTCGAGAATGAAGTTTCCTCGGAACGGGGCCGGAAATTCCTCCTTGCGATTCAGACAAGCGGAGCGTCCCTCGCGGAACTGATCAATGATATCCTCGATCTTTCCAAAATCGAATCCGGTGCTCTCGAGATTTCATTGGAACCGGTAAACCTCCGCGAATTCGCGCGAGGAGTTCAATTGATCTTTGAGGAACAGGCGATCCACGCGGGATTGGAGTACGGAACCGCAATCAGCGAGGACTGCCCGCCAGTGGTTCTCATGGACGGTCTCCGAGTTCGTCAGATTTTGATCAATTTTATCGGGAATGCGTTTAAGTTTACCACCCACGGGTCAATTGACGTGGTTATCACCTCGACACTCGGAAAGGAGAGCGGATACGATCTCCTGTTCTCCGTCAAAGATACCGGAAGAGGAGTCCCGCCGGAGATGCAGAAAATCATTTTCGAGCCTTTCAAGCAAGCGAACAAGGGAGATGAAATGAAGGGAGGTACAGGCTTGGGACTCAGCATTAGTCGCGAACTGGCTCGTTTGATGGGGGGAAGAATCGCCCTCGAGAGCACCGAGGGAGTGGGATCAGACTTTCAATTGATCCTCCCCGGGGTCTCTGCTGCATCGATCGACAAAACGTCTTCCACTTCAGTCTCGGTGAAAGCTGATTTCGCAGCACTCCCAAGATCGCGGATCCTTATCGTGGACGACAATCCCCTGAATCGCGACCTGATCGCCGGATATTTGGAATCCAGTTATCATGAAATAAGTTTTGCCGAGAATGGTGTCGAAGCTCTGGAAAAGATGCGAGCTTCGCCACCTGATCTGGTTTTGATGGATATCCGAATGCCCGTAATGAGCGGCGATCGAGCCCGCGCCATCATGCTGGAAGACGAGTATCTCGCTGGGATTCCAGTGATCGCGGTGACGGCCTCAAGCCTCCTAAAGCAGGAAAGGCGGCTTAGGAGATCGTTTGACGGCTACATTCGAAAGCCGTTCTCGCGGTCTACCCTTTTTGAAGAGATGCGAGATGTCCTCGCGAAACATTCGCCTGGACAGGTAGTATTGGAGGTGCCACCTGCGATCCCACCTGCGATCCCGAACGTCGCGGTAGCGGGACTGAAGGCCCGCGAAAGCGAAAAACGGAAGAAGAGGATCGAAGAGCTCCAAGAAAAGTTGCGATTCATCCAGGGGAACCAGTGGAACCATCTCCTTCGGGCGATGATCCTCAGTGATATTCATTCCGTTTCCTATGAACTGAGAGAATTGTCCGTAAATTACGACGCTCCCGAATTGCGAGTGTACGCTGACAAGATGAGGTCTCTCGCCGATTCGTTTGATTTAACCGGAATCGAAGAATTATTGAGCCAGTTCGAGAGACTCATTGACAAGCTTTCATGACTGGATTCCGGTCACAGATGGTGCTTCCACGCACTCATTTTTTCAAATTATGAACCGATTCAGTGGCGACGTGGGAACCATCCTTGTGGTGGACGACGAACAGGCGAACATCCAAGTGGTGGGCACGATGCTATCAGCCTTCGGTTACGATCTGATGATCGCAAAAGACGGGGAACAGGCTCTGGAGCGGGTCAAAGCGAAAATCCCCGATCTGGTGTTGCTCGATGTCATGATGCCCGGATTGTCAGGCTTTGAAGTGTGCCGAATTATGCGTGGTCATCCGGAGATGAAAGATGTGCCGATCATCTTTCTTTCAGCGGATGATGACAAGAACACAATCGTGAAGGCCTTGGAATGTGGCGGAGTGGACTACGTGACCAAGCCCTTCAACAAGGCAGAACTTCTTTCGCGTGTTCGTTCTCATCTTGAGCTGAAATCGATCCGAGATCAGTGCCGAGGATTGCTGTACAAAACCGAACGGTTCCTTGAAATTATGGCACACGATCTCCGCAACTGGGTCGGGAGCGCGAATTTTAGTGCTCTTCTTCTTTCGGAGATTGAGGAGTTGCCTGAAAAAGGGAAAAAAATCTCGGCCGGGATTGTCGATTCTACCTCCCAAGCCTTGAAATTTATCGACGAGTATCTTTCCAATGCACGGGAGTCCAACACATCCCTGGATCTGCAGAAACGGGTTCTCGATCTGCCGCGTATCGTGAAACAGAGCATACGAATGCACAGCGAAGAAGCGGCGCAGAAGTCCATTACGCTCCATTTCGAGGCACCAGAAGCGGAAGTGAAAGTCAAGTCAGACGCGACGGCGCTGGCGCGAATCCTGGAAAATTTGATCACCAATGCAATCAAATTTTCCGCTCCCGGAGGCAAAGTGCAGATCCTTCTGAATGAGTCTGTGCCCTCGGTCACTGTTGCCGATAGCGGTCCCGGATTTTCACAAGACGACAGGGAGCGCTTGTTTCAACCATACACGCGGCTCAGCGCTCGCCCTACCGGCGGTGAGATCTCGACCGGGCTGGGCCTTTCCATCGTCAAGCAATTGTGTGATCAGTTGGGTGTCGAGATCCAAGTGGGGGATCCAGAGGTAGGCGCTGAGATTACGCTTCAGTTTGTGGAGGAGTGAGAACTCGACGTCGTTTCCATGGAAACCAAAAAACCATCTCCGGTTTCGGGAGATGGTTCTTGGAAAGCAACCGTTCATGGCTCCGTGATTTCACGGCTCTAGGTGATCGTCCACGATATGACGCGCTCGACGGGAACTTCGTTGGATAAGGCTTGCGGCACGTTTTCTCAACCCGTCTGGATCGAGATGATTCTCGTGGAGGACTGACCTAGCCTCGTCTGCGAGATCGGCACCACTCGCCTTCAAGCGAGAAATCGTCCGGTCTGCGGAATCACCCAGGACTGCCCTTTCTTTGCGAGTGCTCGGAAGCGCCAGCGCTGCGAGGAAACCTACGGCAAGGGCACCGACGGCTAAACCAATGGGATGATTTTCTCCTTTTGAGACAGCATCGGACGCGAGCGCTCCCACTTTTTCTCGTCCGGCTTCTGTGAACTCTGCGAGAGATTGTCTGGCGCTGGCGGACCGCTCCACCATTGCTTCTTTCCCCGCAGAAGCCGCTTCGCGGAGAGATTCCTTCGTTTCTCTCACCTTACGGCCCAACTTCCGTTTCGCGTCATCAACCTCCTCTGCGACCTCATCGAGGACTTCCTCCGCTCTCCCGTGGCGAGATCTCTTCGGCAGGAAAAGCGAAGCGATCACGAGACAACCGAGCGCGACGGGGATGGGATTCTCCTTTGCTTTCCGTCCTACTTCTCGCAGGGAGTGGGAGACGGAGTCTTTGACTTCTTCCAGGTCGAATGAATCGCTTCGATTCATGAAAAGATTTGTAATGTCTGCGAAGAGGCTCCTCGGATCGAGTCGATCTGCAATTCGTGCAAGGATCTCGTCGATGCTCTGGCGAGTCGATTCGATTTGGTCTTGGAGAAACGCGGTCGTCGAGTGATTGTTTGAACTTGGGTGTGGTGTCGTTAGTCGATTCATTGGTTGTTTCTGTTGATGTTATGGTCTCAGTTTCGATTCCACCCATTCCAGCGAGTCGCGGAGCGACTGGATGCTGCGGTGAGGAGTGAGATGCGAAAGAGAGAGATTTCGTTTTGACTTTGTGAGTAGGACCGATGCGATGATCGCAGCGACCAAACTGAAGAGGAAGAATCCCAAGGGATACGCAACCGCAGGTGTCAGCCCGGTGAGGAGGAGCGTAGAGCCTGCCGCAAGAGCAAGGGCGGTCAAAAAGAACACGCAGGCGGTGCCAGCGGTTATTAGACCGATGGCGAAGTGCTTGATCGCGAAAGCCGCCTCAGTCCCCTTTTCTTGAAGTTCGGTTCGGACGATTTCCACTTCTTGCTCGGCCCACTGACCTGCTTCCTCCACGAGGTCCGAAACGAGAGACGGTATCTCCCGCTTCCCTGATACCTTGGGTTCTGACTTGCGGCAGGTCTCTTGAGCTACGGGGTGCATCATGTGAAAGTTTCCACTTGCGAGAACTCAGACGTCCCCTTCTCCGGCCTTGAGATAGCGACCAGCGGCGATCCCTGCAAGAGCAAGAATTCCGATCGTCGCTACCGGGTGTTTTTTGACCACGGAGCGCGTGTCGTCGAGGATATCCAAAACATTATTGGATTCAAAATAGTCCGCCACGTTCCCGACTTGGTCAGAGAGGTAGGCGAGGGAATGAACGACAACCCGAGGTTGCGTATCTTCGAGTTTCTCAGCTGCCTCAAGCGCCACAAGTTGGACTTCGCGAATTTTCGCTGAAGTGGAGTTCACGAGAGAGTCTGCTCGGTTCCTCGCTGCTTCACTGGTTTTTTCCGCAACCTCCTTGGTCGCTTTCTTCACCTCTTGTCCGGTTTTCTTCAAATTGCTGCTCAGTACTTTGGATTTTGATCTCGATTTGGGAGCAGCAATTTTTTCATTATCCGCCTTTTTCGTCCGACGTGAGGACTTTGTCTTTTCGATTGTGGTGTTCTTCATGGTCCTATTCTACTTTGCAGACTCTATGCCAAAGGAATCAACATCCGTGTAAGTTATTGTTTATACGAGACTTACAGGGAGTTGTGTCGATTTCGAGTCGAGTCTTTAAATCGGGATTCTTGCAACACTCCTCCCGGGATCATGCAATGTGCAATCTGTGGAATTGAAAGTGCAAAATGCAATATTCGAGAGAGAATCGTTCGTTTCACCCAGTGAAGCGGATTGACCTAATTGATTCGATTTTACATAGTTACACGACTTGCAGAGTGGTGCGGCATTCCGTGGCGCAAGTACTGCAATGGAGATATCCAGATGAAAACATTTGAAACTGCTGGTATGGGAGCAAGCGTGCTCGACGGAGAAGGAGTTCTTTTCAAAGTGTGGGCTCCGCACGCCGTCGAAGTGTCCGTAGTGGGGGATTTTAACGACTGGGACCGTGCCGCACATCCCCTCACGAGAGAAGGGGACGTGTGGTTCGGAGTCGTGAACGAAGCAAGAACGGGATCGGAATATCAGTTTTGTTTGAAAACTGCGGACGCGGAGTTTCTCCGTAATGATCCCGTGGCATTCGCCCTAACGAACTCCGTGGGCAACGGAATCGTAATAGATCACGACGATTTCGATTGGGGGAACGACGATACGTTCTCGCTCGCTCCGTGGAATGAGTTGGTGATCTATGAACTTCATCTGGGGACCTATTTCCGAGGGGAAGATAAGGAGACTGTGGGGACGTTCGACGATGCCATTGCAAGACTGGGGCATCTGGTCTCCCTCGGAATCAATGCAATCGAACTGATGCCGATTTCGGAGTTCGCTGGAGGGATCTCGTGGGGGTACAATCCCGCCTACCCGTATGCCGTTGAGTCCGACTACGGGGGCGTGGAGGGATTCAAGCGTTTCGTAAATGCCGCTCATTCCCACGGAATCGCGGTGATCCTTGATGTGGTGTACAATCACTTCGGACCGAGTGATCTCGATCTCTGGCAGTTTGATGGATGGAGCGAGAATGGAAAAGGCGGAATCTACTTCTACAACGATTGGCGCTCGAGCACTCCCTGGGGTGAGACGAGGCCGGACTATGGGCGAGCCGAGGTACGAGACTACATTCGGAACAATGCCCTGATGTGGATGCGTGACTATCATGTCGACGGGCTGCGTCTCGACATGACCTTTTATATGCGATCTGTACACGACGGCGCAGATCTCCCCGATGGGTGGCATTTGGCACAGTTGATCAATGACGATGTCCAGCGGGAGTTTCCCGGGGCGCTTGTGATCGCGGAAGACCTGAGAACCAATGAGTGGATTACAAAATCCACCGGTGCGGGAGGGGCGGGATTTGGGAGCCAATGGGGGGAGCAGTTTGTGCATCCGGTGAGGAATCTTGTGATCACTCAGGAAGACACCGAACGATCGGTCGACGTCCTCATCGAAGCGATGAAGTTTCGATACAATGATGATGCGTTTCAACGAGTGGTCTATACCGAATCACATGACGAAGTCGCGAACGGGAAATCGCGCGTTCCTACGGAAGTGGATCAGTACGATCAGGAAGGGTACTGGGCAAGAAAGCGATCCGCACTCGGTGCCTGTATCGTGATGACCGCACCA
Source organism: Verrucomicrobiales bacterium (assembly GCA_018058245.1). GTDB lineage: Bacteria > Verrucomicrobiota > Verrucomicrobiia > Verrucomicrobiales > DEV007 > Arctic95D-9. The sequence goes on from JAGPCC010000054.1 coordinate 9,753, forward strand.
GGAATTCCGATGATTTTTCAGGGGCAGGAAGTTTTAATGACAGGCCACTTTGACGACTCCGAGGAGATGAGTTGGGAGAATGAAACCGAGCATCCCGATATCGTGAGACTCTATCGCGATCTGATCTCATTGCGGCGGGATCTCCATGGTCGAGGCAGAGCTCTCATGACTCAGGATTTCCAGGTCCTCCATGCAAACTATATCGAGAAAATCCTAGTTTTTGTCCGCGGGAATGACGCTTGCGGAAAGTTTCTGGTAGTCGTAAATCTCACAAACCGAGCGTGGGAATCCTACCGGTTTCCTCTTCCACATGACGGGAACTGGAGGCTGGTTTTCAAAGCCGATGCACCCGTCTACGGGAATGATTTCGGAAGCACCGAGACGGACTCTCTCGTCGCAGAAACCATCGGGATGGACCATTCGCCCTTCTCTGCGGCAACAGGGATCGGGAGTTACGACTGTCTTGTCTTCGCCGACCGGTAGCCCCCTCACGACCTCCTTATGAATCGACAAGACACGATCACCCGGATCACAAAAATCTCGAAAGTCACCGCGATCGTGAATCCTGCATCGGGGGGCGGACAGGCTCCCCTGCGGGAATTGAATGACGCTCTCGCAGAGTATGATTCTACCATACGAATTACACAGAATCCGAACGACGGAAAACGGTTTTGCTCGGATGCCCGGAAGGACGGAACCGATTTGATCATCGTCTACGGCGGAGACGGATCGATTCTGGAAACGTGCAATGGGCTCGTTGGATCTGACGTCCCGCTCCTGATCTTGCGGGGCGGAACGGGAAATATCATCGCAGATGAATTAGGCCTCCCCCTTGATGTGAAGGAGACACTTGCCCTGCTCCAGGACGGGGAAATCAATGCGATGTCGATTGATCTCGGGCGGATCAACGACTCGACCCATTTTGCGCTCCGCTGTGGGTGTGGCTTGGAAGCGAGCGCTCTCGCAGAAACGGAATTCGAAGAAAAATCTGAATGGGGGAAATTGGCCTATGCGAGCGGATTTTTCAAAGCGATCATGGATCAAGAACAGATCGATTTTCGAATCTGGGTCGATGATGCGGAAGAACCGATAGAGGAATCTGGTGTGGCGCTGACGGTGGCGAACGCCGGACTTCTTGGAGTCGGATCGCTCAAACTGGCTTCTGGAATCTCGATGACAGATGGCCTGCTCGATATCTGTCTCATCAAAAAGGCCTCGCTCCAAACCGTCATGGAATTCTTTTCGTTGAACGGGCACGAAAACAGATCTTCTCATGATCTCAAATCCGATTCCCTCATCCGGGTGCAACAAGCGAGAAAAGTTCGAATCGAGACAACCCCTCCCATCCCTTTTCAGGCAGACGGAGACCTCGCAGGGGAAACTCCGATCGAGATAGAAATCGTGCACCGTGCGGCTTGGGTCGCAATCCCAAAATGACTTGGCTACAAAAGATAGTTGCTGCCGTCGTGCGCCCTTACGCAGCGTTCTGTCGGAGATTCCCCCGCAGTTCACGATTTTTGGGATTTTTGCACAGCCGACGAGGCCCGGCAAAAGCGCTCTTGCTCTTGGCCGCACATCTATTTGGATTTTACTTCTCGATTCAAGCAGTCATGCAGACGCGAACCGAGCAGGGTGCGATCGCGTGGGCGGTATCCTTGAATACAATGCCGATTCTCTCCGTTCCCGCATGGCTTGTTTTTGGCAACAACAAGGTGGAAACCTATCAAGCAACGAGGCGAGTAGGGATCGCCGAAATCCGACCGCTCGCAGATCGCTTCCTCTCTGATCTGGGGAAATGGAGCGAAGCTCCGCGCGGCGATGATGCCGTCAGTTCTCACCGAGAGACTCTGAATCGACTCGGCAAGATCGGCTCCCTCCCCGCCATTCCAGGGAACCGGGCGAGGTTATTGATCGATGGAGAAGCCACCTACCAAGCGATTTTGGACGGGATCAGGGAAGCGAAGAAGTATATCCTATTTCAGTTTTACATCTTCCGGGACGATGAGTCCGGGCGACGATTCCGAGACGCCCTCGTCGCGAAAGCAAAATCCGGGGTGAGTGTCAGGATACTTCTCGACAACTACGGTTCGATGTCCTTGGGGGACGAGTTCATTCGCTCCATGACCGATGTCGGCATTGACCTTCGGTATGTCATGGATGTCTCCGGCGATTCGAACCGCTTCCAGCTGAACTTTCGAAACCATCGCAAGATCGTCATCATTGATGGAAAGACTGGTTATCTCGGCGGATTAAATATCGGAGACGAATACCTCGGGAAGGACAAGAAGTTGACTCCTTGGCGAGACACCCACATGGAATGGCGAGGGCCTGCGGTGAAATGCCTTCAGGTCCCGTTTGCGGAAGATTGGAAATGGGCCACAGGGGAAGCGCTAAAGGACCTGGATTGGGAAATCAGGCCGGAAGATTCCGTCGGAGAGGCGAAATTGCTCTGTCTCGCATCAGGTCCAGCGGACCCCTTCGAAACGTGTCCGATGGCGTTTATCACCCTCATCAACGCCTCTGAAAAACGCATCTGGATCGCCACTCCCTATTTCGTGCCCGATGACAAGACGGTCACCGCCTTGCAATTGGCGGCGATTCGTGGGGTGGATGTCAGGATCTTGATTCCTGATCTCAATGATAGTCAGTTGGTCTATCTTTCTTCCTTTGCGTACTTGGCAGAACTGGAGAAAACCGGAGTGAAAGTATTTCGCTACGGAGACGGATTTCTTCACGAAAAAGTGATGTTGGTGGACGACGAACTATCGGTGGTAGGATCCGCCAACATGGATAATCGATCTTTCCGACTCAACTTTGAAGTGACCGGCGTGGTTTCGGATCATTCTTTTAATACGAAAATGACAGAGATGTTGGAGGCCGATTTTGCAAAGTCACGACAAACGGGAGCGGACGAGTTGGAGGCAAAAGGGTTCTGGTTCCGTCTCGGGGTACGGTCTGCCCGATTACTCGCCCCGCTGCAATAGACGGAAGAATCCGTGTGCTTGAAAGCGAGTCAATCCTTGCGTTTTGCAATCATCTTCCCCACCACCGCGTCTAAAAAATTTAAACCGTAAAACAATAACTGCCTGACGTTCTTCTCCTTACGGATCATTGAATTGAAGTGGCACGATGTGTGCAAACAATGCTTTTGGTGCATAGCACATCTGTAATTCGACAAAACCAAACCCTATGAAAACCCTCTATATTACCGCCCTCAGTCTCACTCTCTTCTCCTTCACTGCTCCTTTTACGAGCTGCGAAAAGACGAACTCCAAATCGGGCGTCGGAGAAAAAATCGATGACGCATTGGATCAACGCCCCGCAGAGAAAATCAAGGATGCGGTGGAAGAGCTCAAAAACTAATTCTATCCATATCCACACGATTGAGACCGGTAAGAAAGCTCGATTCTTACCGGTCTTTTTGAAGAAAGAAGAGTCTCGTTGGGAGTCAGCTCCCATTTCGCACCGGTAGAGATGAACACAGTCTTGGAACGCCCGGTCCTATTTGCCGCAAAGCTGATTACCGTCACGATCGCGCTGGTTGCCCTGTATGTTGGCCGGGATCTCCTCATGCCGCTGGCGCTCGCTTCGCTCTTTGCGTTTCTCCTGCATCCTTTGGTGGCGTTTCTCTGCCACCGTGGTCTTCCTCGCCCTTTAAGTGTCGTTCTCGTGACGCTGGTGGTTTTTTCGATTCTTTCGTTTGTGATGTTTTTGATCGGGCGGGAAGCGCATAATTTGGCCAATGATCTTCCGAATCATCGGCAGACAATTCAAAAGAGAATTGATTCGATTGGTTCGGTCGGCGAAGGCGGAATCTTCGGACGACTTCGCGAGATGGCCTCGAGTTTCGAACGTCATGCCGCAGTGCAAAACGGGAGCGGAGAATCTGGCGACAGACCATCTGGCCCGGGAATCGGAGTTAGCAACGGTGCGAATCCGGATGCAAATCTCTCAAATGGGAATCCCTCCCCGGTCCCTGCTGAGCCGGCGAGCGGCCCTAGCATTCTAACCAAAGCGGTGAACGTGATCATCATGACCCTGGCGGACTCTCTCGCCACCGCCGGTTTGGTGATTCTATTTGTGATCTTCCTTCTCTTGCGACAACAAGATATCTCACAACGGATCCTGAAACTGATTGGGTTTCACCGCTTGACCATTACCGCAAAAGCAATCGACGAGGTGACGCATCGGGTGAGCCGGTATTTACTCGCCCAGGCCGCGATCAATGGGACCTACGGAGTCTGTCTCGGGATTGGCCTTGCCATCATTGGTGTTCCGTATGTTTTGCTTTTTGGCGTGCTCGCTGCACTCTTCCGGTTCATTCCCTACATCGGGCCGTGGGTGGTTGCGATCCTTCCGGCCGGACTTAGTCTCGCCATTTTTGATGGCTGGACGGAACCAGTTGCGGTGATTTGTCTGATCCTCGTTCTTGAGTTGGTGACAAACATGGTGATCGAGCCGCTCCTCTACGGACAGAGCGCTGGGGTCTCGGATTTCGCCCTTGTTGTTGCGATCGCATTCTGGACTTTCCTCTGGGGAGGAATAGGTCTGATTCTCGCCACCCCGTTAACGGTGTGTTTTGTCGTATTCTGCAAATACATCCCCGCACTGGAGTGGGTCGAAATACTGATGGGGGAACATTCCGAACCGCAGCCCCGCATGAACTTTTACCAAAAGATGCTCCTAAAGGATGAAGGAGGTCTCGTGAACCTGATTCGGGAATCGGAAGAAGAGGTGGGCCACATCCGCACGCTCGATGAGATCGTACTGCCAGCGCTGCAGCTTGCACGAAATGAGTTCGTGTTAGGCAGATTGGAAAATACCGAGTTCAGCCATCTCACTGGGATGATTCGCTCTGCGGTGCAGCTGCTCGAAACCGAAGGAGATCAGAAGAGAGGCGGGAGGGGAGTTTCTTTCCTCGGGAAAGCGCTAGATGGAGAGGCCGATCTTCTGGCAATCGAGATGTTCTCCCAGGCACTACTCCACGAAGGCGAAATGGAAATCGCTCCCGAATCACAACTAATCGGAGAGATCGCGCAGGATTTGAGTAACCACTCGGAGACGATATTTTGCATCAGTGCGATGCCTCCAGGGGCGGAGCTAGCGGCTTCGGTTCTTTGTCGCCGCATTCGCTTACAACTTCCGAACCAGAAAATTCTCGTCTGCCGATGGGGATTGACGGGAAGTGCGGTTGATTCCAAAGTCCTCCTCGAATCGGGAGCCAACTGGGTTGTCGAGTCCTTGGCAGAGATCGAAAGTTTGATCGCGGAACTTGCAGATTCAGAAAAGTAGCCCTCTGTTTCCCATGTCTGCCTCGCCCCGCCTTTCCGATACTGCTGCCGTTACTCGAAAGTGGCAGTGGGTCTTGAAGAAAATCGTTAGCAAAATTTGGGTGAAAGCGTCCTTCTACGCTGTCCTCGGAATTGCTTCTGCGTTTCTCGCTCTGATCGAAAAACCATACCTTCCCGCCGACATCGGTGCGAAAATGGGCACTGATTCCGTGGAGGCGATTTTGTCTATCATCGCTTCCAGCATGCTCGCGGTGACGATCTTTTCCCTGGGGATTGTGGTATCCGCGTTCACGGGGGCAGCAAGTCAGATTACTCCCAGAGCGGCCCAGCTTCTCATGGATGACACCTCGTCGCAGACGACTCTGGCGACGTTCCTCGGAGCCTTCCTATATAGTTTGGTTGGAATCATCGCGTTGAAAGCTGGGATCTACGGAGACTCCGGCAGATTGGTTCTGTTTGTTGTCACTGTTGCGGTGGTGATCGTGATCTTCATCACGTTCATTCGCTGGATCGAGATTCTCAGTAGATTCGGACGGATGGGCGACACTCTCTCTCGGATCGAAAGTGCCGCGACCGCTGCACTCGATGCGCGAATTCTCTCCCCTTTTCTGGGCGGAAATCCCTTTCGGGGAAATCTTCCTGATGGGGCGCATTCCCTTCGGACATCGAGAATTGGATATGTGCAGCATATCGACATCCAAAAACTTTCCCACATTGCCGAAGAGCAGGAAGTCGATCTCACTCTGGAGGCGTTGCCGGGCTCTTTTGTCCACCGCGCCAGTTCGCTCGCGTTTGTGTTCGCGGGAAAGAACGGAGCATCGCTCTCGCCGGAGTTGGAGGAGCGGATCACGAGTGCCTGGTCGATCGGTGAGGCGAGAGACTTCGAGCAGGATCCTCGATTCGGTCTCATTGTACTTGCGGAGGTTGCGTCTCGCGCCCTTTCCCCCGCTGTGAATGATCCAGGCACTGCAATCGATATTCTGGGGCGAGGGGTGCGGATCCTTTCACGATGGACGGACCACGAACCTGTCGATGTTCTCTATCCACGTTTGTCGGTCGCGGCTTTGCAGTTGGACGATTTTTTCGATGATCTCTTTCGACCCATCGCTCGGGATGGTGCCAAGCTGGTTGAAGTGCAGATTCGTCTTCAAAAAGCGCTCTTGGCGCTCGCCCAAGTGGATCAGAAAACGTTCCTGATTGCGGCGCAGCGCCATTCTCGGGAGGCGCTGCTGCGGGCGGAGAAATCCCTTTCCCTCGAATGGGAAGTCGAAGAACTTGCTCGTGTCGCTGCGGAGATAGATTCTTTGGAAAGAAACGGAAGACCGCCGGAGATCTGAGACGAAGAATCTCTCAAAAAGCAACTTCCAAAAGGTTGCTGTAGTCATCCGTCCACTCGATCTCCTCGGGAATCTCTCGATCCCATTCGGAAAGGTAGTCCGACGCTTCTAGTGCCGAGAGGAAATCCGGGTTTTGGGAGAGGAGCACCCAGTCGGAGTAGTAAGTATGGAATTCGCCGAGATCCGGGGTGTCGTCGACCCGGAAGGCACTCCACCCGAACTGCTTCGCTAGATTCCGAACCGGATCAGAAAGATCGAGATGAAGATTGGTGATGTGAACTGCGAGCACACCGTCCGGTTTCAGATGCTGAAAGTAGAGCGCAAACGCTTCGCGAGTGAGAAGGTGAATCGGGATCGAGTCTCCACTGAAGGCATCGACAAAAAGAGCGTCGAACTTCTCGCTGCCACTTTCGCTAAGTTCCCGCTCCAGCGAGATCCGAGCGTCTCCGAGGATGACGGATTCTTCTCCTTCGCAATCAGCGAGGTAGGTGAAATACTCTCGAGCGAGTTGCTCTACCTGAGGATTGATTTCGTAAAGCCGGAAGCGGTCGCCCGGTTCTGCGTAGGTAGCAATGGTCCCGACACCAAGACCGATCACTCCCACATGGAGGGGTGTCGGCGGCGAGGTGTTTCTTCCCGGGATCAGATCGAATACTGCGCCGACTCCGCTAGCAAGACTGTAGTATGTCGTGGCGAGGCGGCGATATTTTTCGTTGGTATATTGGCGACCATGACTGATGCGACCATGATAGAGCGCCCGATACTCGTCGTCGGTTCCGACATTTTCCTCCGACACCTTCATGACCCCGTAGAAACCGCGTTTCAAAACGAGAGATTCCCCTCGGCTCTCTTCGACATGCAGGAGGAGGAAATGGGCAAGGAACCCCAGTGCCGTCAGCCACGTGATCGCCCCGGTGATCGTGAGGGGGCGCAGGAGAACCGGGCGGATTTGTCTCCAGAGTTGGATACTGGTCAGCAGAGCGAGGAGCGCGAAACTGAGATGCAATTCCCAATATCCGTCGAAAAATCGTGGCGCGACGAGACTCACGAGGAGGCCTCCGATCGCTCCGCCGAGAGAAATCGAAAGATAAAACCCGGTGAGATGGCGGGGATCGGGTTTCAATCTCACCACTTCTCCATGGCAGATGAGGCAGGTAAAAAAGATTGTAGCGCAGTAGGTCACGATTTGCCATAGGAGCGGCCATTCCGTGTTCGCGAACTGCCGGTTCATCAACCATACCGTGATCCCCATCGCCGCCGCCGCCAGCAGAATCGCCACCGGTCGCACGTACCAGCGGGCGTGGTCAAAGGCAATCACGAAAGTGAGCAGATAGAGCGAGAGCGGAAGAACCCAGAGAAACGGAACCACCGCGACGTCCTGACACATCTGGCTGGTGAGGGAGAGGAGCAGCATCGAACCGCAGGCGCTGAAGGCAATCCATAGGAGAATGTCGAGCCGAGGAATCCGAATCAAAGGAGCGGGCGAACCATTCCCTTTCTCATCCTTTTGCCCGGTCCTTCGGAAAAACTGGGTCGCGACCACCATCGCGAGGATGCCGTAGACGACAAATGCGACCGACCATAGCAAGGCTTGTGAAGAAACTTTGAGAAGCGGTTCGAAGAGAAAAGGGTAAGTGAGCAGCCCGAGCATGCTCCCGAGATTCGAGATGGCGTAGAGCCGATAGGGGGATCGCCCCGGAAAGGACTCACTGAACCAATGCTGAAGGAGCGGTCCAGACGCCGAAAGGAGCAGATAAGGGAAACCGACCGTCACCGCGAGGAGATGCACGATGCCGCCGACGGGATTGGCACCCGAGGCGTCCGGTTTTAGATCTTCCGATGGAGTAATCGGGAGAAGACAAAAGGCGATCCCCAGAAGGGTGAGGTGAATCGCAATCTGCCAGCCACGCTTTTCCCGGAGAAAGGTCACGAGACTGTGGGCGTACGCATATCCGCCGAGCAAACCTACCTGGAAAAAGAGGAGGCAAGTCGTCCAGACCGCCGGACTCCCGCCATACCAGGGGAGAATCGTGCGGGCAATGACGGGTTGAACCTGAAAAAGCAGGAAGGCACTCAGGAAAATGACAGTCGCAAAGATCGGCATGTGAGAGAAACCGGCGTCCTGCCTAGCAGTTGCACACTTCGATCAGAAATATCGT
>JAGPCC010000054.1:18639-21787 GCA_018058245.1 Verrucomicrobiales bacterium
GCGGGCAATGACGGGTTGAACCTGAAAAAGCAGGAAGGCACTCAGGAAAATGACAGTCGCAAAGATCGGCATGTGAGAGAAACCGGCGTCCTGCCTAGCAGTTGCACACTTCGATCAGAAATATCGTGTGTTTGATTTTTTCGACAGGAATCATCGCCGTGATGGTAGTCCCTTCCGGTGACGGGGTAAACTGGAATTGAATTGCTTCATTCGACATCGTTCTCCCCTTGCGCCGGTGCCCTCCTGCGTTCATCAATGGCACTGCGTGAAACTTTTTTTTCCAGAGGACCTGCCGGTCTCGAGACGAAGGGATGATATCCGGGCGAGCCTGGAAGGTCATCCCGTCGTGATCGTGTGCGGTGACACCGGATCTGGAAAGACCACCCAGCTTCCGAAAATCGTCCTGGAAATGGGACGAGGACAAGAGGGAAAACGGATCGGCTGCACCCAACCCCGTCGAATTGCCGCGACCTCGGTGGCGCGTCGCGTCGCGGAAGAGTTGGAAGTGGAGTTGGGCCGGGAGGTCGGTTACCAGATTCGCTTCGAAGATCGCACGGATCGCGAAGCGACTCGGGTAAAGTTCATGACGGACGGGGTGCTCTTGGCAGAAACACGAAATGATCCGCTCCTTCGGCAATACGACACGCTCATCATCGACGAAGCCCACGAGCGGTCCTTGAACATCGATTTCATTCTCGGTTACCTCCATCGCACTCTGAGGAAGCGCCCCGATCTCAAGGTGATCATTTCTTCGGCGACACTGGACGCAGGATCATTTTCCGCATTTTTCGAGGGAGCTCCGGTCATTGAGGTGGAAGGGCGGACTTTTCCGGTGACGGACCTGTATCAGCCTCCCTACGATGACAGGGAGCGGCTTTCGGAGCAGATTTGTCGCGCCTTTGAAGATCTCGGTGAAATCGATTCTCTCGGGGACACTCTCGTGTTTCTACCCGGAGAGCGCGAGATCCGGGACGCGACCGATCTTCTAGAAGGGCGAAAGTACCGGGACACCCTCGTGCTGCCCCTCTTTGCCCGGCAGGCGGGTGCGGAGCAGTCGGCGGTGTTTCATCCCCTGCGGAACAAACGTCGCATTATCCTCGCGACGAATGTCGCGGAAACATCCCTGACGATTCCGGGAATTCGGTTTGTGATAGATTCCGGTCTTGCCCGAATCAGTCGTCACGATCCGGGGTCTGGCATTCAGCGACTTCAGATCGAAAGAGTCTCGCAAGCGAGTGCCCGACAGCGCCGGGGGCGTTGCGGCCGGATCAGCGAAGGGGTCTGTGTCAGGCTCTATTCGGAAGAAGACTTTGAAGCGCGGGAGGAGTTCACCGACCCTGAAATTTTGAGGTCGAATCTGTCGGGAGTGGTCCTGCAAATGGAGCATCTCGGACTCGGCGATCCGCTCGACTTTCCCTTTGTCGATCCTCCCCAGCCCAAACGTGTCGCGCAGGCCTATCGAGTCCTCGAGGAGATCGGGGCACTGAGCAAACACGGTAAGGTCGTCGAGTTAACAGGGTTGGGTCATACCCTCGCGAGACTGCCGCTCGATCCCCGCATCGGCAGAGTCCTCGTCGGAGCAGAAGCGGAGGGTTGTCTCGCCGAGGGGCTCATCATCGCAAGCGCTCTCACCGTTCAGGATCCCAGGGAACGTCCGCAGGACAAGCAGCAGGCGGCCGATGAAGCGCATGCGAGATTTCGGGACAAACGTTCTGATTTTACCGGTTGGCTCAATCTCTGGTTTGCGATGGATTCCCTACGGCGGAAGTCGGGGAATCAATTGCGGAAGTTCTGTCGCGACCATTTTATCAACTACCGGAGAGCTCAGGAATGGTTCAATCTCCATCGAGAACTGCGGGACTCGCTTCGTCAGATGAAATGGAAGTTGCCTCCTTCCGATCAAACGATCGCGGATCCGGCAGACACCTATTCCGAACCGCTCCACCGAGCCATTCTCGCGGCGATTCCGAGTCAGATCGGGATGACCCGTGGAAAAAAGATGGGATACAAAGGCGCAAACGACTCGACCTTTTTCCTTTTTCCAGGCTCTGGAGTTTTCGGGAATGCTCCGGCCTGGGTGATGCCCTTTGAAGTCGTCGAGACGGCCAAGCTCTACGCTCGCAACATCGCCATGTTCGATCCGGGCTGGTTCGAGAAAGTCGCGCCTCATCTCTGCCGCTATCGTTACAACAATCCGCATTGGGTCAAAGAGCAGGGTGCCGTTTACGGGGAAGAGCGGGTCCTCGCCTTCGGTCTGCCGGTCGTGGACAAAAGGCGTGTTCATTACGGACGCATTGATCGGGCTCTTTCCCGCGAGATTTTTATCCTCGAAGCGCTCGTAAATGGAAACACCCGTGCTCCTCTTCTCGCGCTGGAATCCAATCGACGTATGCTCGCTTCCGCAGAGCGGCTTGAGCACAAGATGCGCCGACTCGGCGGTCTGGTCCACCCGGAAGCAGTCGTCGCGTTTTACGAAGATCGCATCCCGGCAGCGATCCATACCCAGAAGGATTTCGAAAAATGGATTGCGCTCCAGCCGCCGGGCGCGATTGAGTTTTCGTTAGAGGACTGCATTATTCCGCAGAGCACCCCGATCCGGATCGAGGACTATCCGGATGATCTCCTCTCGCCGGACGGGGAGTCCTCCTTCCCGCTCCGGTATCTGCACAATCCCTCTGATCCGGAAGACGGTATCGTCGTGACGGTGCCCCTTGTCGAACTTCCCCATCTCCCGCCGTGGTTTGGAGAATGGCTCGTTCCGGGTTGGCGGGAGGAAAAGCTAACCGTCCTGCTGCGCTGTCTGCGGAAAGAAACGCGGACCATGCTTCCGTCAGTGCGAGAGGTCGTCGGGGATTTCCTGGATGCCTGGGAAGGATACGACCCCGAGTGTGGCCTCCTCGAGGCTCTCATTGATTTCCTCTCCGAGGCATACGGGATCAATGTCTCGCCCGGTTCTTTCGATCTTGAGCGGATTCCTCCCCATTTGCATGTGCAGTTTGAGATCATCGATGACCGCGGGAAAATCGTTGGTCGCGGGCTCGATTTGGAGGTTTTGCAGAGCAGCCTTGCGGGACAGGTACGAGAGCGTTTTGCCAACGTTGCAAAGGGACGTTTCGAAAAATCGCAGATCAGTTCGTGGTCGTTTGGC
>JAGPCC010000055.1 GCA_018058245.1 Verrucomicrobiales bacterium
CATTCGATCCTCGTCGGAGGAACGAATCCCGCCGAAGCGACCTACACCGTGACGGCGAAATTTCCGACGGGGAAGATGACAGGTCTGCGACTGGAGGTGCTTCCTGATCCCAGTCTGGGGGCGCAGGGTCCGGGGAGAACCGAGCATGGGAATTTTGTCCTCAACCGGCTGGAACTGTCGGTAAAAGGGTATCCCCGGAATCCGCTGCTCTTTGGCGACGCCTCGGCCGACTATGCGCAATCGGGCTGGCCCGCTGCCGGGGTGCTCGATGGAAAAGCAGGGACCGGGAAAAACGGTACTGGCTGGGCCGTCGGGGGTGGCGTGGGAAAGGCGCATCATCTCGACATTGGATTTGCCGAACCTGTCGTGCTCACCGAACCGACCGAGTTTTCCCTCCAACTTGTCCAATCCTACGGAATGCAGCATACCATAGGACGATTCCGGATCTCGGCGATCACTTCGCCCACAGAACTGGCTGTGCCCGAAGCGGTGCGAATGGCTTTGCGAACTCCCGCAGAAGATCGAACCGTCGAGGTCACCCAAGTCATCCTGACACATGTCGAAACGCTCGATGAAAAAACCTGGCCGCTCCTCGCGGCAGTGCGGACCCATGATGCGAAGCGACCGGTCGCGCCCGAGATGAACGTCCGGGTGATCGGGGAGAGAACGGTCGATCGCCGGACGACACACATTTTCAAACGGGGGGAATTCAAAGACCTACTTGACGAAGTGCATCCGGACACGTTAGCCGTCCTTCCTCCGATCCAGCATCGAGGGGAGAGCGGCGACCGACTAGATCTGGCACGATGGCTTGTGAGTGGGGAGAATCCATTGCCTCCACGGGTGATCGCCAATGACATCTGGATGCAACTGTTTGGTGCCGGCATCGTGCCTACCCCGGAGGATTTTGGAGTGAGGGGCGATCGACCGACTCATCCTGAGTTGCTCAACTGGCTCGCTTCGGAATTCGTCGAAACTGGTTGGTCAAGGAAACAGCTGATCCGGACAATCGTCTTGTCAAAGGTCTACCAGCAGAGTTCGAATTTCCGTCTGGATTTGATAGAACGCGACCCGAAGAATTTTCTCCTTGCACGCCAGAATCGCTTTCGCGTCGATGCGGAGATCATCCGGGATCTCTCCCTCTCGGCCGCAGGATTGCTTTCCGGAAAGATCGGCGGGCCCAGTGTCTTTCCTCCGATCCCAGCCGGGGTCTCGGATGTGAATTACAACTCGGCCTTTCAGTGGAAATTGAGTGAGGGCGAGGATCGCTATCGGCGAGGCATGTACACCTATTTCAAACGCACTGCGCCGCATCCTGGGCTCACCTCCTTTGACTGTCCCGACTCCAATGTCACGAATGTGCATCGAGCGCGTTCGAACACCCCGATCGGGGCGCTCATCACGCTGAACAGTGAAGATTACGTCGAGGCCGCGCAACGCCTCGCTGGTCGAGTGCTGTCAGGAGCTGTGGGGAAAACGGACGCCGAAAAAGTGGGGCTTGCCTTTCGCCTCTGTCTCACGCGGGACCCTGCTCCGGCGGAGAGAAATCGATTGGAATCTCTCGTCAAGACAACACGGTCCTGGTATGAAAATCACCCCGCCGAAGCGGTTGAATTTGCCGGGAAAACACTCCCGGAAGGAAGTTCCGCCGTCGAAGTCGCCGCCTGGACGGCGACTCTTCGTGTCCTCCTCAACCTCGATGAATTTCTCACCCGAAGCTGACTGTCATGAGTGATTTTTCCAGCCACCTCGTCCGCACGAGACGGGAGTTTTTGACTACCTCGGCATGCGGACTCGGGGGGATCGCACTTGGTTCGGTCTTGAGCGACGACGGGGTTCTCAACGCCGCCAATGCCGTTGATCCGGCCGCGTTTCTGGAAGCGTCAAGCCATCTCGAGGCGAAGGCCAAAGCCTGCATTTTTATCTATATGGAGGGCGCGCCCTCTCAGCTCGATCTCTTTACGCCGAAACCGAAGTTGAACGAACTACACGGGCAGAGCCTACCCAAGTCCATCCTCGAAAAAGCCCGGTTTGCTTTCATCCAACCGGATACCGCCACTCTCATGGGGTCTCCCCGAAAATGGAAAAAACACGGTCAGTGCGGCATGGATTTTTCGGACCTGCTACCGCATCTCGCGACCTGCGCAGATGATCTGCTCATGGTGCGCTCGCTCCACAGCACGCAGTTCAATCATCATCCCGGGCAACTCCTCATGCAGTGCGGTGTTGCCCGTTTCGGAATGCCTGCAATGGGATCGTGGGTCAACTACGGCCTGGGATCGGCCTCGCGAAATCTGCCGGGTTATGTGGTGCTGAATGCCGGGCGTGGTGGTTCGGGCGGTTCGACCTTGTGGCAGTCGGGATTTCTCTCGTCGAAATATGCGGGCGTTCAGTTTCGGAATCAGGGCGAGCCGGTCCTGAATCTCGCCGATCCGAAAGGCCTCGCTCCGGAAATGCAGCGAGCCGGTCTCGATGCACTGCGGGAACTCAATCAGAGCCGTTATCAGGAAGTACACGATCCCGAGATCGCGAGCCGTATTGCGAATTACGAACTCGCGAATCGGATGCAGACGGCGGCACCGGAATTGGTGGATCTGTCAGGGGAGTCGGCGGAGACTCTCGCGAGCTACGGTGTGGATCGTCCCGAGCCAGCCGGAGAGGGATTTCGTGGCACTCTTCCGGGCCTGCGCACCTATGACACGCTCGCGCGGAACTGTCTCCTCGCCCGACGCATGGTCGAGCGAGGGGTCCGATTCATCAACATCATTCATGCGAGCTGGGATCAGCATTCGGAACTCGACAAAAACCTCGCCTACAACGCGGGGGCGGTCGATCAGCCGATCGCGGCCCTGATCCAGGATCTGAAGCAGCGGGGACTGCTCGACTCCACTATGGTCGTGTGGGGATCGGAGTTCGGGCGGACGCCGCTCGGGGAGAATCGTCCGGGGCGGAATTCCAACACGGGGCGGGACCACCACCCGACTGCTTTCACGATGCTGATGGCGGGAGGTGGATTTAAAGGCGGTCATATCTACGGGGAGACCGATGAGATCGGATGGTTTATCTCCGAGAATCCCGTCGATGTGAATGATCTCCATGCGACGATCCTGCATCAGTTCGGACTCGACCATCTACGGCTGACCTATCGCTTCCAGGGGCGGGATTTCCGACTCACGGACGTAGCCGGAAAGGTAATTCATGACTGGATTGCCTGAACGGCAGTTGAAAAGCGGGGACGTGTTTTGCGGGATCGTTGCAGTGCTCTCTTCCGTTGCATTTTTGTAAGGTCTCCACCAAGGTGAACGATGAGTCACCGATTTTGTTATCGCCGACGAGTCGAGTTCGCCGACACGGATGTTGCGGGGATCATGCACTTCTCAAATTTTTTCCGATTCATGGAAGTGACCGAGCATGCCTTTTACCGTTCCCTGGGGTTCTCGGTGCATCCTTTTCAGCATCATGTCGGAGAGGACGAGTCAAAGATCGGCTGGCCACGAGTGCAGGCTTCGGCTGATTTCCGCCTTCCCCTACAGTTCGAAGAGGAGGTCGAGATCGAACTTCTCGTCGAGGAACTTCGGAACAAGAGTGTGAAATATTTTTTCCAATTCTGGAAACATCCCGACCAGTCCGAGAAACGCGTTCTCGCCGCAACCGGGCGATTCACTGTCGTCTGTGTTTCCTTCGATGCCGATACACGCCGTATGAAAGCGGTTGCGATCCCGGCGGAATGGCGCGAAAAACTCTCCGTTGCTCCCGAGGGAGCGATCCCGAACTGAAATTACCCTACATGGATCCTATGAGCAGCTATTCCTGGTTATACTTCGCCCTCGGCACCGTCGTGACGTGGGGCCTTTACGGCATTTTTCTCCACATGGGCCAGATGGGGATGGCCGATCCGGTGAATGGCCGCTACAAGGCATTCCTTTTTGTTGGGGTCGCCTATTTCCTGACCGCCGTTCTGGCTCCCTTGCTCATTCTCGTCGTTCGAGGTTCGGACTGGAGCTTTCCGGGAAAAGGTCTTTGGCTTTCGCTGATTGCAGGCATTCTCGGTGCGATCGGGGCTTTTTTTGTGCTGCTCTCTCTCGGGGCACTCTTTGCCCAGGGAAACAAGAGCGCCCCGGCGATTGTGATGTCGATCATCTTCGCCGGTGCTCCGATTGTGAATGCAATCGTGGCGATGGTGATGCACCCGCCCGCAGGCGGTCTATCCGCGATCCGATGGCAGTTTGTTCTTGGTTTGGTCATGGCGGCTGTTGGTGCTTACTTTGTCGTGAAGTTCAAGCCCGATCCCGCTCCTGCCGGACACGCCAAAATTACCGCAAAGGAGACCTCCAAAGCCGGGTGATCCCCAACCCTGTTTTCCCCGTGCAGCTTGATCGGGACGCTCTTTTCCTCGTATCATAGCAGGAAATGGCCGACCGAATCCAAATCGAGAGTCTCCAGCTGACCCGTCTCCGGGCGCTCGTGGACGAACTCTGCTCCGGAAATGATTTTTATCGTGACCGGCTCAAAAAAGCCGGGATCGACGGCAAGATCGGTTCGCTTTGTGAATTTACGGCGAAGATGCCGTTCACGACTAAAATGGATCTCGTCTGGGATCGCGAAGAGTTCCCGCCCTATGGATCAAATTTAAGTTATCCTTTGGAGCGTTATTCGCGATTCTGTCAAAGCAGCGGAACAACACGCGGGCCGCTCCCGACTCTGGATACTTCGGAGAGCTGGTCGGCGATGCTCGATTGCTGGGATCGAGTCTTCGAAGGAGCTGGGGTTGCTCGAGGCGACAAGATCTTCTTCGCCTTTTCCTTTGGACCTTTCCTTGGGTTCTGGACCGCTTTCGAGTCGGCGACCCGACGTGGGAATCTCTCCATTCCCGGCGGCGGACTCAGCAGCAAAGCCCGCCTCCAGGCGATGGTTGCCCACGAGGTTGATGTGCTCTGCTGTACGCCCACCTATGCGATGCGTCTAGGTGAGCTGTTTTCGAGCCATAGTCAGGACGAAACGGCTGCCTTCCGTTTGAAAAAAATCATCGTTGCGGGCGAACCGGGAGGGAGCCTCCCTGCGGTGCGGGAGAGGCTTTCGAAGCTCTGGAAAGGCGCGCGAGTGTTCGATCACCACGGCATGACCGAGGTTGGACCGGTCACCTACGAGCATTCGGAGAAAGCCTGTCATCTCTGCGTGATCGAAGAGGCCTACCTTGCTGAGATTATTGATCGGGAAACTCATCTGGAAGTCGCTCCCGGACAGCGAGGGGAACTCGTCCTCACGACCCTGACTCGGACGGCCAGTCCACTCCTGCGGTATCGCACCGGTGATCTCGTTGAAAAGGCATATTTTCAACCTACTGGAGCAAGGGAGCCAGTGCTCTCGTTAGACGGAGGAATTCTAGGCCGCGTCGACGAAATGGTCGTGATTCGAGGGGTCAATGTCTACCCCACGGCGGTGGAAAAGATCATTCGAGGATTTCCTGAGGTCGTTGAATTTCAAGTCATTCAGACCACCCATCAATCCATGGAAGAGCTGGAAGTGACCATTGAGGCCGAAGAACGGGCCAAGGCCGATCTCTCTGACCTCGCCGAGCGTGTCGCTCGGGAACTGGCCGACGCCTTTACCCTGCGCATCCCCGTGCACCTAGTAGAGACCGGAACGCTGCCGAGGTTCGAATTCAAGTCAAAGCGCTGGATCAAGCAGTGAAAGGAGCGTTTTTGTCGGTGCTATCGACCTCCCTTCCGGAGATCTTGCTCGAACGTGTTGAGTCGGACAGACTGCAAGATCTTTCCGCAAAATCACAGCCGAAGGGGGGAATTGAACCCCCGACCCACGCATTACGAATGCGTTGCTCTACCCCTGAGCTACTTCGGCGTTTGCCCCGTTACGGAGACGGCGGGCCGCGAAATGTAACCGAGTGTGATCTGGTGTCAATCGGCGCGATTTTCTGGTCTTGGCTGCGGTATCGAGTTACCATTGCACTGGAAAAAGAGAAAAATGTCGTCACGGAGAGTCATCTCGCGGCAAATCTTCTCGGTAACGTATATGAATACTCACGACCGCGAGCTGTTTGTCGAGCAGGTTCGCCAGCATCATGCTGGTCTGCGTGGCTTTGTGCGCTCGCTGGGAGTGGATCCGCTCTGGGTCGACGATGTGGCGCAGGAGGCATTTATTGTGGCCTACAATCGGCTCGATGAGTTCGATCAGACTCGCGATTTTGGGGCGTGGCTGCGGGGTATTGCGAGAAATCTCGTCATCAACGAGCGCCGCAAAGACGCGCGGCGGAAGCGGATTTTGTCCGACAATCTCACGGAGGTTCTCATTTCCTCCTCCTCGGTGAGCGATCAGGAGGACGACGAAGTCGGGGACTACGGACTCGCCCGGCTCAACGCGTTGAAAGAGTGTGTCAAGAATCTCCCGGAGAAAAGTCTGCGGCTGCTGAAGTCCCGCTACGAAGACGATAATTCCGCGCAGGATATCGCTGACGAATTTTCGATGAACCCTCCGGCTGTTCGAAAGGCGCTGGAGCGAATGCGCAGTGCCCTTCGAGACTGCATGGAGGAAAAAATGGCGGTAGCAACCGCCTCTGTACCCGGATCTGCATGAAAGAAAACCAGAACAGCAGTGAACTTTTGCAAAGGCTCCTGAACGGGGCTGCGGATGAGGAATCCTTGGGTCGTCTCGCCGAACTGGCGCAGGATGACGAGACTCTTGCTAGAAAGATCGCGGAGGAACTTCGTTTTTCCGAGTTGCTCCGGACTGCTTTGGGTGGCGGGGTGATTTCGTCGTTTTCATCGGACCTCGAAAGTGGAACGCTCTCGACCGAAGATCTGATGTCCCGTGTTTGCGATGGCTCGGCTACCCCGTTTGAATGCGATCAAGTGGTGAAACATCTCTGGGAATTTCCGGAAGCAGTTCTTCAGTTGCGTCGCGATCTTGCGATGGATGAATGGATCAGCGAAGCGGTTTCTGAATCGAAAAGTGCCCACGCGTTTATTGAGTCCCTCGAAACTCGTATGTGGGCGGAGACCCGGAAAGATCATTTTGTCGACGATTTCACAAAGCGTCTTGAGCGCGAGATGTCAGCAGAATCCGTCGAAGTTGAGGAAGGAAAGATTCTTCCGTTTCCCGGCAGCTGGAGTGGAACATTGTTGAAAATGGCTTCCCTTGCGGCCGTCTTGGCGGTGGGGGCCTTCTTTCTGGCGCGATTGACGGTGGGACTCCTCGACAGTCGGCCGGCGATGGCTTCCGTCGTGAAAAGTTCGTCCGATGTGGCTTGGTCGAGTGGCTCCGCACCGTCAGAGGATGGATCGATCCGGTCGGGGCTGTATGAACTGGAGAGCGGAGTCGTCTCGATGAAGCTTTCCTCTGGCAGTGAGATCACGGTGCAGGGACCGGCCATCTTTGAAGTCGGCGACGATGCCTCGACTTTTGTTCATGCAGGGATCGCGATGGCGAGAACGGCCGCGAACGATTTGGGGATTTCGTTGAAATCGAAAGGCCTGAGTGTTTCGGAACCGGCCCGACTCATCGGGATCGATGCCCGTGATGCGGATGCGACCGAGGCGATTGTCTTTCATGGTGACGGGGGGATTTGTCTGTCTGGGGGAGGGAAATGTCGTGAGCTCTCCGAGTTCGAGGCGGTCAAAGTCGATCTGGTGCGCGAGAAACTGGTCGACGTGCCTTATAATCCTCGTGCATTTTCGAAAACGTGGGCGGTGCTTTCCGGCGTTGAGGACAACCTTGGTTCGGTCATTATCGAAATGCCCGGTTCGGAAATCTCCGCCTCAAAGTCAGAAAAAGGAGCTGTGCAGGTCTTCGTGGAGAATGAATCCTTTCATCCGGAGAATCAGCTAGAGGTTGATCAGATCGTCGTCGGTGAGTTTGCAGTGGCAGAAGCAAATCCAGGGCAGCAGCTACAGGCCAAAGGCGAGCTACGCAGTTATCTACTGCAACTCTGGCCAAGTGACTCTCCGAACGGAGACGGGAAAGAAACTTCTCTCACGTTTGATCACCCGGTTGTGGGAGTGATTTTTTCCTCGGGCCGCCTCGACAGTTCTGATTCCTCGGTTGGCTCGGAGAGTATCCCCGTGACGGATTCGGAGTTGAGTCGCCGAGGCATGGATTCGGGCAACGATCAGATACTTCTGAGTCAGGATCGTCGCACTTTGAACGTTCGCTTCAAAGGCGGAAGTGACAAAGTGGAGCAGGTTCGTGTGCTCGTAGCGCTGAATTGATCTCCTTCGTTCAGGCGGGCGTGGCCATGGCTACGCTGGAGCTTCCCAGTAACACGGAGATCGCTTCTGCTGCGGCAGTGAAGCCGAATGTACCGGTGACAGGCGTGGCGGATCCGAAGCCGGTATCGCAGTTGATGCGGCGTGCGCTTCCCGGTTCTGGGTCTGCTCGCACCGTACCATCGGCCCAGGGGAAACGGGCATTTTCCTCGCTGAAAACAGCGCGCACTTGAAACGGGATACGGCTCTCTTCGGGCGGATAATCAAAATGCTTTCGCAGTTCTTTGCGAACGAGGCGGAGGAGCCGGTCGTTGGTCGCAAAGGCGAGATCGGCTGAGGAAACTGCGGCGGGATTTTGTTTCCCGCCGGCACCACCGGCGACTACGAGCGGGAGGGATCGATCCCGGCAGGAGGCGATGAGAAAGGCTTTTAGGCGCGCGTCATCGATTCCGTCGATGATGCAGTCGTAGCGAGAGGAAAGGAGGCGGTCCACGGTGGCATCCGTGAAAAAAGAAATTTCTTCGTGAACGATGATCTCCGGATTGATGAGGCGGAGACGTTCCGCCATGGCCGAGACTTTATGACGTCCGATCTGACCATCGAGGGCGGGGAGTTGACGATTGATGTTGGTGACGCAAATCTCGTCGAGATCGATGAGTGTGATGATCCCGACGCCGCTGCGGGCGAGAGCCTCGGCGGTCCACGAACCTACTCCGCCGATGCCGATGATCGCGACGTGAGACTTTCGCAGTCTCGGGAGGGCCGCCGCGCCATAAAGACGGGCGATTCCGGAAAAGCGGTCAAGATAATCGGTTGGCAGGGTTTCGTTCAAAGCGACGCACCTTGCGTTGTCGGGAGGATCGTTGCAAGTTGCGGAGATGAGAAATATTTTCCGATGAAGTGGCAGGTTCTCGCGATAGGGAAGCCCTCCCTGCGATATGCAAGGAGCGGAGTGGAGGAGTATCAGAAGCGACTTACTCGGTACACGACTCTGGATCTGCAGTCGGACTGGAAAGATCTAGGACAGTCAAAAAACAGCGAAACTCTCCTCGCTGCCAGCGAGGGGGCGGTGCGGATCGTGCTCGACGAACGGGGCGATCCGTGGACGACCGAAGATCTGGTGACCCGTGTGGAGGGATGGCAGATGCACGGTGTCAAGCGCGTCGCGATCCTCATCGGTGGAGCAGACGGACATTCCAAGGAGTTGCGGCAAAAGGCAGATCATCTTGTTGCGCTGAGCGGATTCACTCTCCAGCACGAACTCGCTCTGGTCGTGCTACTGGAACAAATCTACCGCGTTCACACGATCCTGCGGGGTGAACCCTACCATCGCTGAGCGGCGCACTCCCCGAGCGAAACCCTGTCCGATCGAGAACTCAACCCTCTTGGTTTCACGATCGAGAGGTGATGATTTTTGTCTTCCTATTTTTTCGTGAAGGAGGTATCTTATAATTTTAATACCAAGAATAATTAATAGATCCTAAATAGTTTGATGCGATCCAATTCCTATTTCCGTCGGTGGGCATGTTTGTCCGTGTCCTTGGGTATTGTTTCCGGCGTCGCAGTGGCGGAATCGAACCCAACACCCGCTCTGACTCCTGCCAAGGCGGAGGTCGAAAAAGAAAAATCTCCGGTAGCTACGAAAAAGACTCCAGTGGTGACAAAGAAGGAGGAGGGAAAACCCAATCCAAAAGCGGCAGAGAAACCCGTCGAGGGATCCACATTTGTCGTGAAAACCGCTCCCTTTTCCAAAACGGTGAAGGTGTCCGGGATCATCGAGGGGACTCGGGCGACACCGGTGGAGATGAATCTGAAGCGCTGGACCGATATGACCGTAGTGCGAGCGGTTGATTATGGCACAGTGGTGAAAGTCGGTGACGTTCTCATTGAATTGGAAACCAAGGAGATCAAAAAGAAGATTCACGACATGAAGCTGGAGATGCCAGGGAAGAAGTTGGATTTTTCTACAGCGGAACTCGAATTGGCGAATCTTGAAAAATCGACTCCGATCTCGCTAGAGAAGGCACTCCGCAACAAAATGCAAGCGGAGCAGGATCTCGTGTATTTCGAGGACAAAAATCGCCCGATGCGGGAGCGTGAGGCGATGGAGGATGTGAAAGAAGTGATCGACTCTCTCGCGTATGCCGAAGAAGAACTGAAGCAGCTCAAAAAAATGTATGAGCAGGATGATCTCACGGAGGAAACCGAAGAGATCATTTTGAAGCGGTCGGAGAACACTGTCGCGAGGTACCAGTGGTTGCTCGAACAGAGTAAAGCCCGATCCCAGCGTACCTTGGAGACGACGATCCCGCGCGAGCATGAGACGCTGAAGACCAACCTGGAGCTACAGCAGATCCACTGGCGAGCCGGTGAAAAATCGCTGCGAGAAGGCCTTGAGAAAAAGCGACTTGAGATCGAGGCGAAACGTCGCGAACTGGAAGACTTGCAACTTTCTTTGATCGAGCTGGAGGAGGATCTTGTGGCGATGAAAATCACGGCCCCTCACGATGGGATTGTCTACTACGGCATGAATCAGCGGGGGAAATGGACCACCGCGTCTCTGGTCGAACGCAAGCTCATCCCTGGCGGGAAACTGGCGATGCGGGAGATCACGATGACTGTGGTCGATCCGTCAAAAGTGCAGGTGCGTCTTTCGTTGACCGAGGCGCAGTTAGATGGTCTCGCCGAGGGGCAGTCTGGTCCACTCACGCTGAAGTGGAAACCGGGTTTCCCGTTTGAGGTGAAGGTGCAGTCCATCGACTACGTGCCGTTTCCTGACAGTACCTTCAATGGGATACTGGCGGTGAATTCCCCGAAAGAGGCTCCGAAAATGATGCCTGGCATGACGGCATCGGCAGAGATTCTCGTCGCACGGAAAGAGGCCGCTCTTGCTGT
The DNA here is from genome assembly GCA_018058245.1 of Verrucomicrobiales bacterium. GTDB lineage: Bacteria > Verrucomicrobiota > Verrucomicrobiia > Verrucomicrobiales > DEV007 > Arctic95D-9. The sequence goes on from JAGPCC010000055.1 coordinate 11,115, forward strand.
TCCGAAAGCTTCAGTGAAAGAGGAAAACGGAAAAAAATCGGTGGAGAAGGCGGATGGAACAAAAATTTCCGTAAAGACCGGACTAGTGAGCGGAGATCAGATAGAAATTCTGGAAGGTCTCCAGGCCGGCGATGTGATTCGCCTGCCCTCCGATAAGAGCAGCTCCTCTCCCGAAAAATCCGTGACAACGGACGCGGCGAAAAAGGAATGAAACGCGGCTTTTTTCGGAGTGCCTTCTGTTGGATCGGGCTTGTCCTGCATGTGACCTTGCTGCCTGCGGACGAGCGGATCGATCACGCGATTGCAGGCGGGGTCGGCTTCCTCCTGGCGGATCAGAATCCGAACGGGAGTTGGGGTTCGGCGCACCAGACAAAGGGACTCAATATTTATGCTCCGGTCCCGGGAGCTCACGACGCCTTCCGAGTGGCGGTGACCGCGATGGCGATCTCGGCCCTCTGTGACTCCGGGCTCGCTGTGGAGGGATCTGCGTCGCTGGAGTCGATGGAACGAGGGGAAGTCTACCTGCTCGAGTGGCTGCCGAAAGTGCGGCGAGGGAGTGCTGATGCGATTTACAATGTCTGGACCCATGCCTACGGCATTCAGGCCCTTATTGATCTCTATGCAAGAAACCCGGATACGGAAAAGAGGGCACGGTACGTCAGTCTGATCAATGGTCAGATCGACCGACTGACGAGATATGAATCCGTCGACGGCGGTTGGGGGTACTACGATTTTCGCGTTGGCTCGGCTCGCCCCGCCTCAAGTTCGATCAGTTTCACAACTGCAACATGTCTCATTGCGCTGTATGAAGCGAAGGAGATCGAGGGAGGCGTCCTGCCGCAAGCGGTCGTTGACCGGGCTATTGCGGCGCTCAATCGCCAGCGGAAACCTGACCACAGCTATCTCTACGGAGAGTATCTGAGCGCGCGTCCTTTCTACGGCATCAATCGCCCCGGAGGAAGCATCGGAAGATCACAGGCCTGCAACCTTGCCTTGCGCCTTTGGGGGGATGATACGATCACCGATGCGATCATGGAGGACTGGCTCGTCCGTCTCAAAGACCGGAACGGTTGGCTCGACATCGGAAGGAAGCGACCGGTTCCCCATGAAGCCTGGTTCCAGGTTGCCGGATATTTTTTTTATTATGGGCATTATTATGCCGCGAGGGAGATCAATCTCCTGCCCGCAGCGGATCGTCGCGCCTATCGAACTCTCGTCGCCGATCTCATCCTCGGACTCCAGGAAAAGGACGGCTCTTGGTGGGATTTTCCGTTTTACTCCTATCATCAGGCCTATGGGACATCGTTTGCCGTCATGACACTTGCGAGATGTCGGGAGAACGATCTTTCTTTTTGACGAACTTAGGGCATTGCTTTGTGCGATGCAGACCAGTGACTATGACTACATGCTACCGCCGGAGCTGATCGCGCAGCGCCCGCCGGAGGTGCGGGGAGATTCCCGCATGATGGTGGTGGACCGCGCTGCCGGAACGATCTTGCATCGAACGTTTGCGGATTTTCCGGAATACGTCGGAACGGAGGATCTGCTCGTTCTCAATGACACTCGAGTCGTCGCGGCGCGATTCTTTTCGAATGACGGCACGCAAGAGATTCTGCGAGTTGATTTGTTGAATCCGCTCCTCTGGAAATGTCTTGTAAAACCGGGAAAAAAATTCAAACCTGGGCGCACCATCGAGATCGGTGAGAGTATTGGCACGGTCTTGGAGGTATGCGAAGAAGGGGGGGAGCGTCTCATCCAGTTCGATGTCGCACCGGATGAATCGCTCTACGGTCATCTCGCTTTACCTCCGTATATCAGTCGTCCCGATGAACTGGATGATCGCGAGCGTTATCAGACGGTCTTTGCTCGCGAGGCGGGTGCCATCGCCGCGCCGACCGCCGGACTGCATTTTTCCCACGAAATGCTGGCAAGCCTCCGCCACACCTTCGTGACTCTGCATGTCGGGATTGGCACCTTTCGACCGGTTTCAAGTGAGGATCTCTCCGGGCACCACATGCACAGCGAGCGTTACGATCTTTCAGAGGCCGCAGCGGAGGAGATCCGAAGGAGTCGTCGGACCATTGCCGTAGGGACAACCGTCGTCCGTGTCCTCGAAACTTGTGCGCGTGAGGGCAAGGGGTGCCTCGAGGCGGGCACCGGAGAAACCGATATTTTCATTTTCCCGCCGTACCAGTTTCAGGCCGTCGATGCCCTCCTCACGAATTTTCACCTGCCTAAATCGACGCTGCTCATGCTCGTTAGTGCTCTCGCGGGCAAAGACTTGATCTTCGAGGCGTATCGGGAGGCGATTCGCGAGAAATACCGATTTTTCAGCTACGGAGATTGTATGTTGATCATTTGAACATTCCGGGAGATCAATTCTAGTTGTTTCTGAAGTAAATTGAAGCAGAATAGGCTTCACACGAAGCCACCCGTCCGGATCGAGCGACATGACCTTGTCCACGCATCGGCGGGAGCATCCCTGCGACCATGTTTCATTTCTTTTCTCAGAAGCGCCTTCAGAGTCGCGGTTTTTCCAGCGGCCAGAAGAGGCGTACTGTAAATGAAACGGCATTGTCGGAGATGATGCGGTCCGGTTGGCAGGTGAGCGGGCTTCTTTTTATTGGTTTCGCCATTCTCGTCTCGCTCTGGATCATTGTTTCTTCGAGTTCCGGGTCGATCTTTGCGGGGAATCGGCTCCAGGCCTTTGTCGTGGTCTTTGTGATTTCCGCGACACTAGTCGTCCACTGGCACGTCAGTCTCCCGCAGACGTTTCATCAAAACTCCCGGATCTCTTTAATTCTGCTCATCATTTTGAGCCAGTTGATGCTCGTGAAATTGAGCGAATATGTCGCGCTGACCTTTGCTCCGGACGGAGGGTTCCGTTTTCTCGTCGCGCCGTATATCTTCGCTCCGATCATTGTGTCTCTGCTCATTGGTCGCAGGCACGGGACCTTTGCGGTGGTTTACTCCAGTCTCTTTGGTGGCATGACGGTGGAGAAAGGGGATGCTTTTTCCTTCATCATTTTTTCCATGATCTGCGGTTTTGTCGCGATTTTCCTGACCACCTCAGTGCGACGCAGGAGCCGTCTTGTCATTGCTGGGGTTTATTCCGGCGTCGCCTGTTTCCTTCTCGCCTCCACCCTGGGCCTGATCCAGTGGCCCGCATTATTTGAAACCGGGCTCGCTGGTTGGGAGATGGTGGGGAAACAGGCGCTGTCCGCGATCCTCGTATCCACTCTCACGGCGATATTGGTGAGTGGTTTGCTACCGCTCATGGAAGCGACTTTCTGCATCACCACGGATGTCTCGTGGATCGAGTTGGCGGACTTGAACCATCCCTTGCTCAAACAGATGACGATCGAGGCACCGGGAACCTACCATCACAGTCTCGTCGTTGCGACGCTCGCGGAGACGGCGGCCGAGTCGATCGGTGCCAGCTCCATCATGTGTCGGGTTTGTGCTTATTTTCACGATATCGGGAAGATGAAAAAACCCGCCTATTTCATCGAAAACATCGGTGAAGGACATAATCCGCATGACGACCTTACGCCGAACATGAGCGCTCTCGTCATCATGGCGCACGTCAAAGACGGCGTTGACATGGCAATCAAGCACAAGATGAATAGCGAGATCGTGAACGTGATCAAAGAGCATCACGGAAATTCGCTGATCCGGTTTTTCTATCATCGAGCCCTGAAACAGCGGGACGAAGTCCGGAAGCAGTTCGAAGAAGGCAATGCGCATGAAGAGGATATACCGGAAGTGAAGATGGAGAGTTTCCGGTATTCTGGACCGAGACCTCGCACCCGGGAAAGCGCCATCATCAGCCTTGCGGATGCGGTGGAGAGTGCCTCTCGCAGTCTCCAGAAACCGACCCCCAAAAAGATCGAAGAATTAATCGATGATATTTTTAAAGATCGGCTCACGGACGGTCAACTCGACGATGCCGCGCTGACTCTGGCGGATCTCGCTACGATCAAAAACAGCTTTTCGACGACTCTGCGCAGCATGATGCACAGCCGTATTGAATATCCGAAACTCGAAGAAGGGGCCGAAAAACCGAAATCAAAATCGAAAACCCGGAAACTGGTTGCTCCCGGCAGTGGAACCGGAACGGGAACGGGAACGGGAACGACTCCAGTGAATTGACTGGGAAGGGAACAAGGTCGAAAAGAATCAGATGTCTGCGATGGATCAGCCGAGGATCGAACTCTTCCTCCATAGTGAAGTCTCGGATGAGATGAAGGAGATCCTAGAGCACCAGATCCAGATGGCTCTGCCGCTCTGCCTTGCTTCTTTTGGCACAGAAGCTCCGCTCTTGGGCGATCTCGATGAGGTGGAAATCAGTCTGGTTTCCGATGAATCGATCGCGGAAGTACATGGAGAATTCATGGACGATCCGACTCCGACGGATGTGATCACCTTTCATCATGGCGAAATCCTCGTCAGTGTCGATACGGCAGAGAGAGAAGCAGCCACGCATGGAAATTCTGTTGCGGAAGAGTTATTACTCTACATGATACACGGGTTGCTTCATCTCAATGGACATACCGATGGGATCGAACCTGATCGGACGTTGATGCATCGAGAGCAGGAGACTATCCTCCGAACCGTTCTAAAACGTCCGGAGTGGGGGTAGAATACAAACCCTTTAGAACAGTCAATTCATGGAATGGTATTACGCAAAAAATGGCCAGCAACTCGGACCGGTGTCAGAGGAGAAATTGTTGGAAGAGTATCGCAGCGGAGCCATCCAATCGGGGGATCTCGTCTGGAATGACTCGATGTCGAATTGGGCACCTCTTAGTTCGATTCCGGGGCTCATCTCTCCAATTCCTTCGCCGAAATCCACCGAGGGGCCAGCACCCTATGTAGCGCCTAGTGCCGCTATTTCACCCTCGACATTTTCCACGGGGAGTGGACAATCGTCTCCTCCGACCTATCTCTGGCAGTCCATCGTTTGCCTCATCCTCTGTTGCTGGCCGTTTGCCATTCCGGCGATTATCTTCGGAACGAAGGTGAAGTCGGCGCTGGAGATGGGTGATAGGGAGGGTGCTTTGGAGGCTTCGAAGAAAGCGAAAATGTGGTGCATCGTTTCCGTCATTGTGGGCGTCATCGTGCAGGCGATTGCGTTTGCGCTCTTTTTTGTTGTTGGGATGAACGAAGCGGCGATGGGTCAATGACCGGAGCCCGCTCGAAGTGGATCAAAACCCTGCTCGCTCTTGTGGTGATGATGGGACTGGCTTTCTACTTGCGGGGAACCGACTTGGGGAATCATTCGCGATGGCTGCCGAGATGTGGATTTTACTGGCTCACCGGTCTCTACTGTCCTGGTTGCGGGGATACCCGTGCGAGTTATGCTCTTTTGCACGGTGATGTGCTCGAGGCGACTCGGCAAAATGCCTTTTTTGTTTTGGCATTGCCGTTTCTTCTCTTTTGGGCGGGCCGATCCTGGATACAGTGGATCTTTCTAGACTTCCTGAAACCTCTCCCATTTCGCTGGAAACGGGGATATTCACTCGGAATCGTCGGGGCACTGGTGGCCTTCTGGGTGCTGCGAAATTTGCCGTTTTTGCCCTATTCCTGGCTGGCACCGGACCCTGTGAAATTTACGGAGATCCCGGAGTCTGCAGGGCCAGTAGTGCCGCACCGAGAGACTCCGCCACCATCGGTGCGCTGATCGATTCTGCGGCGATCTGACGATGGTTCACGGTGAGTTCTGCGGCACGTCCCAGGAGCCAACTTCCGAGGCAGGCAGCATCGTGTAGGGAATGGCCGCCGGCGACGAGCGCCGCGCAGACGCCGGTGAGGACATCGCCCATGCCTCCACTGGCCATTCCGGGATGGCCGGTGGTGTTGAATTCGAGAATTTGACCATCTGTGGCGATGATCGTACGAGCGCCTTTCAGCAACAGGGTGACGCCCCATTCTTCCGAAAATCGTGTTGCGAGCCTAGCTCGATCAGCGTCGGGAGGGAGCCCGGTGAGGCGTTGCATTTCTCCGGGGTGGGGAGTGAGGAGGCGTCGACCGGGAAGAGTGGGAAGGCGAGCGGGATTTTTCGCGAGAGCATTCAAGGCATCCGCGTCCACAATGATCGGTCGTGGATCTTCAAAAAGAAACTCAAGGAGATCCGGCGACAGGTCGGTCCCAAGACCTGGCCCGATGACAAAGGCATCCGTCTTCAGATCGCTGACTTCAGAGAAACTCTGGATCGGTTTCACCATGATCTCGGGCGGAGCCTGGCTCACGACGAGCGGATAGATCGAGTCTGGCACGCACACCGTAACTAGTCCGGCACCGCTGCGGGAGGCACCGAGGGCGGAAAGTGTCGCGGCACCGGTCAGTCCGCGGGAGCCCGCGAAGATGGTGACCCGCCCGGCCATGCCCTTGTGCGTATCAAAAGTTCGTCGCACGAGGCGGGGCCGGAGATTCGACGGGAACAGGAATCGGCGGGATTCATCCGCACCCTCCACCGGGATGTCGAGTGGGATCTCCACGATTCGACCGAGGTGATTGATGGCGGAGTCCGCGACAAAACCGATTTTGGGAACGGTGATCGAGAGGGTGAAATCCGCGATGACCGCTTCAGGGCAGGGGATGCCGGAATCAGCATCGAGACCGCTCGGAATATCGATCGCAAAGCAAGTGGCGAAACGATCCTGTCTCAGGCCATTGATTTGTCTTGCCGCTTCTAGGATCTCGCTGCGGAGATTCCCCTTTGCGCCGATTCCGAGGAGTCCATCGACAAGAATCGTTCGATTCGAGACCCGAGCCGAGGAAGCAGGCTCCGCTTCCCATTCTGCGAGTTTTTTCTGCGAGAGAGGGGACATCTCTCTGCTCGGGTGTGTGCAGTGGAGAGTCACCGCCCAACCGGCGCGTTTCAGGAGTCTCGCGACGACTAGGGCATCGCCTCCATTGTTGCCTTTCCCACAGAACACCTCCGCGTGTGCGGGAACTGGGAAAAAGTGGGAAATTGCTTCGGTGCAGAGGCGACCAGCCTCGTCCATGAACGGTTCGGGATCTACTCCAGAGGAAAAGAGGCGGCGCTCCGCCTCGATTATTTCTGCGCAGCTTGCGAGCATTTACCAGAGGCCGGACGGAAGGTTCATCGGAATTGGAGGATGCCCCGTGCGATGCTGTCGGCGACGATTTGACGGTAGAGGGGATCGGTCATTGCGGCACGTTCGTCTTTGTTGCTGACAAAACCGCCTTCCACCAGGATCGAGGGATGTTTTGTCTGACGCAGTACGGAGAAGTTCGCCGTCTTCACCCCGCGATCGGTTGCTTTGACATTTTTGATCAGTTCTTTCTGAACGAATTGTGCCAATTTTTCCGAGTCAGAGGAGCGGTAGAATGTCTCAATCCCGAGTGCGGCGACGCGGTAACTGGAATTAAAATGGACACTCACAAAAATTGCGTTGCGGTAGCGGTTCGCGATCGAGGAACGCTCGGAAAGAGCGATGAACTCGTCGTGCGTACGTGTCATCACGGTTTTGAAACCCGCTTCTTTCAGGCAACGCTCCAGTCGCCGCGAAACATCGAGGTTGATGTGCTTTTCATAAACATAGGAATCCGATGCACCGAGGTCATTTCCGCCGTGGCCAGGATCAATGATCACGGTCTGAAAGGCCGCAAAAGCAGACCCGCTGCCCAACAGGAGGATGACGGCAACCGCAGCGATGTGGAGAGGAGAACGAAAAGAGCGCATACAGGAATTTTATTTCAAATTAGCTAAACTTCAACCGATTTTCCGCAAATTTTAAAATTTTATCAAATTTGAGATTCAAGATTGGTTGAATTTTAGGAAATTCACGGTAAAAAAGGACAAAATCGGAAGGAATTTTTGAAGCGGTTCCCCAGTCCCTTTCCATTCGAAACGAATGGGAGGGAAATTTCTTAGGTTTCGCGTCCTGCTTGAACCTTTCCGAATCAGGTTTAGATTCGGCACCGACTTTCAATTTCCCCATCCCACTATGCAAACATCCCCAACTCCACTGATCGCGTGTTTTCTTTTTGCGCTGTCGTTCCCCTTTATGACTGCCGAAAATGCAACCGCCCAGGAGGCGAAGAAGCCGGAATCTCTCACGGAGAGAATTAGTTACTCGTATGGACTGATGATCTCGCGTCAGCTCAAGGAGCGTGGCATGGAGATCGATCTGAGTCAGTTTAGCGCTGCCTTCAAAACGGTGATGGACGGCGGAGAGCCTGTCATGACAGAAGACGAAGTCGCGGCGGCTTTTGCAGAGAATCAGAAATCACTCGATATGAAAAACGCGAGTGGTGAGGACAAAGAAAATATGTCCGCCGGTCAGGCTTTTCTTGAGGCCAATGGCAAAAAAGAAGGCGTCAAAACGACCGCGAGCGGCCTTCAGTACGAGGTCATTAAGCCTGGGGACGGACCGAAGCCAAAGGCTACGGATGAAGTGACGGTTCACTACCACGGCACACTCATCGACGGAAAGGTGTTCGACAGCAGCGTTGATCGCGGCGAGCCGACGAGTTTTCCGTTGAATCGGGTCATCCCCGGTTGGACAGAGGGCGTGCAACTGATGCCAAAAGGCGCGAAGTACAAGTTCTTCATTCCCTACGATCTCGCTTACGGTGAGCGCGGGGCGGGAGCAGACATCAAGCCTTACAGCGCCCTCGTCTTCGAGGTGGAGCTTCTCGAAATCAAAGCTGGCGAGTGATTCGCCTCATTTACGATCCATTATTTTGACCGAAACAGGGTCAGGTCATCGACCTGACCCTGTTTGTTTTTTCCTCCGGTTTACCGGGATAGCGCAGGATGGACGTGACCTCACTTTCGTATAGAGTGGTCCTCTCATGACTCGCTCTTTTCCATTTTTGTTTGCGCTGTTCTCCCTAGTTCTTTCCGGGAGGCTGATGGCGGATGATCCTCCCGAGGACTATCGATTCCAGTTCGAAGTCCTCGCGGAAGATCTGCCTCAGCCCATGACGATGCAAGAGTCGAGAGACGGGCGGATTTTTTTTCATGAGATCGCCGGCAAGGTGAAGGTCTTTGATCCGCATACAAAACTGGTCCATGTGGTAGGCGAGTTCCCGGTCGCAACCGCTCAAGAAAACGGTCTCCTCGGTCTCGCTCTCGATCCAGATTTTGAGAGAAATGGTTGGATCTATTTTCTCCATTCGCCGGTTGATTTTGAGGGGCAATTCATCAGTCGTGTCACGCTTCGTGAGGGCAAACTCGACATGACGACACGAAAGGATCTTCTGAGTTGGCACGAGCAGCGCGAACAGTGTTGCCACCATGCCGGCGCGTTGCGTTTCGGGCCAGAGGGATGCCTCTATGCCTCGACGGGGGATAATACCAATCCGTTCAATGATTCCGAAGGGTATGCTCCGATCGATGAGCGGCCAGAGCGCAGTCCCTGGGATGCACAAAATTCATCGGCCAACACCAACGACTTGCGCGGAAAGATCCTACGGATCAAACCGACTCCCGAAGGCGGATACACGATCCCAGAAGGCAATCTTTTCCCAGTGGGGACTCCAAAGACCAGACCAGAGATCTATGCGATGGGTTTTCGCAATCCATGGCGGTTTGCGATCGATTCGAAGACGGGCACTCTTTATGTCGGTGATGTCGGGCCCGATGCCCGCATCGACAACGAAGCTAGAGGCCCCCGCGGATTTGATACGGTGAACCAGATTCGCAAGGCGGGGAACTACGGTTGGCCCTACTCACGAGGCAACCGGGTCTATGTTGATTTTAATTTTGCCGATCTGAAACCGGGAGCGTTGTATGAAAAGACGAGTCTCGCCAATCGCAGTCCGAATAACTCCGGGATGACCGAACTGCCTGCCGTTCAGGCCCCGATGGTCTGGTATCCGAGCACTGCGACCGAGGATTTCCCCATACTGGGAACCGGTGGACGGACAGCCTGTGGTGGTCCGGTCTTTCATTTCGACCCCACTTTTGAGAAGACCGGTGGGCTTCCGAAGTATTTCGATGAGTGTGTCTTATTTTACGATTGGCAAAGACCGTTCCTGCACTGGGCACGACTCGATGACGACGGTGGATTGAAAGAGATCCTACCTTTTACTGATGCTGCTCGGGTTGCCCAAGGCGAGGATGACGGCAGTGGCCGTTTTCAGATTCGGCGTCCGGTAGATTTCCTTTTTGGAAGAGATGGCAGCCTCTATTTCCTCGATTACGGCGAAACTTGGGGCGCAAATCACGATTCCCGACTTGTCCGGATGAGCTACCAGTGGGGAAATATTGCCCCGCTGACGAAGGCGAAGATCTCGCCAATGGCGGGTCCAGTGCCTCTGGAAGTGACGCTTTCGGCGGCGGGATCGCTCGATTATGAGGGCGATGCGATCACTCATGAATGGCGGATCGGCGACAAGGTCGTCTCGACGGAAGCAGAGGCAAAACTCACCCTAAACGAGCCAGGAGACATGCGGATCGAACTCGTTGTCACGGACGCAAAAGGGGCCTCTGGTCATGTTCTCGTCCCAGTCACGGTGGGGAACTCGACTCCAGAGGTGAAGTTCATTGCACCGCAAGAAGGCGATTTTTTTACTCCGGGGGAACCAATCCCGTTTCATTTGGCGGTAAACGATGCCGAAGATGGAGATGGGAAAGGCCGGGAAGCGGAATTTTCGATGCGGACGCTCGTGAGTTCAGCCTGGGCTACGGGTGG
>JAGPCC010000293.1 GCA_018058245.1 Verrucomicrobiales bacterium
CCCGTGCTCGTCGCGGCGGATTTTGGGAGTGGCGGCATTGATGCCATGGAAATCGAAGGCCCCGGTTTTCACGTAGGTTCCGGCGTTTACGGAAAGGATGGGTGGAGCTCCCGCGCCTAGGATCTGGTCCGCCTCGGCCGCGATTCCGGCAGGAACGATGACTTTGAGGGTAGGATTCGCGGCCCGTAGCGGGAGGATGGTTTCCGGATCGAGGCGGTCTGGCTGTAAGCTGGTGCAGACAACGAGGTTGATCCCTTCCAGCTCGAGAGGGTCCACCACTCGCTCGGAAATGCGCTGGAGGGGAGACTCGCTTCCATCATATCTCGTCGATACGGAATCGGAGAGATAGGGATCGATGAGTAGACCTTGTCCGGCCCACTTGATCAAAAATCCACTTTGCCCCAGCCACCACACATGGATCGCTCCAGTGACGTTGTCTGCGTCTTGAAAGTCGGAAATGAATTCTGCGTTTTTCTGAACGGGCACTATCATGAGCGGAAAAACAGGCTGGGTTCCACCAGAGGGGCGATCGGAACTCCTATCATGGCGTTATTTCTTGCGATCACAAGCATTGGGAACGGGATTGCAGCTTGAAATGTCAATTTTTGTGCAAATTTTCGCAAAATTAGAGAGTTTCCTTGCTCGTTTTTTCGTCGTCGAGCGGAACGATGGCCCGTTTTCCTGGAAGTTTGGGCAATTCTACGGTGACACGGCGATTTGGTTCCACCTGGTCGAGGGTTTTTAGTGGGGTCGTTTCGCCCGGCGCGTAGAAGTCGATGCGTTCGATCATCTCCGCCTGACCGATTCCGACGAGAATCGAAGTATCGAGGTTCATCATCCGTTCGATTCTCCGCAGGATCCAGTCACGGTCGCGGAGTTGAAGGACAAAATGGAGGCCCGGCGGATGCCCGGAAGCACGGATCGAGACCCAACGGTTCAGAGCGCCGCCCGATTCGAGCCAGCGAACCTGATTTGCTTGATTGAGATAAAGGACATCGACGGACCCATTTCCATCCAGGTCGGTGATGGCATAGTGTTCGGGTCGGTCGAGGAAGCTGCTCCCAGAGACTACGGAGATCTCTTGGAAGCCGGTTCCGCAGCGGTTGGAAAAAGTGCGGTTCATCGCGAGGGCTGCGGTGCCGACGAGCAGATCTTCAAACCCGTCGTTGTCGATATCAGCAACGCCGATGGCAAAAATCGGATCGCTCATCGCCAAGCCGGCTTCTCCCGTGACATCGACGAGACCGGTTTCGCCCCGGTTTTCGAAGAGTCGTAGGGTGCTCGAGGTCGCAGCGGGAGGCGGGGAAGGAAGATTTTTCGAGGCGGGGATCCCGGTTCGGTCCTCGGGAGTGATCGGGAGAGCCGCTTGGGTACCGAGGACTAGGTCGGGTAGTCCGTCGTTGTTGATATCGGTAAAGGCTGCGGTGACACCATCCGGGGAAGAATCAAGTCCATGCTCCCCGGCGATGTCACGAAAGCGCCACTGGTTCCAAGTTGCCGAAGGTTGAGAGAGGAAAAGGTGGTCTTGGCCACCCACTACACCGACGAAAAAATCGGGAAATCCGTCCCGGTTGAGATCCTCCGTCTTGATTTCGTGAACTCCACGGGGGATCCAGAGCCTGAGATCCCACGCCACGGGCTGAAAGATTTTTCCGGCAGTCTGGTGATAAAGCTCCAGTGGATGGTCATAACTCCCGACGAGAAGATCGAGCAGTCCGTCGCTGTCATAATCGAGCCAGACGGCGCACGCGGTGTCATCAAAGGAGAGGAGCCCGGTCTCAATCGTCACGTCGACGAAAGTCTCGTTCCCGTCATTGCGAAGCAACGAATTTGGCAAGCCAGAGCGTCTCGTGATGAATAGGTCGGAGTCTCCGTCTCCGTCGAAGTCCGCCGGAACGACGCTGTTTCCGGGAACGATCGTCGTTCCGGTCTCGATGGCGTCGAGCATCCCGCGTTCATTTATCTCGAAAAAGCGGGAACCTCCGGCGGCCACGATCTTGATGGTGCCGTCTCCGTCGAGATCAACCGTCGCAAATGGCCCCGAAATTTGAAATTCGCGCGGGCTGAGACGGATGGGGAAAACGGAAGATTCCGGGGTCGGGCGCACATCGACCCGGATCGCCTCTGGAACTTTTTCGGGGTTCACATGGAGTGCGGCGAGAGCGAGATTGAACTGCCGCCGTTCTTCGTCAGTGGGGTCCTCACTGGTGTCCTGCTGCATCTCGGTCACAAATTTTTTGATTCCCTCTGCATCCCGCGGCGCAGCGCTCTCGGGGTAGGGCAAGGGAGCGTCGGGGAGCATCGCCAAGAGCGGTGGGAACGGGACGATTGCAGGTGTCGCAGGCGCGGGTGGGGGCATTAATGACGCTTCCCTTTGCAGTGTCTCCAAGATTTCCCCGACGGGTTGGGCGGAGAATCGCTCGAGGAGACGGTGATCGAGGCGGATGGGACGGTTCGTCGGGCGCTCGTCGGTGAAAACGGGGTCCAGCGCACCGAATCGCCCTAGAACAACCCAGAGGATCGCGAGTGCGATGACCAGCAAGAGCGGGGCTCCGGCTGCGATGAGGATTTTGCTGCGCTTCGACATGTCAGACCACTATATCCTTTTGCGGAAAATCTGCTTCTGCTGATTACACAAAGTTCTTCCAACGATCCAACACCGCAAGTGCCGCGCCAGAGTCGATCGCTTGCCCTGCGAGATGAAGTCCTTCTTCGAGATTGGCTGCTTTTCCAGTGATGACAAGACCTGCTGCAGCATTTAGCGACACGATCTCTCGTTTGGGACCGAGAATTTTACCGGAAAGGATTCCAAGGAGAATCGTGGCATTTTCGGCAGCATCTCCGCCGGTGAGTTCGTCCAGATGGGCCGACCCGAGTGGGAGGGAAGAGGGTTGAATGACGAACTCGACTCTGTTGGCTCCCTCGGAGGCCCATACGGTGGAGGGGCCCAGTGTTGAAATCTCGTCCATTCCGGATCGGTCTGCGGTCGTGCCGTGAATGGCCCAAGCCGCTTTGCGACCGAGTTGGGAAAGGATCTCGGCGAAGACCGGTCCGAGAGTGGGGTCGAAGACGCCGATGAGCTGGTAGTCGGGCCGGGCCGGGTTCAGGAGCGGACCGAGGAGATTAAAGATGGTGCGCTGCCCCGCTTCCCCCAGAGTCCTGCGAACGGAAATGATGGCTTTGAAGGCGGGGTGGTAAAGGGGGGCAAAAAGAAATCCTGCCCCGACGGTCTCGAGGCAGCGGCCGAATTCCTCGGGCGGCAGATCGATGCGTATTCCGAGAGCTTCGAGGACGTCGGCTCCGCCGCTCTTGGAGGTGATGCCGCGATTCCCATGTTTCACGACCGCAACACCGTTTGCCGCGAGCAGGAAGACGCTCGCGGTCGAGATGTTGAAGAGATTCAGCTTGTCGCCACCTGTTCCGCACACGTCGAGTAGAGGCGCGGAGATCCTTCCCCGGTCGATTTTGGGAACAACCGCTCGGCTGAGGAAGGCGTTCGCAAAACCGGTGATTTCGGCGGCGGTTTCCCCCTTTTTGGAGAGGGCTGTGAGAAAGTCTGCCTTCTCGCGATCCTCGACGGTATCGCTGAGGAGGGAGGCGACGGCTGAGAGCAGTTGGTCGCCGCTGAGCACATGGCCCGCGGCGAGATGATCAGTGAGATCCTTCATGGGAGGTCAGTGAACACCGTTGCTTAGCGGTTGCCAACGGGTAAATTGTGTTTCAGGTTCCCCCTGCGGTGTTTTTACCTTCCAGCTCCCATGTCTCCTCCGGGTCCAGAGAAAAAGTCGTTGAAGGGAAGCCTTATCCTGGCGGATCCGAGTCTGCGTGAACCGACCTTTTTTCAGAGTGTCCTTCTCGTCACAGAGCATAGCCACGAGGCGGGGGCTTTTGGATACATTCTCAATCGTCCGCTCGGCCAGAGCGTCGGGGAGATTCTGAGTGGAAATGTTTTGCCAAAAGATCAGCGAGATCGCCTCGCCGACGTCCCTGTATTTATGGGCGGTCCGGTGAGCACCGAGCATCTCACGTTTTCCGCCCTGGGCTGGTCTGAAGATGACGGGTTGTTGCAATTTTCGACCCATCTCTCGGCCGCCGAGGCAGTTATGTACGAAATGGAGGGATTCCAGATCCGCGCGTTTGTTGGTTACTCGGGCTGGTCGGAGGGTCAGTTGGAGGGCGAGCTGGAACAGCGTGCCTGGATCCCGCATTTGCCCGGAAAAGTGATCATCGAAGTATCCAATGTCGATCATCTGTGGAAGACGCTGCTGCGAGATCTCAGTCCCTGGCACAAGCTACTGGCGGACGAGCCGGACGACCTCTGGCTGAACTAATTGAGTGAACCGGAGCCTCACAGCACTTCCAGAATCATTAGATCCGGATCGGTGAGGATATTTCCAGTGGTCTTTCCTATCAGTCGGCCGCTGAGTGGGGAGGCTGGACCGATTACGGTGACAATTTCTCCTGCTTCTGTGGTGAGGGTCAACCCGCCACCCGCCGGAGCGAGTAGGAAGTATTGAATCTCCTCTTCGATCTCCACTTCCACCAAAGCTCCTGGGGCGATGGGATCGTCAATATCGAAATCGGGAAATTCGAATCCGCTGAGCAAAGTAATCCCGCGGAGGAGCGACTCGGCCTGATCTGCCTGACCGGCGGCGAGATAGGAGGCTTCGAGTCCGCGAGTGTCATACTTGTTTTCCGCCTTAGTGTCCGCGCCGGTCGCTGCCTCGTGGGCACCTGCGAGCGCTGCGACGGCCCGTTGGTACTGACGATCCAGTTCCGAGCGGAGGGCCGTGATGAGGGTTCTTTTTTCCATGAAGGGTTTCTAGAGAGAAATTCAGGCGTAACTCCTTTGAGCACGTATGTTCTTGTTGCAGCCTCTCTTTGGGATGAGATCGTCTAAAAGCAAATGATTCGCCATTCAAAATTCCCGCTCGCGGGACTTGTCGGGATTTTGGGTTCATGGGGACTCGCCGATGATACCGCCGTGCTCTCGGTGAAGGAACGCGAGCGTCTCACGGCCGGGGAAACCGTCGTGCTCTCGCAGCGCCCGGACGAGACTGATACGATCGATCATCGATTTGTAACCGTTGCGGCGGTGCTGGAAGGTCCGGTCTCAATTGTGTGGGAAGTGATCAACGACAAGGAAAATGCGGCGACTTTCCTCGATGGTGTCCTCGAATCAAAAGTGATCGAACGAGAGGGAAACACGATCATCGTGGAGCAGGTGACCCATGTCGGCGGCCCTCGTGGATCGTATCGCTATCGCTTGCGACACCAGTTGACCCCGGAAACGAGGGCAGACTTCACTTATATTGAAGGAGAGTTGCGGGACATTGCGGGGACTTGGTGGATCTTTGCGGAGGTCGATCCCACAAAATGCCTCGTAGTCTACTCGCTGCGAATCGATCCTGGTCTCATCGTCCCGCAGCCTCTTATTCGGAGTGGGATGCGGGGGACCATGCCCAAAACGATCAAAGGCATCCAGGCGGAGGTGACGCGCAGAGCCAAGGTCCGTTGACTCGTCCGCGGGCGAGTGGTGCCAACCATTTTTTTGTAGAAAGCTGCTTGATATTATAGTATTTATACTTACTATTGAAAATTGATCGATTTTCCGCCATGTCACATCATCACCATAGAACGCCGGGATCGGCTTTCGAACCGTCGCCGGAACCAGACGATGTCTTGCCGCGCTGGTGGCGGGGGATTCAGAAGACATTTTCGCAGGATCCCGAAGATCGTTGGGGGCCGCAGATGTTCCGTATCGCCAGTGACATGATGGTGGTTTGCACGGATACTCTGGAGATCTGTCATCACAATCGTGCTTTTCTAAAAGGGATCGGTTATGCCTCGGGTTGCTTTTCCGGTCGCTTTCTTTTCGATTTTTTCCCTCAAGAGGATAGGGCTTCCGCGATCGATGCGTTCGCAGGATTGAAGTCAGGACACGCTGCGGGAATGAGAATCAGCGCCACCTTTCTCACCTTGAGAGGGAGGCGGCAGATGGACGCCCGTGCGGTGCGAAGCCGCAATCAAGATGGCTCGTTCGTCTATTATCTTGTCTTGCGGGATGTCACGGAACAGTTGAAGGCGACCGAACTCGTCCAGGCCCGGAGTGCTGAGAATTTGTTCGGCAGTCTTCCCGTCGCGGTGTGGAAGACTGACTCTCAACTGAAAGTGACCGAAACGACTGGTGCCCTCTGGTCGGAACTCGGTTATTCGAGAGAACGACTCATCGGCGGAGATCTCAGCGACCCGCACTCGGTGC
>JAGPCC010000294.1 GCA_018058245.1 Verrucomicrobiales bacterium
TTGGCCCTTCACAAATTATTTTCGAGTCGTGACTGGGGCGTTGCCCCAGGCTGGTATAGCGGCGGGCCTTTGGCCCTTCAGGGAATATACCACCCCACCAGCAAGGGCCAACGGCCCGACTCCATACCAGACCGGGGCAACGCCCCGGGACAAAACGTCCACCCTGCCAAAAGGGCTGAAAGCCCGCCCTATCCCGCCGTTCCACATCTGACTTGGCCCTCTCTATTCCGGAACACCGCACGGCTCGGCGGGGACGTCGGCGAAGAATTTGGTTTGGGAGCAGGGAGATCGTCGCGCACTCGTGGACATCGATCCCGGCGATTGAACCCATCATTTCCTGGGATATTTACCAATTCCGGATTTGTTAAAAATCTTGTGCCCTTTCCTTTCGTGTGTGTCACATCCCCACCCCACCCCACCCCAAACCCTCTCTCCTCACCGACCTGACCCTGTCTGCTCACGAGCCTGGACACTTCTCCGAGAAGATCCCGCCCTCGTGCTCCGTCGCCAGGGACTCCAGACCACGTTACTCGCCCGCCGCGATCACGGTCTCCGCCTCTCGTTGGTAGATTGGAAGGGTGAACGTAGGCATGAGGTTGAGCAGGTAGGTCGATGTCGACAGGCCGTTTGGCGAGGAGCGCACGTGGGCCTGCGAACCCGTCCCCTGATGTTGCAATTTTTCGATTCATTCGTAACCGAAGTTCCGGAATCGCACTGAAAAATGTTGACTCACTTGCCCAGATCAGGCGATTCTTCCCCTGATGTTCTATTTCTCCCCAAATCCCCTCCGACCCTGAGCCGTAGATGGGAAGGGAGCCAGAGCGTTGAAAAAACAGGTTTCGTTAGAGTTTGTAGCAGTTCCATGCAGTCACTTCGCTTTTCTCTATCACTATCAGTTCTGGTCTTCGTGGCATCAGCAACCGCTGAGGACTGGGAAAGGCTGGCCGAAGCGACCGACGAGCCGGGCTACGCTGTACGAATTGACAGTCTCGCTGAAGGGGGGCAGTTAGAGTCGCTCGGTCTCCGGGTGGGGGACTACATCTATCAGGTAGGGGACCTCGGTGTGCGCAAGGCGCTACGAAAAAAGCGGGACGGAGACGAGGTGATCTACTACTGCCGAGTCGGTGGAAAGAAAGAAACCGGGATACTAAAACCCGGTCGCTACGGCGGGAAAACATCGCCCGTGTTCCGACCCCAGATCGACTATCTGCGGGGCGTGATCGGCAAGCGAGGGAATGATTGGGATGAGTCCACGGTTGCGGCTTTGGCCTTGCTGTCGAACGACGCCAAAGCGGCCGAGGTGGCTTGGAATGGAGTCAAAGCAGCAGGTTATCCCAACGATGAATTGGATGCCTTCGTCAGGGCCTATTGTGCGGCAAGGCTCGGTCGGGAGATTCCGGTCCAAGCGGCTTTCGAGGCGGTGGACGGTGAGTTCAGCGACATTCCCCCGGGTTATTTTGCCCACCTCGAGGAGATGGCCTATGCCTCGGGTCAAACCGATTTACTGCGCCGCCTCCAGCAGATCGATCCCGGTTCGAGCGAGATTGAAGAAAATCTCCTCGGGGCGTGGGAGCGCTTTGACGCCTCGCCCGTCGGTCCCGCCCGTCTCCTTGAGCGCGCCGTGGCCGCGCGGGGGCGTGATTTGAGGAACGAATTGACCACATCGCCGCATGTTAGCGAATCGCGCAGAAAGTCTACGGATCGAAACCTCCCTTTACTGCAGAAGGGTGATGGGTATCTGAATCCACCTCCCGGGGGATACAGTTTCGCGGACATGGCTCTGCCTTTGGGTGAAGACGACTTCCATTTCTCGGTCACCTTCCGCCTTGCAGTGTCAGCCTTCCACGAAAAGTGGGATCCCCGAGTGCGGATTGCCGCCTTCATCGCACCGGAGCACAATCTCCCAATCCTCATCGGAAGTTTTCTCCTCGTTCCAGACCGCACCACTCGGCTCACTCGCGTGAACTATCACGGAGGATACGACAACTTCTTTCACGAACGTCTCGTGCCACAAAAGCAAATTCCCGTCCATGAGGATTTAGCGACAGGCGAGAAAAAGCGACTCTCGCCGACGTTTCGGATCGATTTCGTAAGGTATGGCCGCGAAATGGCGATCTATCTCGACGGGGAGTCACTCGTCCACATGCCGATTGACCGCGATATTCCGACGGATTTCCTAGAGCTGTCCGCATCCGGCGTTCTCATGGTTTTTACCGACTTCCAGGTGTGGGGCCTGAAGCCAGGAGGATAGACAAATTTGGAAAGTGGAAATGATGAATGATCACGCAGTGCAAACCCTGAGCCGTCGATGGGAAGGGAGCCGAAGCGCTGAAAGAGGAAATTTCTAGGAGTTAGCTGTATATGAACCAAGTCACGAAGAAGCTATTTACCTGCTGCTCGCTGTTGCTGGGTTGGGGCAACTTTTCAGCCACCGCGCAGACCGCAGTCGAGAAACAAGAATCGACCGTTGAGTCTGGCAGCTATCCTGAAGTCGAGAAATTTGCCGCACAGATCACCAGCACGATTTGGGATTTGCGCGGTACCAGATCGCTCAAGCATTTGCGCTACAACGGCGAGACTTGGCACAATCTCAGTTCGAGTGGCAAAGAGGGCTCGGCCTACGAATCTGCCTTTGTCGATGTCGGAGTCGTTCGCTTGAATTTCCGTGGGCCGACTAGCGGTTGGTACTTTTTCAGCGACGATCTGAAGTGGGTAACGTCGCTGACGGTTGATATGGAATTGGTCTTTGCTCCCGCGCAAGAAAGCAAGCAGCGGCCGGTGAAGGATTTTCCCGGCGACCTTACCGGAGTGGTGTGGGAACTGCAACCCGACGAGCGGGAGGTGCCGTCGATGAAGTTGCGATGGGATGGCAGCGTGTTGGAGTCCGGGGTTCTGATGGACGGAAAGTGGGTGATGGAAAAGGTGCCTACGGTGGTCGCCGGCACCCGTGTCCTAGAGATGAAATTGCCGGACGACTCGGTGGGCTGGTATGTCTTCTCCGCTGACGGTGGGAATGCCTGGTTTTTGCACCTGAAGGACGTCTACGGCGGTCACGCACGCGAGGTCACGCGCGGCGATGAATCGGCGTCAGCCCCGCAGGGCATGAATGAGCAGCACGTCGATGAGTTTCATCACGCGCTGCAACTCAAGGCCGCCGGAGAGACCGGTCGGATGTTGACGCTGAAACGCTACCTGATGCGCACGTATGCGGACAACGAGGCGGTTTCGAGCGCGCTGGAGCGTGCCTTGAAGTAGCCGGATGGGCACCGACCGACCGGATCGGCGTATCTGAGATTCCGAATTCCAGCACTGTCCCCGTGAGGCCGGAGGAGGGTGGATATTCCGTTGACTTACGTGATCGGGAGTAATTTTCTTTTCGAGAATCGGAGAGGTGAATCAGCCCGGAAGGGACCTTTTTTCACATTCTCCAGAGAAAATGATGGGAGATGAGAAGATGGATATCTTTCGTTTTGTTCGCGATTGCCACATTATTTCTCATTCCGTTGATCGTCGCTTTCTCTGATGGAGATCCCAAAGGTTTTGGAATCATTGTCTTCGCAATATTCTTCACCTTGGCGGTCGGCTGGATCGTGGGCGATTATTGAGAGGAATACTTCTCCCAATCTCTCCTTCCGCCTTCAGTGCGCACTCCATCGACACTCGAGGTTCAGCTCACGGACCCGCTGCCCATAAAATCCACCTATTACGCCCTCCTGTGTCAGGGTTGACTCGGCGAGACAAATTTGATGAAATACGGCGACTTCATTCCCCGCCAAACGGCCTGAATCACCGATGAAACTGCCGCATACCCTGCTCGCCGCCCTGTTCCTCGCCGGATGTTCTTCCGTTCCCGTCACGGACGACGACAATCGCGCGTACTACGCAAAGTATCGCGCCGCAGAGCAGGCCGGAACCTGCCACGTCCACCAAGTCGCGATGACAAAAGAGAATGTTCCCATCAGCTACGGGCTTCCCATCGACCCGAAGGCAGGACCACAACAAAACACCCGTCAGACTCAGTTTCCCTTTTCGCGTCTGCCGCCGCTCGGCGGGTGCGTAATCAGCGAGGACTCTCCGAAGACGGCCGAAATCTCTGTTTGTCCCGGGTGTGTTGCGGCGGAGCAGCGGTGGGTGCGTTCCCATCCATGGGATCGCTGGGCGAGGAGCCAGGCGGAGTAATCATGGGGGACGGGTCGATGCCTCTCTACGGAACAAGGAAAAGGAAAGTCTGCCGCCCCTCTCGCCCATGGCGAGGCTGGAGGTGCTACTGCGCCTCGAATGCGGACTCCGGTTTTTCAAAGAGAACCTCGAAATGGGTTCGGAGGAGGAGGGATTGTCCGCACAATATCTTTTGGATTCTCTGCTGATCACCTGGTGGGGGAGATCGCACAAGCCATGGGACTGGGCGAAGTCTTCGATGCGGCGGAGGTCTACCGGCGGAACATGGCCACCCGCTGAGGGAGGGAACTTGTCCCGCGAGGCATCCACCTCGCGCGATTGGGCGCGACGACTTCGAGGAGTTTGGACCGGACCGGTGTACGGAAACCGACGTAAATCCTTGCCCCGACCGACCACAGCCTACTTCACCAGTTTCTCTCCAGAAGACGGCGCTTTCAGGGTCGCCTCTCCCGTGAGCAGTCCCTGCTCGACGAGGAAACGATCCGCAGCAATCAGTGTGACGGTCTGCCAGGGATCCTTGTTGAAAAATCCGTGCGCTTCACCCGTCGCGAGTTGTTGCTCTGTCGTCGTGTTGCCGAGTGAGGTGAGCGAGGCGAAGGTGGTGTCCCATCCCTTTTTCCAGTTGTCCTCCGTGCCAAAAAAGGCAATTGCCGGAGCGAGGTTCTTTTTCAGAAACCCCTGCACATCAATTTCAAAATCCATTGCGTCATCGGGTGAAAACGCAGGATTGAACCAGAGATAGGCGACAACGGAAGTATCAAACCCCTCTGGATCAGTCGGATCGTTCAAACCGGGATTCAGAGTCGCGAGGGCCGAAATATGCCCCCCGGCCGACCCGCCGCCCGTAATGATACGTGTCGAAT
Organism: Verrucomicrobiales bacterium; assembly: GCA_018058245.1. Classification (GTDB taxonomy): domain Bacteria; phylum Verrucomicrobiota; class Verrucomicrobiia; order Verrucomicrobiales; family DEV007; genus Arctic95D-9. The sequence continues at coordinate 5,043 of JAGPCC010000294.1, forward strand.
CGATCCCGAGTTCGTCGGAGTGTTCTTTGAACCATCGAATCGCACTTTTTGCGTCGGTGATGCAGACTCGTTTTTTCGTTTCGCCTTTCGGAAGCGCCGCAGTTTCCTCTTTGGAGAGCATTCGGTACTCTGCGGTGGCGCAGACCAGTCCGCGACTCGCAAAATACTGACAGGCCGCACGGAACTGTAAGAGGCTTCCGCTACCCCAGCCACCCCCGTGAAAGAGAATCACCCCGGGAACCTTTTTCCCCGCCGGGTCATGGTCCTCCGGGAAATAGATCTCCATCTGTCGCGGTTTTCCGGCGGAATGTTTGTAGACATACGCCTTCCCAGGAGGAGTTGAATCCTCTGCGGCAAAGAGCGGCGCAACGACAAAGAGGAGCAGGGCGATTCTCAGGTTCATTTCCGGCAGGATTACAGCTCCACCATTTTCCCGGTGCGGAAGGCTTCGTCCGCAGCGAGAACAATACGCAGGCTGTTGATGGCATCGTCCATGTGATCCGAAAGATCGACGTTATTCCGAATCGCGTTCAAGAACACATCCTGCTCGCGTGCGCAGAGACCATCGTGATCAGGTTCGTCGGCGCAGTCGAGGATCTCATCGGGGCGGGCAAATTTCCCGTCGGGACCAAGTTCGGCATGGTGAACCTTGAGCGCCGCCGCTTTGGAGTGAGCATCGATGTTGTCGCTCGCGGCTTCGCCGTCTTTTACTCCGGAGATGCTCACACAACCTTTCGGACCAACGACGTCTTTTACAAAATAGGCGACTTCGCTCATCATCGGGCCCCAACCCGCTTCATACCATCCGACAGACCCGTCCTCAAAAGTCACTTGGAGCTGTCCGTAATTGTACATCCCCTCGACCAGTTCGTCCGTGAGGCGGGCTCCGATCGCGCTCACGCGGATGGGACGGGAGCGTGTCATTTGGCACATCACATCGACGTAATGAACCCCGCAATCGACGATGGGCGACATCGAGTTCATGAGCATACGGTGGGTGTGCCACATTTCTCCAGAAGACTGCTGATTGAGATTCATCCGCATCACGAGCGGTTTGCCGAGCGTTTGCGCCACTTCGATGAATCGCTCCCATGTCGGGTGAACCCGCAGAATGTAACCGACCACCAATTTACGGTTCGCTGCTTTGGCTGCATCGACGATCTCCTGGGCTTCTTCCACCGTCACCGCGATGGGTTTTTCCAGAAAAACATGGCAACCG
>JAGPCC010000295.1 GCA_018058245.1 Verrucomicrobiales bacterium
GCGTTACTATCCCCGCGCTATGACCTCACGCGAAATCCGGCAGTCCTTCCTCGATTTTTTCGAAGAAAAACAGCACACCATTGTGCCGTCTGCCTCCCTCATGCCGACCTCCCCGAATCTGCTTTTCACAAATGCGGGGATGAACCAGTTTATCCCTTATTTCCTCGGAACGGAGGCTGCGCCCTACAGCCCGCCCCGCGCCGCTGACACGCAGAAGTGCATTCGCGCGGGAGGAAAACACAACGATCTTGAGGATGTCGGATACGACACGTATCACCACACGCTCTTTGAGATGCTGGGGAACTGGAGTTTCGGCAATTATTTCAAAGAAGAGGCCATCACCTGGGCCTGGGAGCTTCTCACGGAGCGCTGGGGCATCCCCGCAAACCGGCTCTACGCAACCGTATATGCTCCGGGCGAAGGTGATCCGGCGGAGTTTGATCAGGAGGCCTACGACCTCTGGGCGACGATTTTTAAAAAAGCAGGCCTCGACCCCGCGATTCATATCGTGAACGGGAATCGAAAGGACAATTTCTGGATGATGGGCGAGACAGGGCCCTGCGGTCCTTGTTCGGAACTCCACATTGATCTCACTCCGAACGGCGATACCAAAGGCTCCCTCGTGAACGGTGACGACGCCCGCTGCATCGAGATCTGGAATCTCGTCTTCATCCAGTTCAATGCGAATGAAGATGGGTCTTTCCGCCCACTTCCGGCCTGTCATGTCGATACTGGCATGGGATTTGAGCGAGCCTGTGCCGTGATTCAGGGGACAAAAGGATTTTCCGACTTCTCCCGTCTCGCTTCCAACTACGACACCGACGTTTTTACTCCCATTTTCGGCAAGCTGTCCCTCATGAGCGGGCAGGCCTATACCTCGACAGTGCCGGAAGGCGGGAAGCGGCATAGTCTCACCGAGCAGGAGCAAATCGACATCGCTTTCCGGGTCATCGGAGATCACATCCGCACGGTCAGTTTTTCCATCGCCGACGGAATCGAACCGGGTAACGGCGGTCGGAACTACGTCATTCGGAACATTTTACGACGTGCCGTCCGTTTCGGTCGAGTCCTCGGGTTCGATGCCGAGAATCCGTTCTTGCACCAGCTCGTCCCCGTTTTGGTCGAGGAATTCGGCGATGTTTTCCCGGAGATCGCGACTCGGCAGGAGAAAATAACGTCCGTGCTCAAAGCGGAGGAAGAGCAGTTCAACCGCACCCTCGATCGGGGCCTGAGACTGTTCGATGATGCAGCAGAGAGGGTTACGTCCGGGGAAAGATTCCCCGCCGGAACCGTTGTCAAACTTTGGGAAACTTTCGGTTTTCCGACAGATCTGACCCAGCTCCTGCTCGATGAACGCTCTCTCCAGACCGATCAGGATGAAGTCGCCCGCCTCGTCGAAGCGCACAAGCACACCGGAGCAGAGGGTCAAAAAACGACCGTCATTTCCGCCGTCTCGATCGAGACGGATGTGAAAACAACCTTTGTCGGATTTGAAGAGAGTGAGACTGAGGCAACGGTCCTACGCTGGCTCGAAAGTGAAGCGGGAACGTTTGCGATCGTGGATCGCAGCCCTTTTTACATCGAAAAAGGAGGCCAAGTCGGCGACACCGGTGTGATGATCGCTGGAAAAGAAACGATCCAGGTGCTGAATGTGCTCGGCATTGGTGAAGCCTCTGTTTTGCAGCTCGAAAAACGTCCGGACGAAGACACCGCCACGGTCACCCTGAAGATTGACGTGGAACGGCGGCGAGGAATCGAGATGCACCACACCGCGACCCACCTCCTTCACTGGGCGCTGCATCAGATCGGCAATACCGACGCGGCCCAGCAGGGTTCGCTCGTCGCACCAGATCGTCTGCGTTTTGATTTCAACTCCTCCGCGCTCGACGCCGACCATCTCCATCGCATCGAGGCCGAGGTCAATGGCTGCATTGCCTCTGACGATCCCGTTTCGATCCGGGAAGTGCCGCACGCCACCGTGAAAGGCAATCCAGATGTGATGCAGTTCTTTGGCGACAAGTACGGTGATCTGGTCCGAGTGGTTCAGATCGGCGGAAAGAGTGGAGAATTTGACGGATACTCGATGGAGCTTTGCGGAGGAACTCACGTGCCGAGAACAGGAGTGATCGGATTTTTTAAAATCAAAAGCGAAGGTGCCGTCGCCGCCGGGATCCGCCGGGTCGAGGCCGTTTGTGGGAGCGCCGCAGCCGCTCTCATCGCAGATCAGGCCGCAGCTCTGGAGTCTGAGTACACCGATGCCGTGGAAAAACTTTCCGCCGCCAATACAAAACTGAAGACTCTCGGACTGTCCCATGTCGAAGTAGTGGAGGCCGACAGCCTCGCCAAAATCATCCATAAGTCGCTCGTTTCGGCAGACCTCGCCGGAGCAAACTCGCATCTGAGACAGTTCGAGGCTCATCGCGACGCGGTCCGTGCCGGAGCCGCGCAAGCAGAGAAAGCCGTCAAAAAAGCCTCCGCCGGAGCAGCCGCCGGTCTTGCCTCCCAGTGGTATGAGGAGAATCTTTCGCAATCGGGCGGCGCAAACTGGATCGGAACCCTTCCGGGGGACTCTGCGGAGCTTCTTCAGGAAGCGATGAATGTCGTAAAAGCCCGGCAGTTTCCCGGAGCCGTGGCCATGGCCCTCGTTGCCGACGGTTCGGTGCATTTCGCAGCCGTGGTTCCCCAGGGAATGACAGCGAAGATCAAAGCAGGGGACATCGTCCGGGAATCGCTCGCCGTCGCCGGTGGAAAAGGCGGAGGCAAACCGGAAATGGCTCGCGGAGCCGCGCCCGGCGGTGAATCCGAAGCGGAAGCGATTCTTACAAAAGCGCGGGAACTGCTCGCCTGAATTTCACCCATTCACCCCCCCATTTCTCATGCCCTTAGTAAAAGTCCAAACCACCGCCTCGCTTGATCCTGCAACCGCCGATATTTTTGCAGCGGAGGTGATCCGTATCGTCTGCCGTGAACTCGGAAAACCCGAATCGGTCACCATGGCGGTCATCGAGGGCGACCGCATCATGTCCTATGCGGGTGTCCCCGGACCGACCGCGCTGTTTGAAATCGAGGGAATCGAACTGGGGGCTGATCCGACGGCGTCGCTGGCGGAAGGTCTCTGCGATCTCGCGAAAAAATCGCTCGGGGTCGAAGAAGGTCGAGTCTTTGTGAAACTTACCAATGTTCCCCGTGGCTTCTGGGCGGGCGGACGAAAAGTGTTTTAGATCGATTTTCCCAGAACGCTCTTTTTGCTCTACCTTCTTTGATGAGTTCCGAGCAAGAGCGCCTTCGCCAAGACAGGACGAGAGAAAAAAATTGGAAACGGTGGGGCACCTACCTTTCTGAGCGGCAATGGGGAACGGTTCGGGAAGATTATTCGGAGAAACAAGACAGCTGGGAATACTTCACTCACGACCAGTCTCGAAGTCGCGCCTACCGCTGGGGCGAGGACGGTCTTCTCGGATGGACGGACCGGGAGGGGCGGGTTTGTTTTGCTCCGGCTCTCTGGAACGAGAAGGATCCGATTTTAAAAGAGCGACTCTTCGGTCTCAACGGAAATGAGGGCAATCATGGCGAGGACGTCAAAGAGTGCTACTACTACCTCGACGCCAGCCCTACCCACTCCTACACAAAGGGGCTCTATAAATATCCTCACGCTCGTTTTCCATACGAAGAGCTCGTCCAGCAGAACCGGGGGAGGGACAAGCAACTCGGCGAGGTTGAATTGGCCGATCTCGGAATTTTCGAGGGCAACGCCTACTTTGATGTCTTGCAAGAGGTCGCAAAACGTAGCCCGGACGATCTCCTCTGGAAGATCACGGTCACGAACCACGGAAAGGCGGCGGCCCCGCTGCATCTTCTCCCCACGATCTGGTTTCGAAACGTCTGGACGTGGGGGGGGAGTCATGAGGAAAGTCGGCTGCGCCCGACGATGGAATTCGACGAGGCAAGCGGCGCGATCCGCCTCCATCACGAGGAGCTAGGCGAGCTACAATTTTGGAGTGTGGCGGACGGGGCGAACGATGCGGTAGAGTGGGTTTTTACGGAAAATGAAACAAACATGGAGTCCCTCTTTGGTTCGGAGAGTGCGTCGCCGTATACCAAGGATGCCTTTCACCGTCATCTCATCGACGGACAGAGCGACGCCGTGAATCCGAACCAGTGCGGAACAAAAGGAGCCGCCCATTGGAAATTTCTGGTTCCGGCAGGGGGCACCGTAACAGTGCGATGTCGCCTTCACCCGAAGAACGACGATTCCGGGATCGTCGGGTTCAGTGACTTTGAAGAGACTTTCGCCGCCCGCATCTTGGAATGCGACGAGTTCTACCGGGAGATTTTACCCGACGTGATCACCACTGAAGACGCGATCATTTCCCGCCAGGGATATGCCGGATTGCTCTGGAGCAAACAATTTTACGAATACATCGTAGAAGATTGGATTCAGGGAGATTCGGATGAACCTGACCCGCCCGAATCGCGCAAAGAGGGACGGAATCACGATTGGGGGCATTTTTTTGCCCGCGACATTCTCTCCATGCCAGACAAGTGGGAGTATCCGTGGTTCGCGGCCTGGGATACTGCTTTTCACATGATCCTCTTCTCCAAAATCGATCCGGATTTTGCGAAGAGTCAGCTCCTCCTTCTCCTCCGAGAGTGGTACATGCACCCAAACGGTCAGCTGCCAGCCTACGAATGGAATTTTTCAGACGTGAATCCCCCCGTTCACGCCTGGGCAGTCTGGCGAGTTTACAAGATTTCCGATCCCAAGGGACAACGAGACATCGATTTCCTGGAAAGGGCATTTCAAAAACTCCTCTTGAATTTCACCTGGTGGGTCAATCGCAAGGACGTGGAAGGGCGTCACGTCTTCGGCGGAGGATTTCTCGGGCTCGACAACATCGGAGTCTTTGACCGTTCCCTTCCGCTCCCTGGGGGAGAGCATCTCAATCAGGCGGACGGCACTGCCTGGATGGCATCCTATTGCCTTCTCATGCTCTCCATGGCCATCGAGCTCGCCCTGCATCGGCCCGCCTACGAGGATATCGCCTCGAAGTTTTTTGAGCACTTCGTGGATATCACTGACGCGATCAACTCCCTCGGTGGGGACGGTCTCTGGGACGAAGAGGATGGTTTTTACTACGACCAGCTTATCATCGACCATCACGATCCCATCCCTCTCAACGTGCGCTCTCTGGTGGGACTCCTCCCGATGATTGCGGTGACGATACTCGACCAAAAAACGATCGACGCTCTTCTCGGGTTCAAAAAAAGACTCGCTTGGTTCCTCGAAAATCGACCGGAACTCGCGAAGTACGTCAGTTACGTCGAATGTGGAGAAGTGGGTGGGGAGAAAGATTCGTTTCGACTTCTGGCGATACCCTCCCGCGAGCGACTACGCCGCTGCCTCGATCGACTCGTCGATGAAGAGGAATTTTTGAGTGACTTCGGGATCCGATCTCTCAGTAAAGTCCACGAACAACGTCCGTTCGCATTCACTCATGCCGGGGATCACTACGATGTTCGTTATGTTCCCGGTGAAAGTGACAGTTGGATGTTCGGCGGGAACTCCAACTGGCGGGGCCCAGTCTGGTTTCCAGTGAACTATCTCATCATCGAGGCACTGGAGTGCTACCACCATTTTTACGGAGACAACTTCAAAATCGAAGCCCCTGCTGGATCTGGGAAGGAACTGGCCCTCGATCAGGTTGCGGACCTCATCAGCGAGCGCCTCATTCGGATTTTTCAAAAAGGGAAAGAAGGTTATCGGCCCTGTTTCGGGGGAGGGATCGCGAAACGCTACAGTGACGACCCTAGCTGGGAGAATCTTCTGTTATTCCATGAGTACTTTCACGCCGAGACGGGAGAAGGCCTCGGAGCCAGTCACCAGACCGGATGGACCGCTCTCGTGGTACGCCTGATTCGGGAACGATCAGAAAAATTAACCGATCACCACATAGGAAACGGGTGACGGAGATCTGGAAGCGAATGCAGAATTTGATTTTCCGTGAAGAGGTCGTTTTTCGTAAAAAACAAAAAATAGAGGCGAAATTTTATAAATATCGTATTGTTTGGGGAGCCGAAACATTTTACCACCTTTGATCGTGCAATGACGAAACTGACGCAGACCTTTCCTTTTCTTCGAGTTTTCCTCCTGATTTTCCCGCTCTTGATGCGCTCACCCCAGTCCGTGCGAGGGGGCGGAGAGGGCCAAGTCGTAGGGCAGATCGATCAGTACGTCAAAGGGCTGCGAAG
>JAGPCC010000296.1 GCA_018058245.1 Verrucomicrobiales bacterium
CCATATCAGACCGGGGCAAATGGCAAGGGCCAAAGGCCCGACTCCATATCAGACCGGGGCAAATGGCAAGGGCCAAAGGCCCGACTCCATATCAGACCGGGGCAAATGGCAAGGGCCAAAGGCCCGACTCCATATCAGACCGGGGCAACGCCCCGGGAAAAAACATCCACTCAGCCAGTAGGGCTGAAAGCCCGCCCTATCCCGCTGCTCTACATCAAACTTACGCAAAGCGGAGAAATTCTATTCCGATCTATCGCCGATTTGGCTCAGATCGAACGCTCGTTCGAAGAACGTAAAAAACCCGCCAAAGCAGAGCCTTGACGGGTTTTTGAAATCTTCAGAGAAAGGAGGAATTACTCCGCACTCTTTTTCGCAGGAGCCTCTTTTTCGCCGCCTTTGGCAGCACCTTTTTCGCCACCCTTGCCTTTACCTTTGCCTTTCTCGCCGCCTTTCTCGCCGCCTTTTCCTTTCGGGGGAGCGGAGAGTTCAGCCTTGTCGAGTTGGCCATCACTGTTCGTGTCACGACCAGCGAAGATTTTGTCGATCATTCCGTCGCCACCCTTTTCCTTGGCCTTGGCAGCCATGGGGCCTGCGGCAAACTCCTCTTTGGAAAGAGTACCGTTGGCATCTTTGTCGAGCGACTTGATCATCGCATCGGCACGAGCAGCCGGGTCAGCAGCCTTCCCTTTACCTTTGCCCTTGCCTTTGTCATCGTCGGCATGGGAAAGGCCGACTGCGAGGCCTGCCACGAGGGCAGTTGTCAATACGAGGAATTTTTTCATCTTAGTGGATTGTCTGATTGGTTAAAACGGGAAACTCTTGTCCCGGCTATACAACGTTGCTGCGGGAAGATAGTTTCAGTTATTTTTTCAAACGGAAGGTTTTTTTAGAGCTGCCTCCATGATCCGGAAACCCCGGTCGATCAAACCGACCCGATCTTCCAGCATACCGGCACTGAGCAGAGCCGTATCCAGGACCTGCGCGGCAATCAATTTTGCAAGTTCGGGATTGGACTCGCTCGCCTCAGAGAGCGAGTGAATGAGGGCATGGCGGGGATTGATCTCCAACTCTACTTTGATCGGAGGAAGTGGTTCCCCAGGGTTCATCGCCTGCATCATGTGTCGCATCTGTGCGGTCATGCCATGCGCCGGCGTCAAGACAGCAGCGGGACTGCTCACGAGACGGTTCCCGGAAGCAACTTTCTCGATGCGGTCGTCGAGCTCCCCTTTCAGGAATTCGCAGAGTTTTTCCATCCGATCATCAGGAAGAGGGTCGCCTTCGAGCACGATGCTGTCGTCGTTCTCCAACTCCAAGTCAGCGCTCGCGGCGGAGACGAGTCGTTTCCCATCAAATTCATTGAGATGCTGGATCAAATATTCATCGATCGTATCGAGGAAGTAGACCACCTCGAGCCCCCTCGATTTCAGAGCTTCCAGATACGGTCCCGCCTCAACCGAGGCACGATCCGAACCGGTCAGATAGTAGATCTTTTCCTGACCATCCTTTGCACGAGTGATGTAGTCCTCAAATCCGGTCAGGGTCCCGGCATCGGTCATCGAACTCTCAAAGCGAAGCAGTTTTGCGAGAGACTCCCGATGTTCGAAATCGACGACGATCCCCTCTTTGAGAAATCGACTGAACTTTGCATAGAACTCTTTGTAGGTGTCCGCATTGTCCTTTGCTTCGCCGTCGAGGAACTTCAAAAATCGCTTGGTGACAACACGATTGAGCTTCTTCACGAGGCTGCTGTCTTGCATCGATTCCCGGCTGATATTGAGCGGGATGTCGGCGCTGTCGATCACTCCGCGGAGGAAGCGGAGCCACTCGGGGAGAAGGCCCACCGGCTTGTCATCGATGAGTATGTTGCGGCAATACAGGGAAACACCCGGCTCCATCTGGCCCATGCCCCAGAGTTCGGTGTTCTCGGTTGGGGCAAAGAGGAGCGCATGAATCTCGATCGGCATCTCCGAGCTGAAGTGCATGCGGTAGCGCGGATTATCAAAGGCCTTCGCCGAGAATTTATAAAACTCGTTGTATTCCTCGTCAGAGATTTCGCTCTTTTTCTTCCGCCAGATCGCCTCGATTTTGTTGACCCTGTCCTCCCCGATCATGATCGGGAACGGAACAAAGCTGGAATAGTTCTCCAGAATGGAACGAACACGGTCGATTTTGGAAAAATCGGTGCAAGTCTCGCGGAGTTTTAAGACGATGCGGCAGCCGCGCGGGAGGTCTTCGTCGGATACCTCGATTTCGTAGCCGGTCTTGCCGTCGCTGGTCCAGATTAGGTTCTCGGCCTCGGGTCTCCAGGATCGACTATAGACTTTCACTTCATCGGCCACCATGAAGGCAGAATAAAAGCCGACACCGAATTGACCGATGAGGGCGCTCTCTTTCTGTGCGGACTCTTCCAACGATTTGACGAAGGCCTTGGAACCGGAGTGAGCGATGGTCCCGATATTTTCATGCAGTTCCTCTCGCGTCATGCCGAGCCCATAGTCTGTGATCGTGAGAGTCCCTGCCTCTTCGTCGGCGGAGAGATGGATCTCCAGCGGCAGGTCGCCTTGGTAGACTTCGCCTTCCGTCAGCTGCGTATGACGCAATTTCTCCAGAGCGTCCGATGCATTCGAAACGAGTTCACGAATAAAGATGTCCTTATCCGTGTAGAGAGAGTTGATCACGATGTCGAGCACCTGACTGACCTCAGCCTGGAACTCACGTTTTTCCGGAGTGGTGGATGTTGCCATATCGATTTGAGGGTAAAAATGGGATAACGTTAAAGTGTCACGAAAATGGAGACGTCAGGGCGAATGTCAAGCAGCCTTCGTGGGAGATGCATTCTCCCCGACAGGCTGCCACTATCCGCTGGATCCCTCGCGGAGGGAAATCATCTTCCGAGGGAAGGGGGAATCCGGGGAGATTCTTTTTCTGCTTCGAGCGCTGGGAGGAACCCGGTCCCCGGAGGGATCATGATCACATCGGCGCTGCCGGAAAGGATTTCCTGGGTCTCCAGCACGCTGAAGAGGGTATTCACCACCTCCGCATCCTCCCCGATCTCTCGCAGGGCATTTCCCACGAGGCGTGGTCGCACGGCATTGGCTTTGGCAAACTCGATCGAGGCCTCCCGCTCGGCCCGCGACTTGATGATATCGACCTGGTTATCCCCTGCCTGCCGGATCGCCGAAGTCACCTGGGTGAGGCGGTTCACGACTTTCTGCTCGATCTGATGAATCATGCCATGATCCCGAAAGTGGACTTTCCGAATGTAGACAGACCCGAGCGAATACCCCCAACTCTCCGATTTAGGCGAGACCTCGGAGCGGACTTCCCGGCTCATGTGGTGCCGATTCCGCATCATGTTCTCCAGCGGCATATTGCTAAGGCTGCGAACGGTCGTGTTCGTCACGTTCGCCATGAGCGAGCCCTCTGGATCTGTATTTTCAAAAAGATACGCGACCGGGTCGCTCACTCGCATCTCATACCAGACCCCGATCCCGACGGGGGTTCCCTCCTCAGAGTTCACCGCGCGACTACGCAGATATCGCTGATCCAACCGCAAATCAAGAGAGTGGACTTTGCCGAAAAAGGGAACGAGGAGGACCTTTGGCCCGATGGAAAAGGGCGTAATATGGAGACCGGGTTCGTCAATCACGCCGATCACCTTTCCGAAAAGCACAAAAACTTTGCATCGGCACTCATCCACCGTGGTGAACCAACAGAGATATTTCAAGATCCCGAGAACGATGGGAAGTCCGACTAGAAGCAGAAAAAAGGTGCCAAAGGCAGCGCCAGAAAATGTCATGGATGAAAAGAGTTCAGATTTCTGAGATAACGCGGCGAGCGCGGCGGAAAAGTTGCAGTTTCACATTGCGCAGATAGGACTCCAGCGAACGGGAGCCTCCGGTTTCTTTGAGTGCCTTCAGCTCGCTCGCGACTCGCAGGAGTGGTTCGACCTCTGCCTGGACTCTCATTGTTTGAATCTCCACCGCCCGCTTCGATTGCTCGATCTTCTGATCGGCTTCGGCCTGGGCGAGGCTGATATCGGCGGAGACTTCGTTGTGGGCCGTATTAATCGCCGCCAGAGCCGAGTCAATGTCCGAGGGAGGATCAATCCCCGTGATCAGGGAAGCGTCGAGCTCGATCCCGTAGCGGGCCGCCGAACTAAGACACTCCGCATTCATCTGCTCGTTCAATTCATTCAGGTTTTTCCGAAGATCATTGATCGAGATGCCCTCCAACTGCGGGGTGTCGCCTTCCAGAATCGCTTCGTCGATTTCTTCCATCGTGATCGTATCATCCGAGTTCGCCTCAAAATTTGCGATTCGCTCCCGAAGGATCGAAACGAAATATCCCATGATGTGGGTGACGGGATGCTTTACTCCAAAAATGTAGGCATAGAGGTTTTTCTCCGACACCTTGAAACGCAGCTGACCCGTCACTCCGATATTCAGCTGATCTTTCGAGACCGCTTCCAGCACAGTCCAGTTCTGATTCACATGGGGATCTTCGGGATCATAGGCGATACTGGCGGTCTCGATCGCGACACTTACTTTGTGGACCTTTTGCCAAGGCAGCTTGATGTAGGGACCGCCCGGACCGATCACTCGAACTTGAGGATATATATAGCGGGTCTTATGATCCGCACTCAGATGGTCGGCCATGGGGAGATCGAGGGTGGTCTTCCCTTTGACTCGCTGCACTCTACCCAAGGTCGTTTTTACGGCCCGCTCGTTTTGTTCGACGGTAAAAAAACCAGTGAGGACACATCGCACGATAAACCAGACAACCGCACCGAAGAGTATTCCCAAAATAATTTCCATTCTGGATCAACGATGAACGAGTCTCGCCGTGAATCCAAGTAAAATTTTCATCCTTATTAGAATCGACTCCGCTCGCTCCTCTTCCTCGAATTCTCCCGGAACAATCGGGCCGGGATTATTTCTCCTGAATCGCAAAGGCCGGTCGCGAGAGCACTCCTTTGGAAAGGGCACCGTAGTGATCGGAGCGCCAGAAGTCTTTCAAATCGTGGGCGGTAATGAGCTGAAGTCCGGGAGTGGCGACAGCCGGATTGCAGAGAATGTAGAGATCCTCCGCCGCGAGGTATCCGCAGACGTTCAGAGTGTGCCCGGCACTGCCGTTGGGATATTGAGGACCGATGTATTTAAAATCGACCACGACCGGCCTCACCGCATCGAGTTCGCTCCGGAGGAAGGCGGTCGCTTCTGCAAACCCTTTGTCATCGGGTGAAAAAGTGACGAGCCTCCACTTCTGGCCGATCTTCGTTGAGGCATCGAGGAGGTGCCCCCAGTCAGTGCCTGTCCCCAGCGGCGAGGGACAAAGTCGCTTGAAATCCCAACCGCCGATCTGGCTGCCCTGAAAGCGGGCAAAGGTAGCGCAGGCGGTCGATCCGCAATTGTTGTATCCCTGGAAGATATGCGGCAGCGGCACAAACGCAAAGGTGCCCGGTTCACTCTTGCGCCGACGATATTCGAGCAACTTTAGCAAATCCGCGCCCTGCTGGGCAGAACCGTTCGCGGAGGGTTGCGAAGGATGACCGGTCGGGCCCGTCGGGCGGAGCTTCGAGGCCCGCGTCCAGTTGGCCTTCGCCTCGTCCAATTCCCCGGCTTGGAATTGCATTTCTCCCAGGAAAACGAAACCCGAGGGATCGTTCAGTTGCGCGGCCCGCTCCGCGAGACGACGAGCCTCGACCAGGTCGCTCGTAACGCCTTCTCCCGAGTAATAGGCCATCGCCGCCGTCGAGGCCGCCCGACCATGCCCCCGCTCCGCCGCCTTCTTCCACCATTCGAGCGCCTTGGGGATATCTTGAGTGGTCCCTTGCGCACCGAAGTAACACTGGCCGAGATTAAAAGCGGCCTGCGCCGATTCACCCGCCGCCGCTTGAAAGTATCCAAAAGCGATCTCGGGATTTCGCGGGATGATGCTCCCGCGAAGATAGGCAAAACCCACAAAATCCATCGCATCGGCATTCCCCCCGTCCGCAGCCCGATGCGCCCAACGCAGGGACTCCACGTCGTCCCTGGCCACGCCCTTTCCGTCGCGATAACGGAAAGCGAGATCGATCTGAGCAATCAGATCACCGCCCTCAGCCTTGCGAAGGAGTTCCGCAAAGGGCACCGGTTCTTCAGCGAATGACGGGGAAGGAACCATCAGAATCGTGGTGAGAATGACAACGAAACTCGCTACGAGACTCGCTACGAGACTCGCCACGAGAC
>JAGPCC010000297.1 GCA_018058245.1 Verrucomicrobiales bacterium
GGTCTCTCCGTCGTCCATGCGGCAGCGGAATATCTCGGGGGATCCTGCCGCGCATCGCTCGTAGACGGGTGGCTTACGATCGAAGTAACCTGGGCCGAATGAACAAGAAGGAACGTCTGTTAGAAATGTTCCAGAACTTGAATTCTTTCCCATCCTGCTGTTTCGTCCCGCTCCTATGACCTCGGAAGCTAGCCGCAAATACATCCGCTCCCGAAGCATGAATCCCGCGTGGGTGTTGCTGGCTTCCCGCCGCGCTCCGCTCGTCCTGAGCTGCCTGAAGCCGCTCTTCGAAGACGCCGGCGGCGACATCGCTTGGGAAGATGCGGTGGAAAAACTCGCTTTGATTTTCGGCGAGCACGCCAATGCGGAGGAATACGCGATCCCTGCCGGTGAACGGATCCAGGCAGCGAGGGCCGAACTGCGCGACTGGATTCGGCGCGGGCTGGTGGTGGAGCGAGAGGGCAGGCTCCTGCAAACGCATTCGTTGCAAAACGCGTTCCATTTTCTCGACAGTCTGGACGAGGAAATCATGACCTCCACGGCCTCGCGGTTAGCCACGGTACAGCGCGAGATCGAAGGGCTTGCCGCGAAATTGAATCCAATTCTCGCGGATCGATCTGCGCATTTGAAAAGACAGATCGTCGATCTCGAGGCAGAGTTGGCAAAGGTCGAGCGCGGCGAATTTGAAGTGTTGAGCGGACCAAAGGCCAATGAAGGCATCCGTGAAGTCTACAAACTCGCGGTCAGTCTGCGGTCAGATTTCCGACGAGTGGAGGATTCCTTTCGCAACGCCGACCATCAACTTCGCCAGGAGATCGTGCGCAGCGATCAAAACCGAGGGAGCGTCCTCGATCTCATGCTGGATGGTCACGAGGAACTCTTGCAAACTCCCGAGGGTCAGGTCTTTGATGGTTTTTATGCGCAGCTCAACGAACAGGTCGAGCTGGACCAGATGAAGTCGCAACTGCGGTCCATTCTCGAAAATTCGAGTGCCACGGAAGCGCTCAATCGCAAGCAGATCGCAGAGTTGCGATGGCTCGTGCCCGGGCTGGTCAGTGAGTCCGAACGAGTCATTCAGGCGCGAGCTCGGGGAGAGCGGGATGTCCGCGGTTTTATCAAGGCAGGCTTGGCGGGAGAACACCACCGAGTCGGGGCCATCCTCAACGAATTGCTGGAGCTGGCGACGGAGTTGGATTGGACCTCCGCTAGCCTGCGGCGCTCGCCCAGCCCGCTCCCTCCCGTCGCGGTCGGCGTCTATTCGCTGCCACTGGCCCAGCGACTCCGCTTTAAGGAACCCTCCGACGGTTCCCGAGACGAGATGAATCTCAGCGAACAAAACGCCAGTCTTGAGGAAGTAGGGCAGGACTTTTGGGATGCCCTCGACGGTCTCGACCGGCTTGCGCTTTTCCAAAATACCCGGGAATGCCTCCAGGAGTCCGAGTGTGGTCTGACTCTGGGCGATCTGGCAAGGGCTCTGCCACCGACCCACGATCTCGAGACCGTCACTTATTGGCTCAGCCTGGGCCGCGAGACCGGAGCCGATTTCGGCGAGGAGCGGGAGGACTTTGTCATCACTGACCGACTCGGCACCTTGACCCGATTTGAAGTTCCGAAAATTGTTTTAAACGGAAGCGCAGTCGGTGAAGTGGAACCGGAGGTGCTCGGTTGACATGACAGGGTTGAATGACGAAGCAAACCCTCTTGAGTCGCACGAAGAACTTTCTGCGACACCTCTTGAGGTGAAACAATTGGTGCAGGAGTTGCTCAAAAGCGGCTTCGTGGAGAGCAGCGCCAACGCGACCCGCTTTGAGGCGCTCTTGCGATGCCGGCGAAAAATCCAGTCGGCTCTGGAGCCGATCGATCTGGAGTTGGAGGTCGATGAACTGCGCGGCATCGCCCTGCTACGGGTCGCTCGCAGCGCCGCGCCGGACGCCGATGAAGAGTGGAGTCACCCCCTCGTGCGACGCCAGAGACTGACCTTGGAGCAGTCGCTCCTCATTGCGATCTTGAGGCAATTCTACGTCGTGCAGGAGCAGGAGAGCGGAATCGGAGTGCGGACAGTGAATGTCGCGTTGGAGGATCTGTTGGGGCAGCTCACGATCTTTCTCGGCGACACCGGCAGCGACACGAGAAACCGGCAGCGCCTTCTTACCTTGCTCGAACAACTCAAACCCCACGGTATCGTCTCCGAATTGTCCTCCCAGGGCGAGATCACGATACGTCCGCTCATCACTCGGCTCGCCAATCCGGAAACGCTGACCACTCTCTTGAATCACTTTCAAGGAATGGTGAACGCAACGGGAACTCTATCCTCGAATAACGATGAGTGAAGAACCTGAAAGTGATCTTCTGGGACTTGAGTTTGATTCCTCGACAGCGACAGCGACCGGGGACGGGGTTTCCTTTTGCCTCGCCGAATTGGAAGTGGTGAACTGGGGGCCCTTCGAGGGGCGGCACCGATGCCTCATCCATCCCGAGGGCACTGCCATCATCGGGCCCACGGGGAGCGGTAAGACCACCCTCGTGGATGCGCTGATGACCTTGCTCGCACCTTTTCCGAAATACAATCTCGCCTCGACCGGCGGTCACGAGAGCGATCGCGATCTCATCTCCTACGTCCGGGGTGTCTCGGGAGTCGAAAGCGCGGAGACAGAAAACAGTCACATCGCCCGACCCGGAAGCGCTGTCACTGGGTTGGCTGGTCACTACCAAAGCATCAACGGCAGCGACACAGTGAGCATCGGAGTTCTCCTCTCCATCGACGGGAGCGGCAATGCGGCAGCCGACCTGAAAAAAACCTGGTTTTTCGCCCGGAACATAGGGAACGTTCTTGAGACTCTGTTGTTGCAGCATCAGGAGGGCGGCAAGGCAGCCCTCACCCGTCATGCCCGCGAGACCGTTGGCCTGCAGCTTTTTGCGAGCAAAAAGGAATACCTCGCTCAAGTGCGCAGCTTTTTCGAAGTCGGCGAAAATGCCTTCAGTCTCCTCAACCGCGCCGCCGGTCTGAAGCAGATCAACAGTATCGACCAAATTTTTCGTGAACTGGTTCTCGACGATCGTTCCGCTTTTGATAGAGCTGCGGAGGTCGCCAATGAATTCGACTCCCTCCACGGGATCTACGAAGAACTCCAGACCGCTCGTCGCCAGCGAGATTCTCTCCTGCCGGTGCGCCAGGGTTGGCACAATTGGGAAAAGATTTCTGCAAAACTCGCAACCCTCCGCCACCTCAAAGAACTGCTCCCGGTGCGATTCGCCGAGGCCGCCATGCACTTGTGGGAGAGGGAAAAAGGACGGCTGACCCTGGCCCTCGACAAGACCACGAGTGCTCTGGGCGACGCCACCGCGAGAGCCGAGGCTCTGGAGAATCGAGAACGCACGCTCAACGAAGAATACCTGCGACACGGTGGCGCCGCGATCCAGAGCATTGAGGAAATCATCCAGACCAAGGTGCAGCGCTCAGGCGAGGTTCGGAAAAATGCCGGTGTTTACGAGGCTTTTGCCGCCGCCCTCGGGCTGGAAACTAAAACGGATGAGACATCTTTTCAGCGAAATCGGGAGCAACTCCCCGAACTTAGAGGGGCTGCCGATGCCGCTCACGCCTTCGCTCGCCAGGGGGCCGTCGATCTCGCCGCGACGCTGAAGCAGCATCGCGCGACCGAACGGAATTTGTTGCTCGAGATTCGACAGGTCGAGGAACGTCCGCATTCCAACATTCCCGCGCCCTTCCAGACGTTCCGCGAAGCGCTCGCCCAAGAACTGGACATGGCGGGAGAGGATCTCCCCTTTGTCGCCGAACTGGTCGAGGTGAGAGCCGGGGAACGACCCTGGCAAGGTGCGATCGAGCGTGCCATCGGCCCCGAGCGACTCCGGATCCTCGTGCCCGTCCACCGCATGGACGAGGCCCTCGCCTGGATCAATCGTCGGGACAATCGTCTCCACGTCCGTCTCCAGAGCGCTGATTCCTCGCCTGGTCCGGCTCACTTTTTCGAGGACGGTTTTACCCGCAAGCTCGACTACCGAGACCATCCGCTCCGCGAGCAGGTGAAAGTCCTCCTCGCTCGCCGCGACCGTCACTGCGTCGATTCCATTGAGACGCTCCGCCACACGGAGCACGCCATGACTCTCGATGGCACCATGTCTGATCGCGAGGGACGCTTCGAAAAACAGGATCAGCGCCCCCTCGCGGTCGACTGGATGACCGGCTTCGACAACCGCCATCTTCTCGCCGCGCTCCAGGGCAACTGGCAACTCGCCCGGGAAGAAATCGGTCGGCTCGACGAGGAGAGCCAAATCCACAGCCGCGCGGAACGCGAGTGTTCGGAGAAAATCACCATCATTGCCCAGTTGGAGTCCGTCGATTTCAGCCAGATCGACCTCGTCGGCGTCGAGCGCGAGATCGAACAGCAGCGTCAGCGACTCATTGACCTGATCCGGCCAGACTCCGACGCCGCCACTGCCAAAGCCCGCCACGACGAGGTCCTCGGCGAGTTGAAGATCACGAGGGAGGAAATCTCGACTCTAACTGAACAACTGGGGTCTTCCAAAAGTGAACTCGCCGCCGCGACGCGGGAACTCGGACTCGCGGTCGAGCGCAAGGGTGGGGGACTTACCAAAGAGGACACCATTCTTGCAGAAAAAGAATTCCCGCTTTCCGACGACATCCAGATCCGCCAGCTCGACGAAACGGAACGCTCCGCCCGCCAGCGCATCGAGACCAAAATTCAGGAAAGCGAAGACCGCAAATCCGATATCGAAAGAAGCCTCATCCGATCCATGGAGGGCGCTCTCCGCGTTGATACCGGGGTCCTCGCCGAGACCGGCACCGAACTGCGCGACGTGCCCGCCCATCTCGATAGGCTCGCGGTCCTCGAGCGCGAGGCCCTTCCCGAGAAGCGTCAGCGATTTCTCGACTACCTGAACCTTTCCTCCGGCCAAGGTGTGACCCAGCTCTTTGCCCAGATCGAGAACGAAGTGACCATGGTCGAAGAGCGCGTCGCAGATCTCAACTCCACCCTCAGTCGCGTCGATTTTCGAGAAAGCCGCTACCTACAGCTCAAACCCCAGCGTATCGTTCACGAGTCCCTTCGCCAGATCGAGGCTGCCCATCGCAAGTTGCGACTGGACGCACTCCATGCCAAAGACGATGAAGGCGAGGCTCACTACCGGGCTCTCGGCGAGGTTATCCGCCTCCTCCGGGGCGCATCGGAAAAACGCCATACCCTCGGGGCCCAGGCGATGCTCGATCCCCGGCACCGGCTCCAGTTTTTTGTCGTCGAAGTGGATCGGGAGACCGGTAGGGTCTCCGGTCAGCGGAGCGGTTCACAGACAGGCAGTGGCGGGGAAAAGGAAATGATGGCCAGCTACATCCTCACCGCCTCGCTCAGCTACGCCCTCTGCCCGGCTGGAGCGGCCCGTCCCAAGTATGCCACCATCGTCCTCGACGAAGCCTTTTCCAAAAGCTCACCCGCCGCCGCCGCCCGCATCATCAAGGCCCTGCGTGCCTTCGGTCTCCATCCGCTCTTTGTCACCCCGAACAAGGAGATCGCCCTGCTCAAAGCGCACACCCGATCCGCCGTCCTCGTTCACAACAAGAACCAGCGGGCGACTCTCGCCTCGCTGACCTGGGAGGAGATCGGGGATCATTCGCGGAGGCGTATGGCCCCCGAGTTCAAGGACCATTGCACCGAAGAGATGCGGGGAGTGGAAAAAGGCGAGGTCGTTCTCCAGGTGACACGTCACGGAAAAACGATCGCCGAGGTTTGCAAACCTGAGGAGGAACCAGACGCTCCGTTTCTGGGTGCCGGGAAGGGCACTGTGACCCTCAACCCATCCTACGATCCTCACGCCCCGGCCTTCGACGAGGAGGATTGGGAAATGAACCGCTAACGACCATGCCCCGCTACCTCCTCGACACCTGCGCCTGGATCGACTCCCCTCAATCGGCAGGGAAGCACACACAAGGACCCCATGGACCTGACCATCGTCGCCACCGCCCGGCACCACGATCTGACCCTTCTCACCTCAGACGAGGTGTTGCTCGACTACACCGGAGTCCGGACGGAGCGCTCACGATAGCCGGAACGGCGACACCCTCCCCATTTATGCTCATCCAATCCGCGCTCCAACAACCCTACCGCAGCGAGACGTGGACGACCCTTCTCCGCGATTTGTTTCCGGAAGATTCCCTGAAATTTCTCGCCGTTCCCGCGCCGATCGATGCCGAAC
>JAGPCC010000298.1 GCA_018058245.1 Verrucomicrobiales bacterium
GCTCTCAATCCGATGCACCTAGCTTTCGGCGGTGTAAAGAGCGTGATCGCGTCCAGTTACCAAGCGGTTTCTGGAAGTGGAGCCCAGGGCATTCTCGAACTGGAGGCTCAAGTTACGGCCATCGCCAAGGGGGAAACCATCCCCGAAAAGAGCGTCTACTCCCGCCAGATCGCATTCAATGTCATCCCCCAGGTCGATTCCTTTCACGAGAGTGGATACACCAAGGAAGAATTGAAAATGCACTTTGAAGGCCGGAAAATCCTTCATGCGCCCGATCTCAAGGCTTCGGTCACCTGCGTGCGGGTCCCGGTCTACCGTTCCCATGCCGTCTCCGTGACTGCCGTCTTCCACGACAAACCGTCGGTAGAGGCCGCCCGGGCGGCAATCCAAGAGGCACCCGGAGTCCACCTCATCGATGCCCCTTTTGCAGAAATACCGGAATTCCCGACCCCACTTGATTGTACCGACGGAGACGACTGCCTCGTCGGCCGCATTCGCGAAGACATGGTCCTCGAAAATGCGCTTACTTTTTGGGTCGTAGGCGATCAGGTGCGAAAGGGAGCCGCCCTCAACGCCGTCCAGATTGCCGAACTTTTGTAGCGTTTTAGCTTTTTAGCTTTTTAGCCAGCACCAATTCAAAACCGCTAAACCGCTCCCCATGAACACCTACCTGGAAGAACGCTGTCGTATCGTGGATCAGGCGCTGAACCGTTTTCTACCGACGGCCAAAACGAAACCGACGACGATTCACGAGGCGATGCGGTACAGTCTCTTTGCCGGCGGAAAACGGCTTCGACCTATTCTTTGTCTAGCGAGCGCGGAAGCCTGCGGAGGGACCTACGAGGCGGCACTGGCTCCGGCCGCTTCGGTCGAGTGCATCCATACTTACTCGCTGATTCACGACGATCTCCCTTGCATGGATGACGACGATTTTCGTCGTGGAATGCCGACGAGCCATGTGAAATTTGGCGAAGGTGTCGCGGTACTCGCAGGTGACGCACTTCTTACGGTCGCTTTTGAGATCCTCGCCCAGGTGACGGGAACAAAACGCTACGATATAGGAGCTTTTATCTCGGAACTTGCGGTTTCATCGGGCAGCCGCCACCTCATTGGTGGTCAGGTCATGGATCTAGAGGGGGAAGGCCGCGAGGTCGTCCTCACCGCAAAACAGCTCCGCTACATCCACGAAAGCAAAACTGCCGCACTGCTCACGGCCTCGATCCGGCTCGGTGCCATGACCGCAAACGCCACGCCCGCACAACTCGAAGCCCTTTCCGTCTACGGTCAGTCACTCGGGCTTGCCTTTCAGGTCATTGATGACATTCTCGATGTTACCCAGACCAGCGAAACCCTGGGCAAGAGCGCCGGCAAAGACGAAGCCACCGCAAAATCGACCTACCCCGCCCTCTTCGGACTCGAGAAAAGCCGGAAAGAAGCAGCCCGATTGACCAAAAAGGCCCACGATGCGCTGAAACCTTTCGGGAAGAAGGCAGAGCGGCTTGCCGAGATCGCCGATTATTTGTTGGATCGGGAGTATTGAGGGTTCCGTTGGTTACAAAATCATCCAGCCCACGTTTTTGGTCCCTGCCGATTCCAGGCAGAATCGGCCAGATCAGTCCTCTTTTCCGAATCAATCCGGATGATGCTCCTTCCCGAGTCGCCCTGGGCTTTCCCCAGGTGGGTGCCCGTGGATGCGTTCATGATCCTCCGCCGGTTCCAAGTGCGTCGTCACGATCGTTGACGGTCCCATTTCGTCCCGCACCTCCCGCTCGATCTCCGTCGCGATCTCATGAGCATCCCGTACCGTCGTTTCGTCGGCAAAAACGAGATGGAAATCGACCCAATGTCCGTCTCCGAGGTGGCGGTGTCGCATCTGGTGCCAAGTCACGCCGTGTTTTGCCGTCGCGGAATCCAGCCGAGCGCTCAGAGCGAGCTGCACTGCCGGGTCCGCACGATCCATGAGCCCACTCGCACTGATCCACATTAGGCGGACCCCGGACCAGAGGATGTTTCCCGCCACCAAAATGGCACAGATGGGATCGAACCCCGCCCAAGCAGTCGCCCAAGTCAGCCCGAGACCCACGAGCACCCCGATGCTGGTCCAAGCATCTGTCAGGACATGGCGTCCATTCGCCGCGAGGATGAGCGATCCATTGCGTTTACCGATCCGGAGAAGATGCCAACCGAGCCAACCATTGATCAGGAGCGCCACCACCGTGAGGAGACTTCCCCATCCAAGGTGCTGGGGACCGACTCCGCTGATCCATTGCACGATCGCTTGGTAAACAATGAAACACCCCGCTATGGAGATTAATCCACCCTCGAATCCTGCGGAGAAGAACGAGATTTTTGCGTGCCCGTAGGGATGATCCTGATCCGGCGGTTTCTGCGAAAGACGAAGACTGTAGACCACAAACGCCACCGCAGCGACATGAACGACGGACTCCGCCGCATCACTGAGGATCGCTGAGGATTTCGTGAGATGCCAGGCCGCGACTTTGATCCCGAGCATCAGCACGCCAATCCAGAACGACAACCAACTCGCCCGGCGGAGAAAAATCTCTGAACTATGGGAATCGTACATGGCCGTCTATTTCCACAGCCCGAGAACACGCAATTGAGTCGCCACCGTTCCCGCCCAGTCGCGGTTCGCGGCTGGACTCGCCGGACTCGGGTGAAGGATACGCCCTACATTTACTCGCATACCAGTGGAATCGACGATTCGAGCAAGTCGAGCCTCGGCAAACCCTCCGACTCCGATCACCCATTCCGGTTCCAGCAGTTTCAAATGCTCTCCCACGTAGACGTCGCACGCTTCGTAGACAGGAGCCATCTCGGCCAGGGGCAACTTGTCGGGGGTGCGATTGCGCCCACTCTCCTCCATCCAGACGAGCGGGCAATAATTCACGACGTAGTGATCGACAAAAAAATCCTCGACGGCTGGATACGCTTCCGAAAACAGGCCCCAGAGACGTCGTCCACTGACCTCCGATTTCTCACAGGCAAAACCGACGATGGGACGCTTCGGATGCTCAAGTTCGGGTTTTCCGACCGGAGCAGTGATCCCCATCCAGTCCCTCACCGCTTCCATTTCGCCAAAAGGAACTCCCGTCTGCGCCATTCCCCACGGCCCCGGGTTCATACCCATCAGAAGGATCCGTTTCGTACTTTCTCCAAAACGCTTCACGTAGAGTTCATGCGACGCCCGAGCGTATTCGAGGGGATTGTAGACATGACTCACGGGATCTCCGAATCGAAGCCCGTGAAGGCGTTCCGTCAGAGTGTCGGTGGCGACGAGGAGTTTTCCGGAGAGGGACATTTGCATCTCCATTCACGGCTCTGGACAGCTTTCGTCAAGAACTAGCGATTGATTCCACCCCCCAAAGGCCGAAATTCCCGAAATGGTATCTCATCCCCGCATCGCAATTGTCGGTTCCGGCTCCGTCGGGAGCTACTATGGAGGAAGGCTCGCGCAACAATTTACGGTTTCCTTCCTCATGCGGCGCGATCTCGAGGCAGTCCGGAAAAACGGACTTTTCGTTCACAGCCCTGACGGCGATTTTCATCTTTCTCCCGTAGCCGCATTTGCTTCGACAGAAGAGATCGGCCCCGTTGACCTCGTCATCATTGCGCTGAAGACGACCGCGAACGCCGTCCTCCCCGATCTCATCCGGCCACTCTTGAAAGCGGAAACCATTCTCCTGACACTACAAAACGGTCTCGGGAACGAAGATTTTCTTCACGATGCGTTTCCGGATCATCCCATTCTCGGAGGTCTCTGTTTTGTGTGTATCAATCGTGGCGAGCCCGGCGTGATCTATCATCTCGCCCATGGTCGGATAGAAATGGGCGAGTTCACGGAGACGAATGCCCTCCCGTTTGTCGCGCCGCTCTTCACTGCCGCCGGGCTCGACTGCCGCGTCCTCCCCGACCTCGAGCTTGGGCGATGGAGAAAGCTGATCTGGAACGTGCCCTTCAATGGTCTCTCCATCGCGGCAGGCGGGTTTGACACCCAGCAGATTCTCTCCGACCCAACACTCTTCCGTCGCACGCGAATACTCATGGGAGAAATCATCACCATCGCAGCCGCTCTCGGCCATGAGATCGAACCGTCCTTCGCCGAGAGCAATATCAAGGGAACTCTTGAGATGGGGGCCTATCAACCCTCCAGCTTGGTCGATTTCCTCGCCGGGAATGCCGTCGAGGTCGAGGCGATCTGGGGTGCACCGCTCCGGGAAGCTCGTGCGAGGCACGTTCCCGTCCCCGAGTTGGAAGTGCTCTATCGAGAAATTTGCACTGCCACCGGAAACGAGCCAAAGTAACGATATGTCCGAATTCACTCTTCCGCCTGCCCTGCAATCTATTTCTCCGGTGGTCGGATTGGTTCTCGGTTCCGGTCTCGGTGGATTTGTCGAATCGCTCACAGAAGCCACTTCTTGGGACTATGCCGAGATCGAGGGTCTGCCCGTCAGCCGAGTCCCCGGTCACGCCGGGACACTTCATCTCGGAAAAATCGGTGGAGTCGAAATCGCTGTCGCACAGGGTCGCGTCCATCTCTATGAAGGCTGGACCGCCCGCGAAGTCGCCTCGTCCATACGCCTTTTCCATGAAATCGGGATCTCCACCGTGATCCTCACGAATGCCGCCGGGATCGTAAATGCAAATTTGAAACCGGGTCGCTGGATGTTGCTCTCGGACCACGTCAATCTCGCCCGGCAGTCCCCCCTCACCGGATCGGCGTCCTTCGTCGATCAGACCGAGGTTTACTCCTCTGATCTTCGAGAATTACTCCGCGCCGAAAGTATCGAACAGACCGGGCACAAACTCCCCGAAGGGGTCTATGCCTGGGTGAACGGACCGGAGTATGAGACGCCGGCCGAAGTGCGTCTCCTGCGAGCATTCGGTGCGGACGCGGTCGGGATGTCGACCGTGCCCGAAGCGATCCAAGCTCGCGCCCTCGGGATGCGCGTCGTTGCACTCTCTTGTCTCACGAACTACGGAGCGGGACTCGCGACCCACCCCCTCAATCACGAAAATGTGCTCGAAGTCGGCGCAAAAGCCGCCGATGAACTTTTTACGATCCTGGAAAGCGCGATCCCGGCGATGGTCGAGATTTGACCGGAAGAGAATCGGGTCATTTCCGGAACTCGACCCAATCCACGTTCATCAGTCCTCCTTTTCCCGGATTCACAAAAACGAGAAATACGTCTGACCGAGCCTTGATTTCCGGAGCGATCTTGGAGTCAAATCCTTGGAATTTGTCCCATCCTCCAGTCACAGGGACCTCGACGCTACCGAGAAGAGAACCCTCTGGCGAACCCGCTCGGAATTCAATCTTCCCGCCCGATCCTCCCGAAGAGGCGCTCACCTGAATCGAGCTCACCACCCCCAGTGGAATGGAAGCAAAACGGACATACTGACCGTGTGCAATGGATCCGATAACCTTGCCCTGAATCTTCGGTCCGGCGAGCTGGTCAGCTCGTTCCGCCTCGATCCGACGCGAGCGGAGCTTCACCTGTGCTTTTCCCGAAAGAGCGCCTGCCGGAGCATGTCCCAGATCCGTGAAAGTCGCCTCGACGATGCCGATCGCGAGTTTGTCGTCATTCGGCGGCACGATCTGCCCTTCCGTTCCCCGAGCCACCGTGGGTGTCGCTTCACCAGAGGCGAGACTGTAAATCCATTTCACCATCATGTGAACCTCGTCGGCGGTATGCTGACTGTGAGGCAACATCGGGAGCGGACCCCACACTCCGGTGGAACCTTTTGTCACTCTCTCCACTGACGTCTCGATTGCCCCCGGTTGATCCTTGTACTTCGTTGCGATCTCCATCAAAGTCGGACCAACGATTTTTTGGTCCACGGAATGACAGTTAAAGCAGTCTGACTGCTTCATACGGGACAGTCCGGGATCGACATCGGTTCGTTTCCCATCACCCGTAGCCCAGGCTGAACTCACGAGCGTCCGCATCGAAAATTCCGCTTCCCGGCCTTTCCCATCTCCATCTTCGGCATCGTTTACCGCCAAATGAAACGGGATTGGTTCTCCCGGAGTAAAAAAATCGCCTTCTTGCGGTGCAATGATCCTCACCTCCGGAGTCGAGTTCCCCACTGTGACTGGGACGAGAACATGACCAGAGGCCCCTTTTGCGTCCGTGACGACGAGTTCGATCCGCATGTCTCCTGGCT
>JAGPCC010000299.1 GCA_018058245.1 Verrucomicrobiales bacterium
ACGTTCCAGATCGATACCGCTCGGCCTCGCTCTTTTGTGCTGAACCAATGAACCATCGTCTTACCGCAGGGTGCCCATCCCATCCCATTGACCCATCCGTTGAGAGTCTGTAGCACGATCATGACCGTGAGAGAGAGGTAGATCTCTTTTACGAATCCGAAGACAAAAAGGACGGCGCAGGAAAGCAACAGTCCGAGCGGCAAGAAGAAACGGGGATTGCTGCGATCTGACACGCTGCCCATGAGGAATTTGGAAAAACCGTAGGCAATCGACAGTCCTGTCATGGCCGAGCCGAGTTGTGCCTTCGAGTACTGGGGGTAGTCCTCGAGGATGTCAGGAATGGCGAGGGAAAAGTTCTTCCTTACCAGATAGTAACCCGCGTAACCGATGAAGATGCCGAGAAAGACGCGACGTCGCAGTCGTTTGTATTCCGCGTCGATCTGCCCCTCGGGGAGACGGTCAATGTGCGGTGCAGGCTTCAGAAAGGAAATCATTTTGCGTATGCTGTCAGTCTACCGAGGGAAACGTCAATGAGAGTCTTGGTCTGAATTGCGGAGAGATTCAGAAAGACTCGGGTGAAGTTCGCGAGTGATGGGTGATTGGCTCGAACGAACCGTGAAGAGTAGCTCTGCCGGATCGGTACTGGCCTGGTGCTAGGCAAGGCTTTGGGGCGGGAGCCCTGGTAGTGAGAGGTGAGTTGCGATTTCCCGGAGATACCTTCTATTTTACGGCAATGAAATTTACGGCAATGAAATGGTCTGTAGAAAAGGGTTTTGTTTCCGGTTTGATCTTGTTGCTGCTGGGGCAATCTACCGCCGCACCCTCTGCGGATCCCTTGGCCGGTTGGGAAAATATCCGCTCGGTCACAATGGCCGGTGGGCTCCGCGCCTACTGGGATGTCAATGGTGCGCCGCTCCATCAAGTCGAAGCGCTCAAGCACGGCTTCGACCCGGTCAATTTACTCGGGGATTTCTCCGATTACCCCGGCAAACAGCAGCGCAACATCGATCACTACCTGAAAAAAAATGGTCCCGTTGCCACGAATCCCTGGGACATGCCGGACTTCTTTGAGGAAATCATCCGGCAGAATGTCGGGGTCATCGCAAACAAGCCAGATCTCGTCGCCGATCAGAAAAGCATCTTTGTTCACGACATTGAATTCGCCTTCGAACAGGACATCGCCAAAGCCTTCGCCGATCCGGCAACCAAAAAGGCGAGCGGGACAAGCAGCCTCGCAGAATTCCGGGAAGCCTATCTCGCCAAGTGGGCGGAGTGGTTCTGGCTCCCCTGCAAATGGGGAAAGGAAGCGCTGCCCGATCTCCCGACCGGACTCTACGGACCACAACCGTTCCGCCGCGACTATTGGGGGATCGCCGGTAAGGATGCGGGCCAAATTGACGGAACCCACGCGCTCGATGCCGACTTCTGGAAATGTATCGACCCCCACGTGGATTTTTACGTGGCCAGTATCTATGTGTTCTACGATGACCCGGGTTCGATCTTCTACATCGCTTCCAATGTTGAAGAGAACTACAAACGCACGCGATCTTTCGGCAACAAGCCGGTCTACGCCTATTCCTGGCTACGATTTCACAACGGAAATAAAGAACTCGCCGGACTCGAGTTAAAACCGTGGATTGCCGACGCCATGGCCGTGGTCCCGTACTTTTACGGAGCAAAAGGCAACGTGCTTTGGGGCTGGGAACCGCAATCAAAGGAATCCAAACTCTATGGAAACCTCCCCGTTTTCACCGATAGTCTCGGTCGCGTAGCGGATTTATCCGAAAAAATCGCCTCGGCGACTCCGGCTGCGGATGACGCCATCGCTCACGTTTTGTGGAAGGAGAAAGCGCCTCTCTTGAAGCGATTACAAGTGTCCGACGACGAATGGATCGTCCTCGCGATGAATCCGTGGCAAAATGAAGAGGCCGCTTGTGAATTGAGAATCTCCTGCGGAACCCGCTCCTTTACCCTCGAATTGCAAGGGAGGCATTGCGACATTTTTCACATCACAGGGGATCAAGTAACGCGGCTTCAGGTGGATTATGGGAAGGCAACGGAGGCGGTGAATACGAGCGTGCTGTGAAATTTCGGAAAGGAAAATCGCACAATGGTGCGCATCTTCTGGTGAAATCCTTTGCAAATTTGCAACGGAAGCGTAGAATCGGCCCGCTATGGCAAGAGTCGCTGGTAAAGCCAAAACACGTAAAGGGGTCGCTAAAAGATTTAAAGTGACCGGCAGTGGTAGGATTTTGCGTCGGAAACAGGGGAAAAGACACCTGAACCGCCGCAAAAATTCTAAGCGTCTTCGTCGGCTCGGACAGTCCGCATTGGTCTCTCCGGCAGATGAGAAGAACGTGAAGATGAACATGCCTTTCTGTGGGAAATAACCTTCAGGGGGCGGTCTACCGCTAGAATCGGATACTCCGGTTCACGACTGAGTTGACTGGTGGCGCGGCGGAAACGCCTACCGTTACCTAATGAGAAGGTGAGTCAGCCAGTTGAAATAAAAACAACAACCGTCTCGGAGAAAATAAGAAAATGCCACGTGCAACCAATTCGCCTGCTAGCCGCAAGCGCCGTAAACGGATCCTGATGAAAGCCAAAGGCTTTCGTGGGTCACGTTCGAAACTGATCCGTACTGCCAAGGATGCCGTCTATAAGGCGCAGGCTTGGGCGTATCGTGACCGGAAAGTCCGCAAACGTACCTTCCGCGGTCTCTGGATCCAGCGGATCAATGCCGCTGCAAAACTCAGTGGAATGACCTACTCCCGCTTTATGGAGGGATTGAAAGCCGCTGAGATCGATCTGGATCGCAAAGTCCTCTCGGATCTTGCGATCACCGATGCCGAGGCCTTTGCCGCGCTCGTTGGGAAAGCCAAGGAAGCGTTGGAGAACAAAGCCAAGCAGGCCGCCTGAGCGGTCTGAAAGTCAATTTGGATGGGCCGGACGCTTTGCATTGCAGGCGGCCGGCCTTTCTGTTTCCCGTTTGATCCGGTTTGAACTTGCAAACCAACCCTGTCCTCTCAGAGACTGCACCCTGTTGAATTCCCATGTTAGCTGAACTTGATACGATCCAAACAGAAGCTCTTGCTGCGATCAGCGGCATCGCCGACGAAACGTCCTTGGAGGAAGTCCGGGTGGGATTTCTCGGGAAAAAGGGCCGACTTACGGTTGCTAGTTCCGGGATGCGAGACGTGTCTTCGGATCAAAAAAAAGAAATCGGGCAAAAGCTGAACGAAGTTCGGAATGCGATCACCTCGTCGCTGGAGGAACGATCGGCCGCGCTCACGGCGGTGCGTGATGCCGCTGCCTTTGCCGCGATCGATCCGACCTTGCCCGGTCGTCCTTTGCCAAAAGGTGGCCTGCACCCGCTTTCCCATGTCTTGGACGAAGCGGTCCGGGTGCTCCGGCGAATGGGTTTTGCTCTCGCCGATGGGCCGGAGATCGAGACGGAGTGGCATTGTTTTGATGCGCTCAATACTCCCGCCGATCACCCGGCGCGGAATGAGACGGATACCTTCTATTTTGAAAACGGGAAACTTCTGCGCACCCATACCTCCTCTGTGCAGATCCGCACGATGGAAAAGGAGGTGCCGCCGGTAAGGATCATTGCTCCAGGAAGTGCCTTTCGCCGCGATGAGATTGACGCGACTCATCTCAGTGCCTTTCATCAGCTCGAAGGGCTCTACGTGGATCGTGGAGTGACCCTCGCGGATCTCAAAGGAACCTTGGAGTACTTTTTCCGGGAAATTTTCGGTTCGAAAACCGAGGTTCGCTTCCGGCCTCATTTTTTCCCCTTCACCGAACCGAGCTTCGAGGTGGACCTGAAGCTCTACGCCGCCGGAAGAGCAGTAAAATGGATCGAAATCGCCGGTTGTGGCATGGTCGATCCCGCCGTTTTTACCGAAGTCAGCAGCAAACGCGGCGACGCCGCCTACGATCCGGACACGATTTCCGGATTTGCCTTCGGCATGGGCCTAGATCGACTCGCCATGATCATGTACGGCATCCCGGATCTACGATTATTGATTGAGAATGACGTCCGTTTTCTGGAACAATTTCGGAAGTAGCGGGTAGCTGTTTAGCGATTAGCTGTTTTGCTGTTTTTCTTTTTAGGATGAGGGATCATACCAAGCTGACTGCTTTTCTGAAATCGGATGAATTGGTATTACTGATTTATCGGGCGACCCATAATTTTCCGCCTGAGGAAAATTATGGGCTTAAAAGCCAGATTCGAAGAGCAGCGGTTTCCGTTCCCTCAAACATTGTGGAAGGTTGCAGTCGCGACGGTGAGAAGGAGTTTGTCAGATTTCTCGATATTGCCTTCGGGTCACTTCGCGAATTGTCCTATCAGTTGAATCTTTCCATGCGTCTCGGATATCTTACTCACGCCTCCTACGAAGAAATCGAACCTCTCGTGATCGAAACGGAAAAAATCCTTGGAGCTCTCATCCGAAAGATTCGATCCTCTTAAACCCCAGCTAAAAAGCCAAAAAGCTACCCGCTACTCCTCTCTCCCTATGAATGTCTCCCTCCAATGGCTCAGCGACCACGTTGATTTTTCTGAATACTCGATGACTCAACTTGATGAGTTGCTTACGTTTGCGGGGATCGAGGTCGAGGGGGTTCAGAGCCTTCCGGGTCAGTTGGTCGTCGCTCAAGTGATCTCGTCCGAGAAACATCCAGATGCTGAAAAATTGTCAATTTGTCAGGTCGATGACGGATCAGGAACGCTCCGCCAGATTGTCTGTGGGGCAAAGAATTACCAGGTGGGGGATAAGGTGCCGCTCGCGCTTCCTGGCTGTGTGCTCGATGGGGGAGGGGGAAAGACCTTTACGATCAGTGAGGGGAAATTGCGGGGAGTTGCTTCCCTCGGTATGATGTGTTCTGCGAAAGAGATCGGGCTGCCGGAGGGCGTCGATGGCCTTCTCATCCTGCCCCCAGAACTCAAGGCGGGAACGCCCCTTAGCGACGTTTTTCCTGCGGTTTTTGAACTGGAGATCACTCCGAATCGCCCGGACTGCCTCAGTCATCTGGGTGTCGCCCGCGAACTCGCGGCCCTTGCGAAAAAGCCGCTCAAGGGGATTGCGCATCACGGGGTTTCAACGACGCCGGTGAAAGCGGCCGGGGCGGGGGAGATTGTCTTGCAGTCGGGGGCCTGTCCTTATTATACGGCGAGGCGTATTCGTGGAGTGAAAGTGGCGGAGTCTCCTGCCTGGCTGAAGGAAAAACTGGAGTCCATCGGGCTGCGGCCGATTAATAACATCGTTGATATTACGAACTATGTGCTCATGGAGACGGGGCAACCTCTCCATGCCTTTGACGTGACGAAGCTCTCGGGCGGGATCGTAGTTCGGTCGGCACACGAGGGGGAAAAGTTTCTCGCGCTCGATGGCGAAGAATATGGACTGAGTGTCGATGATCTGGTCATTGCCGATTCGGAAAAAGCGATCGCGATTGGCGGTGTGATGGGTGGCGAGGAGAGCGGGGTGACGGATACGACGACCGATGTGCTCCTCGAGGCAGCCTATTTTGCTCCTGCTGCGGTTCGCCGGACGGGACGGACTCTAGGGATTCACTCGGACTCCAGCTACCGGTTTGAGCGGGGAGTGGACCCACAACAGATCGCGGGCGTTTCCGACTTTGCGGTGAAACTGATCCTGGAACTGGCTGGCGGGACCGCAGATGTCGATTTGCTCGTCGCAGGAGCAGCGCCAGCCGCACCGGTGCCGGTGGCGCTCGACAAGGATTTTTGCCGTGGGGTGATCGGGGCACCGATCCCGGACGAGACGATCGCATCGATCCTGATTTCGCTTGGGTTGAAAGAGGCGGGTGAGACCTGGGAGATCCCCAGTTATCGTCTCGATCTGACCCGCCCGATCGATCTCGTCGAGGAAGTGGCTCGTGTCTACGGATTGGAGAATGTACCTTCCTATACTCGTGCGACGTTTTCCGCTGCGTCGAAAGCGGACGAAGCCTATGACTTCATGCGGGTGATTCAGACGCGTCTTTCTGACTTGGGTTTTTTCGAAACGAGGAACCTCAAATTGATTTCCTGTGCACAACTCGCTGACGATCTAGCGACTTCACATCGGGGAATGAATCCGGTTCGTTTGAAAAATCCACTCAATGACGAGCAGGACTATCTACGTCCCGGTTTGATCCCCGGTCTGCTTGCGTCTG
>JAGPCC010000056.1 GCA_018058245.1 Verrucomicrobiales bacterium
CTGTAACGATCATCGCGGTCCCGTAGGTCGGATTTTCTTCATCGGCGTGGCGATGTTGATTCCCAAACCAGAGGGGGCACCAGGAACCGTCCTTGCGCTGTTCCGAGATCAGGTATCGCAGTGCTTTTGCGGTTGCGGAATCGATCTCTCGCTGCATTTCCGTCGACATTTTTGCTCGCCAGGCTTGCCAGGCACGGAGGGTATGGGCGGTAAGATCGGGTGAGGAACGGTCAAAGGGGAGCGCTCCCCACCCTTTGCAAAAGGTAGGAATCCCGCCATCGCGATTTTGCAGGTCGAGTAACCAGCGAGCGCCCGCTGCCGCTTCGTGGATTGCGGTCTCGGGTGCGAGGTGAGAGAGTGCAAGCATCGCGCCCGAGGTATCGTCTGCGTCGGGCACCCCACCACTCAGATCCGTCCAGGCCCAGCCTCCCGGTGCGGAGTTGGTAAAGGGATGGACTTCCCGATACTGCTGCTCGCGGAGCCATCGTTCCACTCTTTCTTGGCCATCAAAGAGGGTTGGGTCTGTGACCATACCCTGTTTTTGGGGTCTGCGGCCTGCCGCAAACGCCTTCACTGCGAGGGTCGTGGCCCAGGTCGCGAGATTCGTGTCGATCGGCCAACTACCATCGGGACGGACGGTGTTGCACAAAAAGGCGACGCCTTGTTTGGCGACCGAGTGATTTTTTTCTCCGGCCGCGACGAGCGCCATGGTGACAAATCCCGTCAACGGGGCCGCTTCGAGGAAACCTCCCGATTCGGGTTGGATCTCCGTGAGCAAGCGTGAGAGGCGCGACCAGAGGGGGTGCACGGAACGCAGACGTTTCCTCGTTCCGCCTCCTTTGCGATAGCGGGCATATCCGATCGCGATGAGCGCGGGAAGGGCGTAGCTCACGACCGGAAGCCGCAGGGTGGCGAACCACCTCCGCGGAAACGCGGCCAGTTGAAACGGAAGCGGGAGGACGAGGTGCCAACCTCTCTTTCCGAGGGTGCCGCAGATGGCGCAGAGCATGAGGATGGGCACGGAAAAGGTGCGATCTTTTCCGTAACGGGCTTTGACGGTCTCGGCAATGAGCTCGGGATTCAGCGAACCGACATAATCCTGAATCC
The DNA here is from genome assembly GCA_018058245.1 of Verrucomicrobiales bacterium. Classification (GTDB taxonomy): domain Bacteria; phylum Verrucomicrobiota; class Verrucomicrobiia; order Verrucomicrobiales; family DEV007; genus Arctic95D-9. The sequence goes on from JAGPCC010000056.1 coordinate 1,108, forward strand.
ACCACGAGGCTTTCTGCACGGCGATAGTACTGCTCGTATCACCGAAGCGCCGCAAGGCAGACCAGCAAAGCAGGGTCGTTGAGATGTTGGAAAAACTCTTTACGGTATCGCCCCAACCGCCATCGAGGTTCTGGTTGCTGACGAGCCACCCGGTGGCGGTGCGTAGTAGATCCTGGTGCAGATTCTCATCGACCGAACCAAGAGCAACAATCGAAGTCGCGGTAGAAAGCGCGGAGGTGGAGAGCTCCCCCTCCCAGTGGCCTGCCGGATTCCGCGCTGCGAGCAGGGTTTCACGGGCATTATGGAGGGTGTCGTGGAGTAACGATCGGGTCATTTTTCTTCTATTTAGAGCGCCAGATGCCCGAGGGCAAGGAGCCCATAATAGGTGTATTCGATATCGAGATCATCATCATCCCAGGTTCCGTGGAACCCTCCCGCTGCGGTCCAGAGGGAGTCAATGAAATCGAGGATGGAATCTTTTTTCTCTGCAAAGCTGACCTGCAATCCGTCGAGCGCATGGAGCGCCACTGCGGTGGAGAGAAGATCGGGGACCGGGGCACCGGGGAAGGGGAGAAATCCACCGCCGGGGTGCAGTGAATGCAAGATCCAGGGGGCTGTTTTTTCGGGAATGGGGAGGCGGAGATTGCGGCAGAGCGTCACTGCAGCAGCAGTCGCAGGGATGTTCGGGATGGGAAGATCCACGTCATTTGCCCAAGCTCCCGCTTCGGTCTGGAGAGAAGCGAGGCAGGAGGCGATTCCGTCCTTACCGGGAATTTCTCGCCCGTGATCGGAGTAGGCCCCATAGGCGAGAAAGCAGGCGTAGGCAGAGCCTGTCTCCTCCTCGGGAGATTGATTGTAACCACCGTCCTGCGTCCGGAAGGCTTCGATTTTTTCCAAAATGGCCGAGATTTCCGTGACGGAGGGACGCTCCTGCAAGGCAGAGTAACAGCGGGAAAGGCAGCAGAGATGCACAAAGTCGAGCGAACCGGCATCTGCTGCCTTCGCATTCAGAAAAGAGCGAAGCGAAGCCTCTGGAATCTCCGTTTGGAGTGCGGTGAGTGCGTCAATCGCAAAACTGGTGTAGTAGAGATCCGAATTTCCGTCTCGATCACGGAATCCCCCGTCGGGATTCTGCTGATTTCGCAAAAACGTCTCGATGAGAGCGCTTGCTTCCTCTCCGAGCACGGAGCGGGCAAGTCTCGCTACTTGGAGCATTTCGAGTCGGAGGGACATTTTACTTTTTGACCTTGATTCGGTTGTCGATACTTTCGGTGGAGCTACCGGAAAACGCATTCATTGCCATTTCTGTCATTTTTCGGTGATCGGCTCCGCTCTCGACGGTCCCTTCCAGTGTCACGACACAGTTCGAGTAGGCAACATGGGGAGATTTCACCGAAGTAAAATAGGGCACCAGAAGTTCGTCGGCGACACGATTCCCCCAGCCGACCGGATTCCGGTGATATTCTAGATGGAGATGGTTCTCGATCACTCGATTGGGGAATTCTCGTGTGAGCGTCTCGATGATACGTTCTACTTGGATGCGGCTCCTCAGTCCTCCCGAGACGGTGATCGTATTTCCTTGCAGAGACACATCCAGCGCGGGTTCCTCCGGCGCTTTCTCCACAATCGGGGCAGCAGGTGGGTCGGAGGCAACAGGGGGAACTCCTTCGGCAAGGGGCTCCGCAAGCGTCTCCGCAGCTACCGGCGTCCGTTCGGTCACCGGCGCTTGTTTGGTTGGGTTCTTTCCCGTCCCGCCCGCTTGGTCCGCAGCCCTTTGAGGGGGTTCACAGGCAGTGAGGAAGATCGTGGCTGCAAAAAGGCAAAACCCAGTCTGGACTTGTCGCTTCATTGTCATTTGTTTGAGTTGTAAGGGTAAGGTTGGGCGTTCCGCATCCCGTAGTCCAGCGCCGTTTCCCGTATCCAAAGAAAATATGAAAAACCGAACCTATGATTTCCTGGTCCTCGGCGGTGGCAGCGCCGGTTATGCCGCAGCGCGGACTGCGCACGATCTCGGGCTTAGTACCGCCGTCGTGGATGGAGCGGCCGAATTGGGTGGCCTCTGTATCCTGCGCGGATGCATGCCGTCCAAAACCTTGATCGAATCATCCAACCGCTACCGTTCCATGCGGCGGGCGAGCGAATTCGGGCTCAGGAGCGGGAACACGGAGGTCCATATCGACGAGATCATCGCTCGGAAACGTCGCCTTATTGGGGAGTTTGCAGAGTATCGGCAGGGTCAGCTCACCGATGGGCGTTTCGATTTGCATCGCGGTAGGGGAATTTTTTCAGGTACCCATTCAGTGACGGTGCGCCCCCTCGATGGCAGCCCGGACTATGAATTGAAATTTAGAAGCGGTTTCATCGCGACCGGCTCGCGTATCAGTCACGTTCCCATACCCGGACTTGAGGAAGTTGGATACTGGACCAGCGACGATGTCCTGGATGCAGAAGCGGTTCCCGAGAGCATCCTTGTCCTCGGTGGCGGAGCGATCGCCTTGGAGATGGCCTGCTATTTTGAAGGACTCGGAAAAGAAGTCAGTGTGATCCAGCGGAGTGGACAGCTTCTTTCGGGGGCAGACCCGGACATCGCGGCAGCACTCGAGCAGGCTCTCACCCAAAGGGAGAACCTCCAAGTTTATACCGGGACATCGTTGCAATCGGCCTCTCTGAATCCGGAAACAGGGAAAAAACAGATCACTTTTGAGCAGGGCAACCAATCGGTCACGCTCGATTGCGATCAAATCCTCGTCGCTCTCGGGAGAGTCCCCAACTCCGGAGGCCTCCATCTTTCCGCCGCCGGAGTGGAGCTCGAAGGGGAGTCAGGGCAAGTGAAAACCGATTCTCGGCAACGAACTACCGCCGATGCCATTTTTGCCGGTGGAGATGTCTGCGGTCCCCATGAAATCGTCCACATCGCAATCGAACAGGGAGAAATCGCCGCAACCAATGCCGCGATTCTTCTGGGGAAACTGGACCAAGCGGAACGCTTCATCGATTATCGTCTCAAGCTGCTCGGGATCTTCACCGATCCGGAAGTCGCAATGGTAGGATACTCCGAAAGCGAAGCGGAAGCCGCCGGGATCGAAATCGCAAAGGCAAGCGCTTCCTTTGATGATCACGGAAAGTCGATGGTACGAGGAGAACGGCACGGGTTCGTCAAAATGATCGTCGATGTGGCAAACGGGAAACTCATCGGCGCTTCCGCAGTCGGTCCCGAAGCAGTCGAGATCATTCACGAAGTCGTCGTTGCGATGCATTTTCATGCAACAGCTGCGGAATTTCTTAAAATTCCACACTACCATCCCACTTTGAGCGAAATCTGGACATATCCCGCAGAAGATCTTTCCATTTACGGATGATTACGGTATATTTTGCCCAATTCCGGGAATTCGCCCGGATTCTCGAATTGCAATTCTAAAAAATTTCCCGCCGTGCTGAAGCAAATCATCAATCAAGACGAGAACTCGGAAGGCAAGACAGCCGACGACGCTGCCTACACCAGCCCACTCAAGCCAAAATCCCCTTCCGCGATCAGCGGATTGACTGGAAACAAAAATATTCTTTCCAGCGATGTGGAGATCAAAGGAAAGTTGCGATTCGCTAACGATCTCATCATTGACGGTCGCATCGAGGGAGAAGTGAATTCCGAAGGGGATCTCACCGTTGGGGAAAACGCACAAATCGTAGGGAACATCAAAACTCGTTCGGTTGTCGTCTTTGGCAAAGTGGAAGGGAATATCACCGTGACAGATCGCTGCGAATTGAAGCAGAATGCAATCCTCCATGGCGATGTTGCCGCAGGGAAATTGGCGATCGAAGAGGGTGCAACCTTCATGGGTTCGTCCACTGTGGGAACCCCGAAATCCTCTGCAGGAAAACCCTCTCCTACTCCGATCGGCGGCGGCAATGATGGCGGAGGGCGCTAGTCCCCACTGTGATTTTCCCGCTCCCGTTGATGAAACGGCGGCGATCCAGCGCGCCGGAGAAATCAGGCGCGTTTTTGTTTTTACCCCACGAAAGTAAGTGTTCGGCAGACTACAGCGACCAAAGAAGGTGGACGTGAACTGCCCCTACTGCGGGCATTCACAGCAGGAGCCATCCCTCGTGATTTCTTCTTTCTGTCGGAGCTGCGGTGAGCATTTTCGCGTTCGGAAAGGAATCGCGATTGCGAACCCCGGTCTAAAAGTGTCTGGCATCGCCGAGATCCGCACCGGTCGGCTCCCTAAACGGCTCGCTTCGCTACTCAAGCCTGAGCCAGAAAACGAATCTGCCATCGGCGACTCGTGGTTGGTCTCGGCCGACGAAAAAGAGTCCGGGGCCCGTGCACTAACTCGCCCCGAGCCGGAAATTCGGCTGGAATCGCAAGGAATCTCCGCAGGGGCTTTCTTCGGACTCTCTACGGAAGAAGATGAACCCAATTTCGGGGATGCTGAGGACAGTGAACCCGGGATCGGTGAGAAAGCTCAGAGCAAGGAGGCTCTGGCGCAAGGCTCCCTCGCAGCGATGATCGAATCGGGTGGTCCTGCACTCGGTGCAGAAATCGAGAAAATGCCACCAAATTATGTCGCTCCCGACCAGCGCCGAAAGCGCGACGAACCAGTTCCCGAGCGAGACGTGCGTTGCTACCGATGTTACCATATCCAAGCCGTTTCCCGATTCGCAAAATCGACGCAGTGTGAGCGTTGCAGCGCTTATATCAGTCTCGCGAATTACGAAATCAGCGCGATCAAGAGTCATACTTTAAGAACCCGTGGGGATGTCTCAATCAGCCGCAAAGGCGGACTGGTCAATGGCTCGGAGATCGCCTGCCATCACCTCACCGTCACCGGCGCGATCGATGCCTTTGTCGACTGCAGCGGCAGTGCCGTATTTCGTCATTCGGGCGAAGTTCGAGGAAATCTCTTTTGCGAACGTCTCGTCGTGGAGAAGAACTGCGAAGTTCGTTTCCCGGACGGAGTAATGACCGGTCGGGCGGAGATCAGTGGTCATCTCATCGGTGACTTGATCTGTTCGGGCAACGTGAAAATCGGACGTACAGGGATCGTAGAAGGGGACGTCACTGCAATCAATCTCGAGACCAAAGAGGGCGGACGCATTTCCGGGAAAACAAAGATCGACCCGGAAACCAAGACGGATCTACCCTTGAAGAAAGGATTCAACCCGACCGTGATCGGATAAGACAAGGGCTCGATTTTCTCAAAATCGACGATTCCACCAACTATCCACTGCAATTCCCTCCTTATGACTGCTACCCTCACCTCGAACGATCTTCGTACCGAAATTCTTGCTCTGAAAAAGGAACGGAATGCCGTGATTCTGGCCCACAACTACCAGATCAAGGAAATTCAAGAGATTGCCGATTACGTCGGAGATTCCCTCGGCCTTTCCTTTCGTGCTCAGGAGACCGATGCCGATGTCATTGCGTTCTGCGGAGTCCATTTCATGGCCGAGACGGCAAAAATTATCAATCCGGAAAAGACCGTCATCCTACCGGATGCCAATGCCGGGTGCTCTCTCGAGGAATCCTGCCCGGCGGAGGAGTTGGAGGCATTTCTCAATCGGAATCTCGAGAAGAACTATTACGTCATCACCTACATCAATTCCTCCGCTGCGGTGAAAGCCCTCTCGGATGTTATCTGCACCAGTGGCAATGCCGTCCGGATCGTGTCGGCCGCCCCGAAGGACCGGCCGATTCTGTTTGTTCCCGACCAAAACCTCGGTGCTTGGGTTTCGCAACAAACCGGGCGCGAGATGGAATACTGGAACGGGAGCTGTTATCTACACGTCGAATTCACTCGAGAGAGCATTCAACGGATTAAAGACGAGTATCCCGACGCGGCCGTAGTCGCGCACCCCGAGTGTACCACAGCGGTGCGCCTCCTTGCGGACGAAGTTTGTTCGACGGAAAAAATGGTCGAATTTTGTAAGAATTCTCCTTCGCAGAATATCATCGTTGTCACCGAGGCCGGCATGTTGCATCGTCTTCGCCGCGAAGCTCCCGAGAAGAACCTCATCGCCGGACCGACCGATCATTGCGCCTGCGCAGAATGCCGTTTCATGAAAATGAACACGCTCGAAAAACTCTATCTCTGCCTGCGCGATCTCCTCCCGGAGGTCACGCTCGACGAATCCACCCGCGAGGCAGCAAAAAAACCGATCATGCGAATGTTGGAGCTTAGCAAATAAGGCACTCTCCAAAACTTATGAGTCAATATCGCTGGGACACTACCTTCACCGCCCTCTTCCATCGCTGCCTCGATCGGTACCGGAGCGGAGACACGGACTACTCCACCTATTACAGCGCGGAGGATCTCGCTTTTCTCGACTCCTTCGGATACAAGGCGAGAGAATTCTTTGATTTTGTCGAAGACTACGGTGACGGCGGTGAACCGGATGTCACAACCGCAGTCCTGATTGCGAGCGTTCGCCGTGATTATCTGGATGTGGAAATGCAGGGAATCCAAAGTGCGCACGAAATCGATCCCGCAGACCTTCCCGCGAAGACCGAAGCAGTGGAAGGGTATGTCTGGCTCCCTCGAATCATCGTGAAAGCTCGTGCCAAACTACGAGGCGAATTGGAACCGAATACGATGTTTTGTTGCGGCGGAGACCGAGGATTCCTGAGAAGGCACGACATTGCACCGTCGGACTTCCTTCGGGTGGTGTGGAGTGCGGGAGAAGATGACCAGAAGATCATCGACTACGTTCGAACCAAGTCGAAAGCATGAAACCAATCAGTGCGGGGAAGCGACTGCTAGTCAGCATCGCCGTGCTGTTCGGATTGGTTTTTTCCACTACGGGAGAGGACAGTCTCGCGGATCTCAAACCCTTCCGCGAAGGGTGTCAGGCTCTCGTCGATGAACGGTTTGAGACAGCCGTACAGGAGTTCCAGGAATGCTGGGAATTGCTGCAAGGTGGTGACTCTGGCGAGGCGGAGAAAAGTTTTGTCATCGCGCGGCTCCTCGAGGCGTTCGTTCGAGATGGCTCTTCTTCCGACGCTATCGTGTGGTTCGAAAAGCATCCCTCGATCCAGCCGTCCCCCCAGACTGGACTATGGCTCGCCCTAGCCTACCAGACTGAAGAACGCTTTGCCGAAGCGGCGGATTTTTACAGTCTGTTTCTCTCCTCTGCGACCGACGTTCCCGTCGGGATCCTCATCAATGAAGCAGTTTGCCTTTCTCGAAGTGGAAAACCCGACGCTGCTTTTGATCTCGTGAACGGGACGGTAGTCGCTTCCAATCGAGAGGAATCCTATCGACTCGCTCAGATCGCCACTGCTGCCAAACGATATGGTGAAGCTCTAACCTATCTCTCCTTCCCGGATGAGACTAAAAACGCCGCACACTGGAGTTCACTTCCGGAAACGCAGCTTCGGATTTTTCTACTCTCCAAAAATGGGCGACAACACGAAGCCGTAGAGACGACCTACGCACTCATCGAGGCAGCCCCCGACTTGGAATCCGCGCGGCTCGCGTTTCTCGTCCTCGAGCAACTTGCGTCCTCAGGAATACCTCCGGATCTGGCAGCAAAATTCACGGCTTGGCTTGCGGGTGCCGATTCTCCTGCGAAAGTCGCTGCCGGATTGTTTCAGTGGCTGATTCCTATCCCCGCTGCCACTCAGATTCCGCGTTTGGAAGAATACCTCGATTCCTCCCCCCCTCCAGAGTTGGCGGCGCAAGCCCGGATCCGACTGGCTGCCTTGGGCCGCGCCGAAGTGCTCCGCGATTACAAAAGTGAGCAAGAACTCCCGCCCGAATTGAAGGAGTTTATCCAGTTTTCGAGAGGATTGATCGAATTCCGGGCAGACAATTTTGCGAAGTCCGCGCAACAATTTCTGGAAATGGCCGAGTTTCGACACGGAAGGGACCGGAACCGATACCTTTACAATGCGGCCATTTCCGAACTACGAGCGGACGACATAACCGCATTTACTGCTCGGGAAGTTGAAATTGCTGCGGAAAACCCACGCTCATCCCTACTTCCGAATCTCACCTACCTTGGAGGAATCTACTATGCGGGGAAAGGGGATCCGAGAGCCTTTGAGCGATTAAATTCTTTTATTAATGGTAATCCTGGTCACGAGCTTAACGTGGATGCACGCCTCGCCCTTGCGGAACTCCATTTGAATCAAGCGCCCGCGCGGCCCAACGCCGCCCGAGAGATCCTCGAAGGACTTTCCACAAGAGCGCTCACTCTAGCGCAGACGGAGCGACTTGATTACACCCAGATCTGGGTGGAACTGACCGGGAACGTATCTTCCGATGCGATCAAGCGGGCGGAAAAATTCCTCTCCGACTGGCCTAGCTCTGACTACTTTCCTGAGGTTTCGATGATCCTTGCGACCGAGTACTACCGGCGGAAAAATCTGAAGTCCGCAGCAAAATATTTTTCGATTGTCGCAGAAGTATTCCCCAACAACCGTTACGCGGAATCTGCCCGCTTTTTCAAAGCAAAGTGCTCACCTGTAAATGACAATACAATCCGGCAGTGGCGCTCCATCGTCGAGGCGGGCGGCAGCCTTTCGATAACGGCAGAATTGGAATTGGGGCACCTCTTTCTCTCTGCGGATCGATTTGTGGAGGCAAAAACGGAGTTTCAGAGCATCCTGGAGCGACCCGACCTTGCGGACGATCTCACCTACGCGACGATGGCGGACCTTGCTTTTTCCCGCTATCTGGAAGCCCTCGCAAACGGGAGGAATCCGGAAATGTTGGAGGACGCTGCGAATCAGTTCGCCGCCGTCTCACGGATCGAGGCCGCGAAACCCTCTCTTCGATTTAATGCGGCGGTGCGGCGCGGAAAGTGCCTTGAGGCTCTCGGGAAAAAAACGGTCGCCTTGGAGATTTATCAATCTATCGTCGATGAGACCACGAACTCTCCAGATCGCCAATCGGCCGAACTCCCGCCACAGGAGATTGATTGGGTGTTCCGGGCCGGGTTTGCCGCCATCGACATTCTCTCCTCCCAAGAGAAGTGGCTGGAGGCGATTCATGTAGCCGATGCGCTTTCTCAGAAAGACGGCTCACGAACCGGTGAAGCAGCCGACCTCGCGGAGCGGCTTCGTCTCCAACACTGGATTTGGGACTGATCGGAGCGCTCCGCAGTCTCTCTTCGTTGATACCGAAACGTGTTGTGATTACGTGCAGTGCAAATAATTCTTGATTTTTCATTTTATTATCGTGAAAATGGTTATTAGTGTTTTTATGAAAAATACAAAAGGACTTACGTTAGTTGAGGTGATGATCACCGTTGCCGTTGTTGGCATAGTGGCGGCAGTTGGGACATTTTCTGTATCCAACGTGATCTCTTCGGCCCATAATCAAAAACTTTTTTCGGATGTTGAGGCAATCAACCGAAGTATCATCGCTTTTCGCGGGGCAGGCGGCGACCTTTCCAAAGCATCGAACGCAGAGGAAGTTCTGACGGCACTAAAGAAAAGCATGAGCAATGGATCCCGGGTCCCAACTCTTTCCGGGAGTAAAATTGACGAACGAGTCACGCTGGAACTTCAAGATAGTGCGGAAGCGGCTGGAAATGATTGGCGAGCCTACTGGGATGCGAGCCAATTTCGTTTTGTTCTTCAGAAGTCGGGGAACACTCCCGGGGTGAAGGGATTCTCGATCGATCCTACGGCAGTTTCCGACGCCACCGTCGACGGGAATGCAAAATCTGCGATGCTCTTTGCCGAAAAAGACACCTGGATCTGGGATTTTGAAGAAGTGCCCGTTCCCGTGCCGAGTGGGCCGTCCAGTTTCGCGGTGGGAGAAGTGGCGGATTCGACAACACCCCCTCCGGGCGGCGGGGGCGGTTCTACCCCACCGAGTGCCACAACTCCGCTTTCTCCCCCTCAATTCTCGATTGCGGGAGGTTCCTTTCCAATCAACTCCTTCAACCTTCCTCTCACTCTTACCAATCCCAATCCTGGAGGCATTTCCCTCTTGTATTATTCAGTCGATTATGGAAACTGGAAACCCTATTCAGGACCGGTTTCGCTCTCTCCTGGCGCAATAGTCGCGGCACAGGCGATTTCGGCGAGTGCTCTCTACTCCAACAGCGCCCGGGTGGACCAAACCTATACCGCTCAGCCTGCCGGACTGCTTGAACCCATCATCTCTCCCGATCGAAATGCTTTCGGATTGTTTCTTAATCGGACAATCAAAGTAACTATCACCGATCGCAACAGTCCCTCAATTTCCAAACTTCAATATCGTATCGGCGGAGATCCCTGGCAGGACTATGTGAAGACAATCACCCTTAAGCGAAACAACTATCCCAGTGGAGTTATGATCCAAGCGAGAGCGCTCCCGATTGACCCATACTACATTTCCAGCAGCACCACTCTGAGGACCCTCGGTATTGAAGCAGCGTCGATCGCCGGGAGTGCGAGCGGTAAATTCAGCAATCCCGTCGGGCAATCGGAAATGGTATCGAATCTGGGAGGAGGGGCATCGAACGAATACTTTGAGTGGGGAAGGGACTATTGGACCGCTCAAGAACTTTCCTATCAGTCCACTGTGATCCCATTGAGTAAGAACTCCCTGCAATATATCGGATCGAATTTCGGAAACGTGGATGCCGACACCCGCTTTCAGATCGGGGAACTGTCTTACTTCAACGGTACGGTTGTAAACCTCACCTCAGCCGACAAGGTTTCCTTCTCTGTAGATCTCAATCTCGAGGTCAATGGAGTCACGGCAAAAACCGATTTCGCGTTTGATCTTGATTTGATCAACGTTTTAAATGTTTTTAATCCGAACGACCTTTGGGCTGACGCCGACTATGTCAAACTTGCAAACCCGGTCAGTAGCAAGGTCGTGAATTTCAACGGGGTCGATTTCAACCTCATGCTTGAATTCGGTGAAACCACTGCGGATGGAATCGTCTATTTCAACGAATTTCACGTCCTTGAAGGTAAAGGTGCCACGACCAAGGTCTACGGGACTCTTGTGGAAGTTGGATCGGTGGATTTTAATTCGTCCTTGCCATAGTTCGCAGTTTCGATTCCCGGTTTCCCCGTTCAATGAAAGGCGTATGGTTTCCTCATGCCGACGAACTGGAAACCCGAAATCATCCTGCTCACCGAATTTCCCGAAGCGAAACGGTATAAGATCGATGCCTCGTTTTTCCCAGCAGTTCCAGAAGACCGAATCCTCGGCTGGGAAATAGAAAATGGGGTGACTCTTTCCTGTGAGATTCGGTCTTTCCTGCTTCAATCGGACGGGCTGGAGGTTTCCAGGGGAGAATTCTGGCCAATTCATCCGTTGTCGAGTTGGGAAGTGCTCCGAGATGAGTGCTCTTCGGCTACTCCGTGGATTCGCTTCGGAGAAAGCGTTTCTCATCGCTATCTCCTCTCGACAGGGCATAGTCCGTCGATCTATCGTCACGAAATTTTTGGCTCGGAAGAGGAGTTTTTTTCCTCTAGCCTTCGGGGATATCTTACCAAGGTATTTCGGAACGAAACCTGACCTGATCGCGTGCCACCACTACTCGCGATAAAATAAATCTACCGCAAACGTTGGTTTTCTGACACTTTCAACACATTCGGAATGAAACATTTTCTCCTTCTCCCCACAGCCCTAATTTTCTTCTCCTTTGGAAGTTCCAGTTGCAGTCAAAATTCGTCACCCGATGCACGCAAGAATGACAAACCGGTCGTAGCGCTGATCATGAAATCGCTCGCCAATGAATTTTTCAAAACCATGGCGGACGGAGCGGAACAGTACCAAACAGAACACGCGGACGAGTTCGAACTCATCGTCAACGGGATCAAAAATGAAACCGATCTTGCCCAGCAGGTCGCACTCGTCGAGCAGATGGTTGCGCGAGGCGTTGATGCCATCGTCATCGCTCCGGCGGATTCGAAGGCCATCGTTCCCTCTCTCAAACGGGCTCAGGATGCTGGAATCATCGTGATCAATATCGACAACAAACTGAACGCAGAAGTGTTGTCCCTCTCCGATGCATCGATTCCGTTTGTCGGTCCGGACAATCGGGCTGGGGCTAGGCTCGTTGGGGAGGCCCTCGCTAGAACTCTCAAACCTTCGGACCAGGTCGCGATCCTGGAAGGTGTCCCTACCGCGTTTAATGCACAAGAGCGTCGTGCGGGATTGGAGGAAGCCATGAAAACGGCGGGTATGGAGGTTGTGAGCATCCAGAGCGCCCAATGGGAAATGGAAAAAGCAAACACAGTCACCTCGGCGATTTTGACCTCCCACCCCGGGCTCGCCGCGATCCTCGCGAGCAATGACAGTATGGCACTGGGAGCCGCTGCCGCCGTCAAAGCTGCGGGAAGGGAAAAATCGGTGAAAATCGTGGGGTTCGACAATATCTCAGCGGTGCAGAGCCTCATCAAGGAAGGGCGTATTTTTGCCACCGTAGATCAGCACGGAGATGAACTCGCCGTCTTTGGCATTCAGCGTGCCCTTTCCCTTCTCGGCGGAGAGAGCGCTTCCGGCGATCAGAGCACACCCGTCGAGCTCATCACCGTCGAAACTTTGCCATAGGAACGACTCGAAGTGATCTCGACAACCCACTCCCGTAAATCCCGTGTTCGACTCGCCTCGATGGCAGAGCCGTTGGGGCTGGTCGCAGTCCTCGTCGGCCTCATTGTCCTCTTTTCACTCTTTAATGATCGTTTTTTCACTGCCGCAACGCTAAACCAGATTGCCAACCAAGTGCCCGCCCTCACCGTGATTGCGATCGGCGCGACCTTTGTCATCATCGCCGGGGGTATCGATCTTTCGGTCGGTTCGGTAATGGCATTTTCGGGAGCCGTCCTCGGGATCTCCCTCGTCGAGTGGGGGGTGCCGTTCGTAGGAGCCGTATTCCTCGCGATTTTCGCGGGAGTCGTCTGCGGTGCGCTGAATGGCTGGATCACCGTACGATTTCGGGTCCCTGGTTTCATCGTCACCCTTGGGATGATGCAGATTGCTCGCGGTCTCGCCTACCTCGCGACCCGGTCGCAAACGGTCTACATCGGAAAGTCCGTGGAATGGGTTGGCTCGCCGCTGCCCGTTGCCGGATTTTCGCCGGCATTTGCCATCGCGGTTCTGCTCGTGATCCTCGGGCAGATCATCCTTCATGGCACAGTTTTTGGCCGATATGTCAGGGTGATCGGGGCGAACGAAGAAGTGGCGATATACTCCGGTATCCGAACCGGGCCAATCAAGATCGGCGTCTACCTGCTCGCAGGCGCACTGGCGGGACTGGCGGCCCTTTTTGATGGATCGAAGATCCAGGCGATTGATCCGAATGCCGGATCCGGGATCGAACTCTCCGCCATCGCAGCGGCGGTGATTGGCGGAACCAGCCTGATGGGAGGAAGAGGTTCGGTTGTAGGCACATTTATCGGAGTCCTCATCATTGCCACGCTCGGCGCAGGACTTGCCCAGATGGGCACTTCAGAACCCGTAAAACTGCTCGTCACGGGCATCGTGATCGTCGCCGCCGTCATTATCGATGGCTGGAAAAACCGCCGTCGCACTTTCCAAATATCCTCATGAAAAATACAGCCGTACTCCTCTGTCTTCTAGCCACCGCGATCCTGACATCCGTCCAGGCAGAACCGGTCAAACTGATTTTCGACACTGACATGGGCAATGACATCGACGATGCCATGGCTCTCGCGATGATACTCCAACTCCAGCGCCGTGGGGCGGTCGATCTCCTCGCGGTGACCTCCACGAAGGATCACCCCAAGTCTGCCTCCTACATCGACGCCCTCAATACTTGGTATGGATTCCCCGATGTGCCGATCGGTGCGGTGCGAGACGGGGCCGCCAAAGAAGAGGGGAAATACAATGGTCAGGCGGACCGAAAGAGCGACGATGGAAATCTTCTCTTTCCTCACGATCTACGATCTGGAGTAGATGCACCCGAAGCAGTCTCATTGCTTCGGAAGACTCTCGCGAGCCAGCCCGATCATTCCGTCATGATCGTACAGGTGGGATTTTTCACCAATCTCCGACGGCTCCTCGAATCAAAATCAGACGAGTTTTCCGAGCTGGACGGACCTTCCCTCATCAAGGCCAAGGTGAATGAACTCGTCCTCATGGCAGGTGCGTTTCAAACAATTCGGTTCAACACCAGGCACATCGAATACAACGTGAAACTCGACATCCCCGCTGCCCAAAAGATCGCTGCCGAATGGCCGACCACTGTTGTCTGGAGCGGTTACGAAATCGGAATCGCAGCCGCCTACCCATGGAAGAGTATCGAAGAAGATTTCAACTACCGGCCGCATCATCTCATCAAAGACAGTTATCTCGCCTACGTACCGGAGCAGCCGCATGATCGTCCCACCTGGGACCTCACCGCCGCCCTCTATGCCATTTATCCAGACCGCGGATATTTTGATCTCTCCCCCGCCGGAAACGTGAAGGTGGATGGGGAAGGACGGACGGATTTCTCAGAAAAAGCCGACGGGAACGATCGTTATCTTCTCATGACCGCTGAGCAGACCGCTCGTGTGCGCGAGGCCTTTGTTCAGCTTTGCACGGAACCTCCGGTTCAAAAATGAGGCAATTTTTTGTTTCCCGACCATTCTGCGCTGTGGACGCTTTGAACTGCGGGAAAATGACGACGGAGACAGGTTCTTTGGAATAGAATTGAATCGCAAACGTCTATCGAGTATCGTGGGTTGAAGAGTAATTACCTACAGAACCTCGATTGCATTGTGAGCGCACCAGATCCAAAACTTTCGCAATATACCAATCTCGTAGAGAAGGCTCTCGCGCGGAATGCGTCCGCCGTGACGCCTGAATCCTTTCGCCGTCTCATCGGTGATCCCGGATCTACTATGCTGAGAGTCGTGATGGAGAGCGTCAAGGCGGACTCCATGTCGATCTGGATTGCTGATCTTGCGGAGAAAAATCTCGTAGTGACCCATACGGAACCCGATCCCAAGTTTGTCGGCTGGGTTCAGCCTCTAACCGAAGGTCTTTCGAGTTTTGCGTATGCATCGGAGCAATCCCTTTGCGAAAATCAAGTTTCCCTGAATGCCACCCACTCCACTCGCGCCGATGAGGCGCTAGGCCAAGTAACGGCCGCAATGATCGCGACGCCTCTTTATTTCGGTGGAGCGCTCCAGGGGGTCATCAGTTGCGTGCAACTGAAAGAAGGTCTCGAAGCACCCGACCCCGACGGGTTCTCTGCACGGAACATGAACCGGGTACGTCGTCTCTCCACCGTCCTTGAGCGGTTGGTGAACTATCGTCTGATTACGGAACTCTTCGGACTGGAACTATGAACTCTCCTCTACCTGTCACGAGAGGCTGGCCGACACTGGAGGAGGCGAGGCGGGCGGCTCTGTTAGGAACAGGTGTGGGGGTACGAGTGGCCGTGATCGACTCCGGTGTGGAGCAGGATCATCCGCGTCTGGCTTCTTTAAAAATCACTGACTCGGTCGGGTTCGAAGAAAGCGAAGGTATCGTGCGAACGGTTGAGGCGCAGGGCCAAGATACCTACGGTCACGGAACCGCGATCGCTGGCATCATTCATGAAGTCGCCCCAGAAGCGGAAATTGGAAGCTTCCGTGTCATCGATGCCCGCAGTGTTTCACGGACGCCCTTGATCTGCGCCGGTGTCCGGGAGGCGATGAAGCGCGGTTACCAGATCCTGAACTGTAGCTTTGGATGCCGGGGGCTTGCAAAATTTCTCCTTCCGCACAAGGAATGGGCGGACGAAGCCTGGCTCCAGGGGCGGCATATTGTAGCAGCCTGCAGCAACACGGACAGCCGCGAGGCGGAATGGCCTTCCCATTTTGCTTCGGTTGTAGGGGTCGATCTTGCTGACACGGATTCAGACGGTCTCTTCTTCCGCCCGGATCATCTCGTCAGCTTTTCCGCTCGAGGCGAAAATGTGGAAGTTGCTTGGATCGGCGGCGGGGTGCAGTACCAAACGGGAACCAGCTTTGCGGCCCCGCGTGTCTCCGGAATCATTGCGCGGATTCTCTCGGTATATCCCGAAACGCCTCCGGCGATGATGCACACGATCCTTTCCACTATTTCGGAACCCTGGCATCCCAGCTTGAGTTCAGACTGGTGAATGCCCCAACACAAAACAAGCAACCCCAAAACAAACATGAAACCAACCGCCACCTTCCTCGGCCCTGTCAATCACCTCCCGCCAGAGGGATCGGATTTTCACGTTACCGGAGAGACGCAGATGGAACAATGCGCCTCACTGTTTTCTGATTCGGAGATCTATTTCGACATCGCTCTTGATGGCGTGACTGTCCTTTCGAATCCTCAGCAGTCCGAGTTGTTTCAAGTCTTTTCCCTCCACCTCAATGAAAATGAATCGGAGATCGTTCCGATATGGGATGAACGAGCCTATGCGATACAACTCCAGAGCCTGTTCCCCGATGCCACCGCATTTGATACCCTTTCCGATGCATCAGAACCCGAGGATTTTGTCCGTCGGTTTCTCGAAGTTCTAGGGTCTTCGTTGAGCCATTCGGAAATCGGCGAAGGTTCAGCAACCGTCCCGATGATCCGATGGGCCGCGGGAGCGGACGAAAACTCTGCTCGGGTCCAGCTTCTGGGGTTCCTTCTCGCCAACGAAAACCAGTTCGAAACCTTCTGCGAAAGTAATCAGGGTGAGTTCGGATTCATTTTTGAGGATACCGAAGTGCAAGCTCACGGTCTTCGGGAAGCGATCACGGTGCTCGCGCTGCTAGGTGTGACGCTCGGTTCGGTGACACAGGCGCAGGCAGGTCTCTTTGAAAATTTCGGGAAAAAGAAGGAGATGCGGATTCAGCAGATCGCCTACCAAAACTCCATCCAACAAGCCCCTGCCCCCGTACCGTCCGCTCAGAAAAAGGGGTGGCAGGATGTTCATCGTGATGCCTACATCAACTACGATCTCCTCGCGGCGCGAAAGAACGGAGAAAAGCGAATCGTAGTCGATGTCGCCTCACAACGAGCCTATCTGATCATCGACAATGTGATCGCGCTGGACACCGCAGTCTCGACCGCAAGAAATGGGAAATATACTCCGCGCGGCGAATTCAAGATCACGGAACGAGTCAAGTCTGGGAAGACTTCGTCCATCTACGGGTGCTCTCTCCCCTACTGGCAGCGTCTCGACGAAAGCGCGATCGGGTTCCATATCGGCGATCTCCCCGGATACCCGGCATCGGCGGGTTGCATTCGCCTTCCCGAATCCATCGCTCCCATCCTATTTGAAAACACCGCGAGTGGAATCACGGTGCAAGTGGTCGATTCTTGGAATCCTGCGAGCCTGCAGCAGTCCCTGGCGCAACAGGATGTCATCGTTGCCCAAGTCGTTCCGCAGCAGGGGAGCTGATCACTCCGTGGCGCGAGCAGGAGGTCGTGTTCTTCCCAACTCGATGATTTCGTCGAGTCGGGAGATCATTTTTGCTGCTACCGCCGCCTGGCCCTCCATCATGTTTTCGTTCTCGCCCGGATCTTGGGCAAGATCAAAAAGCTGATACTGAGGAACGACGCCCGTCTCGAGCTGCTTTTCGACGACCAGATTGCGGGACTTCCTGGAATCATGCCGTTGCAGCTTCCAGTTCCCTGAACGGAAACCATAGTTTCCGGTAGATCCGTTGTCCTGCTGCACGAATTCCTGTCGCCCTCTTGCATTCTCCTCGCCGGTAATGGCGGCGAGGAGATCCATCGTATCGAGCGCAGCGTCTGTGGGCATCGCGGCACCGGTCAGGGCTGCAAGGCTCCCATAGAGATCGATCGTCGAAACGACTTCGCCCGATATACCGGGAGAAATTTTCCCCTTCCAGCGGGTGATAAAGGGAGTCCGCGTGCCCCCTTCGTAGATGCTGTATTTGCCTCCGCGGAAAGGACCGGCGGCATGGTGATCACCCACCTTTTCCAGAGCGCCGTCCGCGTAACCGTCATCCATGACGGGACCGTTGTCGGAGCAGAAGACAAAGAGTGTTTTTTCTGAAAGCCCGAGATCTTCGATTTTTTTCATCAGTTCGCCGACGCACCAGTCCAGTTGCACGACCGAATCGGTGCGCAGGCCATACGGTGTCACTCCTTGGAATCGTTCATGCGGGATTCTCGGAACATGGATGTCGTGGGACGCAAAAAAGAGAAAGAACGGCTCGTTTTTGTTCTCGTCTATCCAAGCACGGGATTTTTCCACCCATTTATCTGCGAGATCTTCGTCCCGGAATCGGGCAGCGGTGCCGCCCGTGTAAAACCCAATACGACTGATCCCATTGTGGATGGTGCCGTTGTGACCATGCGTCCAGTCCATCTTCAGCGAATCGCGGTGACTGATCCCAGTGGGATGATCTTCCGTCGGTTTTTGATCCCCCACCCAGAGCGGGTCGGCAGAGTCGAGGTTGAGAACCTGATGATTTTCTACATACACTTGAGGAACCCGGTCATTCGTCGTTGGCAGGAGAAAAGAATAATCAAATCCAATCTCGAGGGGACCTGGGTTCAGCGCCCCGTTCCAGTTCGGTCCCTCGTTCCCGCCGAGTCCGAGATGCCATTTCCCGATCACGGCAGTACGGTAGCCGACACTCTTCAGCATTGAAGCAATGGTAGGTGTGCCAGCCGGGATGATCGCCGGACTATTCGGAGCAGCGATCCCGGTTCCCTTTTTGCGGAATGCATACGTTCCGGTGAGGAAGGAATAGCGGGTCGGCGTACAGGTCGAAGCGGTGCAGTACCCGTCGGTGAATCGTAAGCCCTCCCGAGCGAGTCGGTCGATATTTGGAGTCTCAAATCCCGTCGCTCCGTAGCATGAGAGATCTCCGTAACCGAGATCATCTGCCATGATGACGATCACGTTTGGTTTCTCCGGGGCAGCGGTCGCTGAAAGAACCAACGGGAAAACCAGGAGCCAGAATCGGAAGAGATTTTGCATGGGACTACTGTATGAGACCCCGATGCAAAAATCACCTATTTCCTGATTCCGAACATCTGGATCGCATCGGAATCCTTCATCCGATATCCCGTCCCGAAGTTCAAAGGTTTCGCGGCACCGGATTGGTACACTTGGGCGAGAAAGGGTTGGTAGAATTCTTTGAACATGTCGATGGGCCCGACGTAATTCCCATAATAAGTGGTGTTGTAGTAGGTCGCAAAGAACTCAGCGGGAATCCCCGACTCGTCCTGGAGCAGATACTGACAATCTCCCACTAAGAAGTTGCGAATGTTCGTGAAATCGGGTGTGTGCATGAGGTAGGAGGCAGCCTTGAGGTACCCCATTCCTCCCGGACGTTGATCCAAAAAGGCCTTCATGGGAGAGTTCGCCTTAAATCCGGCATCGGAAAGATCCGTTTTAAAATAATAGAGGCTCTGAGTCGGTGGAAAATCCGGGAGTCGGTCTGTAGCGCGGATCTGCAACCAGATCCCGTCAGCGGTAGTGGGATCAAGTGAGACGACGGCTTCGCCCGATTCCGACAGCTTGATGAACTGCCCCTTGATGACCTCGTGATTTGTCAAGGCGGCGAAGTAGAGGAGAACCGGATAGACCCCGTCGACACCTTGCTTACCAAAATCTTCCCGCATTTCCGTGGTGATAAAAAAACTCCTCTGAGAGATACTGCGAAGGGTGTGGTTGAGGTGAGTGAGATAGGCATCAAGATCCGGATCGGACATGGCGAGGAAATTTGGAAGGGTCCCGAGGGACTCAAGACCCGCGAGGATGTACTCATCAGCGCCGGGGAAGAGAGTGGCCGCATGGACAAAGTCCGGCCCGCTAAAAGGATATTTGATAAATTTCGGACGGGAGATCCGGGGATGAATCTCTGCCTTGGCCCAGTCGCGTAGAACGCTCAGGCGCCTGTCCTGCCACGTTTTGGAAAGAGCATTCGATTCCGTGATATGACGGCGCACAGAGGGGAGTCCTTCAAGGCGACGGAGAGGACTCGCCGGGCTGAGCTGTTTCCCCGCAACAAAACGCGCCACATCGTCAAAGGTGGGATCCTGAGCGCTTGCGGACGAATGGAAGAGTGATAGAGCGAAGAGCAGAGAGAAATATCGGAGCATGACCTGGATAGAGTAGACTATTCTAAAGACGTTTAAAAACCCGATCTCTTTCAAGAAATCCGCTGTTTCATCGGACAAATTCTCCATGGAACCCTCTTTGATGACATAGCCAACCCTCTTTAAAGTCTCCTCAACTCGCGGGAACGGCAAAGAGGGTGATGAGCGCCAGCACAAGAGCCACCACTCCAAAGGAGAGCCGGAGTAGCGTAGATTTTGTGATCGAAATTGCGACGAGGCAGAC